>JAOPYG010000386.1 GCA_025964685.1 Actinoallomurus sp. | reverse complement strand
CTTGGCCCTCCACTCGGGTCCGTGCGACCAAGTGAAAAGTAGCCCTGTGTAACGTTCAAGATCGTTGCGTAGCGATCACGTCTTCGTGATACCGATCAGCAGCCGCATGGTTCCAGAACATGTTTCTCCCGACCTTCTGTGCAGATCGGGAGAAAGGGTGCGGCGATGCGGCGGGAGTGGGAGCTGGAAGACCTCATCGAGTGCTGGACGCTGCATGAGGACGAGTTCGCCCTGCTGGGCAACAAGTCCGGGGCGACGCGTCTGGGGTTCGGCCTGGTGCTGAAGTTCTTCGAGCAGGAGGCTCGGTTCCCGCGGCGGGAGGACGTTCCCAAGGCCGCGGTGGAGTTCATGGCCGGGCAGTGGACGGGTGGCGGGCCCGCGCGATGAAGATGTACCCGTCGGACTTGCAGGCGGCCCCGGAGCCGATCCGCCTCACGCTGCTGGCGGCGCGCTGAACGTCGTCAAGGACGTCGACCACGTCACCGCCTTCACCGGCGACTTCGCCTCGGTGGCCTCGCGCACCGTGACCGACGAGGCCACGCTGCGGCGCCGGCTGCTGTTGTGTCTGTACGGCCTGGGTACGAACGTGGGGATCAAGCGGGTCGCCGACGGGGTGGCGGCCGCCGCGATCGACCCGGCGCTGGCCGATACCGAGGCGGCGCTGCGGCGGACCCGTCGGCTGTTCATCAACCGCGACAATCTGCGCGGTGCGATCCGCACCGTGGTGAACAAGACCCTCGCTGCCCGCGACACCACGCTGTGGGGGCCGGGCACCTCGTGCGCGTCGGACTCGCGCAAGTTCGGATCGTGGAGCGAGGACGAGGCCTGGCCCCAGCTGGATGAGGTGCTGTCGAACAAGACCATCGACTGGGACCTGATCGCCAACAACTACGACCAGATGGTCAAGTACGCCACTGCCCTGCGCCTGAAGACCGCCGAGGCGCACCAGATGCTGCGGCGTTTCACCCGCGGCGGCCCCAAGCACCCCACTTACCAGGCCATCGAGGACCTGGGCCGCGTGATCCGCACGATCTTCATCTGTGACTACCTCGCCGACGAGGAGCTGCGACCGCGGTCGGGCCGTTACCCAGCCGCTACGTCAGGTCGGCCCGGTGATCGATTCTTCCATCCCCGGGCGCTGGGTGAGGTTCTGCCAGATCCGGTCGGTGGCCCTGCGGGCTCCATCGCCCTGGTTCACCGGCGCAATCGCCCACTGGTCCGCCCCCGACCGTGCAGACCGCGGCCGCCTGCTGGGCCGCTTCGCCGACGACGTCACAGCTCACCTGACCACCCTTGAGGACAGGTGAGCTTGTGGATCGTCCTGGCCGTCGACGGCGCAGCGGCGGAGCCGGTCTAGACGAGCACCGGGTAGTTGGCGCGGAACACGTTGTGCGGGTCGCGGGCCCGCTTGATCTCCCGCAGCCGCGCGAGCGCGCTGCCGGAGAAGGATTTCGCCGCCGTCTCACCAGGAGACAGCAGGGTGTACGGCTTGCGGCCGCTGATGTAAGCCTCCAGATCGGCCACGACCTCGGCCTGCTTGGCGCGCGTCGCATCGGCCACGTGCGGCAGGCCGAGACCCAGCAGGCCCAGCAGGTACGGCTCAGCCACCGCGCCGCTCGCACCGGCCCCGCCGCCCGGCTCGGAGAGTGCTCCGCCCAGGTGTCTGATCTGCATGCTGATGAGTGGTTCGACCGGCTTGGCCAGCAGGAGCTCCACCGCGTCCGTGTCCAGGCCGGTGAGCAGCTCGGCACGAGTGATGGTGGGGGCCGGGTCGGTGGGCTCGGCGGTGATGTCACCCAGCTCGGCAACCGGGACGACGCCGCGGCTGTCGGAGATCGGGCCCTCGATCTTGTCGAGGCGAGCCAGCAGGTCCTCCCCCTGAGCCGCCTCACCCAGGTAGGCCAGATCCAGCGTGACCATCGGTGATGCGCCGGGTGGCTGGAGCCGGTTGATCCAGACACTGAGTTCACGCGGCGCCTCGGCGGTGATCTCCAGGAATGCGTCGTATACCTCTCTGGTCCGGTGGTCCGGCCAGATGACGCGCCCGCCGTACATGGTGGGCACGGGGTACAGTTCGAGTTCGAGGGCGGTCACCACCGCGAAGTCCCCGCCACCGCCGCGCAGCGCCCAGAACAGCTCGGGATCGGACTCGGCGGTCACCCGGCCGGGCTCGCCATCGGCGTCCACGATGTCGATGGCCCGCACGCTGTCGGAGGCGAAGCCGTACTTGCGGCTGAACCAGCCGACCCCACCGCCCAGGGTGTAGCCGGTCACGCTGACCCCCGGCGCGCTGCCGGACAGGCCCGTCAGGCCCAGCGGACCGGCCGCCGCCAGTACCTGCCCCCACTTCACGCCCGCGCCCACCCGAGCCACGCGCTCCTCCGCGCGTACCTCCACTTCGTTCAGCAGGCCGGTACGCAGCAGGATCAGGCCTTCCACATCACCGGAGGCGCCATGCCCGCTCGGCTGCGCGGTCACCGTCATACCCGCCCGCCGTGCGTATCGCACGAGCGCCGCCACGTCATCGGCGTCCGCGGCCTCCACCACAGCCGCGACCGGCTGCCTGAAGGTGAGGTTCCACGCAGTGGCCGCCTGCTCAAAGCCGTCGTCATCAGGCAGGAGCACGCGCCCCTTGAGGACACCGCGCACATCGTTGATCGTCATAGTCGTCTCCCTCTTCAAGTTCTCGGAAATGCACCTGCCGGACCACGCGGTTTACGCGACGAGCAGGAGCACACTGATCGCCAGCATCACCACGGCGCCGATCAGTCCGGCGAGCACAGTGGCGATGTTGCTGAGCATGAGTTGTCCCCTCAATCCCCGATTGGCCCTCGGCGGGGCGATGGCATCAGGCGGGCTGCGGGGCGGGCGTCGCCGGAGCGGCCGCGACCTTGCGGGTCTCGCGCATCATCAGCAGGCCGTTGACCACCATCAGCGTCGCGGTCAGGCAGTGGACGCCGAGCGCGGTGGCCACGGAGCCGTGGTGGGCCAGCACGTTGGTCATGTCGCCGTACGCGGCGAGGGCCTCCACCAGCAGCACCCAGCCCAGCGCCCGGCGGTGGCCCGTCACCAGCAGGATGCCCAGGACCAGGGCCAAGACGACGTCGCGGATTCCCTTGATGATCAGGAAGCCGTCGCCGTCGCTGGACGGCCAGCTCGGCAGGCCGTAGCCCGGCGCGGTCGTCTCCGGGCTCAGGATGTACTCCATCCCGAACCAGAGGATGAAGAGGATGAAGGCGGCGGCCAGGGCGGTGTTGATCTTCTTTAGCGACATTGTTCTTCTCCTTGCGAGTCTTCGGTGAGCTTGGTGAGTCGTGCGTGGGGTTTGGTCAGGCCGCGCGGACGCGGCGGATGTGGCGGGCGTAGCGGGGGCGGCCGATGACGTGCCAGATGCCGCGCACCGGCGCGGGGAGGGCGGAGAGGAGCGTGGCGCGCTCGGCCGGGTTCGCGTCCTCCAGGACGAGGCCGAAGAGCGTGAGCAGGGTGAGCTTGGGCGTGTTGGCCACCAAATGGTCGCCCTGTGCGGCCCACTCCTGCTCGGTGATGTGCTCGGCCGCGAGCGGAAGAAGAGTGGCCTCCTCGTCGTCGAGGTGTTCGAGCAGGACCGCCCGGTGATCGGCGAGGACCGCCACGAGGGTGTCGCGCTCGTCGGCTCCGGCGGTGGCCTCCCACGCCGGGACTGCGGCGTCCAGCCTGGTCAGCGTGGCCGCGACGCGCTCGTGCTGGGCCTCCATGCGCAGGACGATGTCCGCCTCCAGATCTACCCGGGACAGGAGCGGCGGCCACAGCAACTCGTCCTCGCCCTCGTGGTGGTTCTTCAGTCCCAGCCGGTAGTCGCGGAAGTGGTCGGCGATCACCTTGGCGCGAGCGGTGTCGCCCGGGGCGACCGCCGCGACGAGCTCCATCAGCAGCCGCGACTCGCGGCGGAAGGCGCGGTGGACGATCTCCATGTCCTGCGTGTTGACGCTCATCTGTTCCTGCCCCTTCATCTGTTCGTGCTCAAGGCTGCTCCCGGGGGTTTGGAAGGCACTTGGAGCCGACTTGGAACGCGTGCGGCGGCCGTGCGTACGATGTGTCGCGTCATGGTCTTGATCAGGGTGTTGGGCTCGTTCGCGGCCGAGGCCGGCGGAGAGCCCGTTCCCCTCGGCGGACCGCGGCAGCGCGGCGTGCTGGCCCTGCTGGTGGCGGCGCGCGGGCAGGTCGTGCCGGTCGACCGGTTGGTCGAGGACCTGTGGCGCGGCGAGCCGCCGTCGCGTGCCCTGGCGTCGTTGCAGGCGTACGTGTCGAACCTGCGCCGCCTGCTGGAACCCGGCCGCCCGCCGCGGACCCCGGCCCACCTGCTGGTGAGCGCGTCGCCCGGCTACGCACTGCGGCTGCCGCCGGGGGCGGTGGACGCATGGCGCTTCGAGGAGCTGCTCGACGAGGCCCGTACGCTCACCGATCCCCGTGACACCCGCGCCCGGCTGGACGAGGCGCTGGCGCTGTGGCGCGGACCCGCGTTCGCCGAGGTCGCCGACGAGCCGTGGGCCGCCGCCGAGACCGCCCGGCTGAACGAGCTGCGTCTGGTCGCCCGCGAACTGCACATCGCCGCGGGACTGCGGCTCGGCGACCCCGGGGCGGTGGTACCCGAGGCGGAGGGCCTCACCCGCGACGCTCCCCTGCGCGAGGAGGGCTGGCGCGTGCACGCTCTCGCGCTGTGGAGCAGCGGCCGCCAGGCCGACGCGCTGGCCGCGCTCCGCCGCGCCCGCGCCACCTTCGCCGACGAGCTGGGCCTCGACCCCGGCCCGCACCTGGTGGCCCTGGAAGAGGCGATCCTCACCCAGCGCACGGACGTCCTCCGCGCGGCCGTCCCTCCGCCCCCCGCGGACACGCCCCGGCCCCGGGCAACCGCGCCGCCGCCTCCGAACAACGGGCCCCGCGCGACAACGTTCGTGGGGCGGGAGGGCGAGCTCGCGGCGCTGGTGGCGGCCGCCGGGGAGGCCACCGCCGATGGGGCGCGCGTCGCGCTCGTCACCGGGGAGGCGGGGCTCGGCAAGTCGACGCTGCTGGAGCACCTCGGCGCGCGACTCGGACAGGACGGGTGGCTCGTGGCCGCCGGGCGCTGTCCCGAGGTGGACAGCGCGCCGCCCGCGTGGGCGTGGGTCGAGGCGCTGCGGAAGGTGGCCGTGAGCGTTCCTCCGGGAGAGTTCGCGGACGACCTGGCGCCGCTGCTCTCCGACTCCGCGCCGGTGGACGATGACGCGGCGGCCGGGCGGTTCCGGCTCCGGCAGGCCGTGTGGAACTGGCTCGCGGCGGCGGCCGCCGCCGACCGGCCGGTCGCCGTCGTCCTGGACGACCTCCACTGGGCGGACGCCGCCACGCTGGAACTGCTCGGCGGCGTCGGCGCGCGGGCCCCGATCCTGGTCGTCGCGGCGTACCGCGCGGACGAGAGCGAGCGCCTCACCGAAACGCTCGGGTCCCTCGCCCGCACCGCGCCCCTCCGGCTGGACCTGCCCGGACTGAAAGGCGACGCCGTCGCGGAGCTCGTACGTGCCGAGTGCGAGGCCGACGACGCGACCGTGGCCGGGATCGCCGAGCGAACCGGCGGCAACCCGTTCTATGTGCGGGAGAGCGCGCGGCTGCTGACCGGCGAGGGCGCGCTGGTCGCGCTCTCCGAGGTCCCCGAGGGCGTACGGGACGTGCTGCGGCGCCGGCTGGCAAGGCTCCCCGAGAGCGGCGTGTCCGTCCTGCGGCTGGCGGCGGTGGCCGGCAGGGAAAGTTCGGTGGACGTGCTCGTGCAGGCCGCCGACTCCGACGAGGACGGCGTGCTGGACGCACTGGACGCGGGCGTCATCGCCGGGTTGCTCGACGAACCCGGGCCCGGGCGCGTCCGGTTCGTTCACGCGCTGATCAGGGACACGCTGGTCGCCGACGTCACCCGGTTGCGGGCCACCAGGATGCATGCCCGGATCGCCTCCGCCCTGGAGGGCACTGGCGACGTCGCGGCGCTCGCCCATCACTATGCGCGAGCGGGATCACCGAAGGCCGTCGGCTATTGCGTACGGGCCGCCGAGCTGGCCGAGGCACGCTACGCCCACGACGTGGCGGCCGCGCTCCTCACCGACGCCGTCACCAACTCCAGCGAACCGGACGAGCGCGTCGACCTGCTCGGCAGGCTGCTGCGCGCGCAGATCAAGGCCGGGGCGGTCGCTGCGGCCAGAGACACGCGCGAGCAGGCCGTGGAGTACGCCGAGTCGATCGGCCGCGACGACCTGATGATCGCCGCGTTCACCGCCTGGACCGAGCCCACCCCCTGGCAGGCCCGCACGTACGGCACGGTCGACCGTCCCATCGTCGGCCGCCTCAGCCGCCTGCTCAAGCGGACCGGTCTCGCCCCCGACGTGCGGTCCCGGCTGCTCATCGCGTACGCCAACGAGCTGGTGGGCGAGGACGATCCGACGGTCATGGCGGCGGCGCGGGAAGCACTCGACCTCGCCACCGATCCCCGCCTCCGGGCCGCAGCGCTCCTGGTCCTGGCCAGCGACCCCGGGCGGGAGGAGTACGCCCGCGAGCTGGTGGAGATCGGCGTCGAGCACGACCTGCCCGTCTACCGCGTGACCGGGCTGATCGACCAGGCCGCGAACGCCGCCGCGGCCAACGACCCCGCGACCATGCGCCGCGTGACCGGGGAGGCGCTCGACCTCGCCCGCGCCTACCGGATGCCGGAGGCGATCAGCGCCGCCGAGATCGCGCTGGCGACCCTGGTGCTCATCGAGGGCCGGTTCGCCGACGCCCAGCGCCTCTACACCGAGGCCACCGCACGCATGGAACGCGCCGGATCGGTGCACGCTGGCTTCCTCCGCCTCGCGCTGGCGGCGATCTGGCTGAACGACGGCACGCTCGGCGACCACCTGGACGACGTGCGCGCTCTCCACGAGGCGCTCGGCCCGATGGTCGCCGACCTGCTCGCGCTCGCCCTCCACGCCGCCGGCCGCAGCGACGAGGCACGCACGTCACCGAGCCCGATCCGGCCCGACTTCTTCTTCACCTTCCTGACGAGCCTGCGCGCGATGGCGATCGTCGCGCTGAACGACCGCGACGCCGCCGCGGAGATCTATGCGGACCTGCTCCCTCACCGCGACGGTCCGCCGGCCGGCGCGGAGAGCCTGTCGCTGGCCCTGCGTCCGATCGCCCACACGCTCGGCGAACTGGCCCTCCTCCTCGGCCGAGACGACGAGGCCGCCGCCCACTTCGCCCAGGCCGCCGCCATCGCCGACCAGTGGAACGCCCCTCACTGGTCCGCCGACGCCCGAACACACGCCGATCTTGCTCTCAGCGTCCATACTTCGCCCCCACAGGAACGCTGAAAGCAAGAACGGCATTGGGGTGCCTCAGCTGCGGAGCTGCTGCCGGCCGGGTGTGCTCATCCGTGTAGGAAGTTGCTGATCCGGTAGGGGGTCTGCTCGGCCGGCCCGATCAGCGGATCGAGCAAGCCGCCCCACACCTCGTCGGTCTCCCTAGACCTGGACTCGCTGATCCGCGTCGCCTCGACGACGCGGTCCGGCATGTCCTCCATCAACGCCTGAATGTTGGCCTTCACCCTGGGCTCGTCGGGCATCGCTGCGATCCGCGGCTGCTTCCAGGGCACGTAGCGGACGAGATGCTGCTCTCACAAACGACCCTTTCCGAGAGGAAGATCGAAAAGGGTCACCGAGGGCGGCCTCGTCGCCCGATCCGTTCCCAGAACTCGTTCTTAGCTTGTTCTTTAACCTGCGCCCTCGGTTGGCTCGTTGAGTTGACCGGGGGTTTTGGTGTTCGGCGGACAGCAGGACGGCCTTGGGATGATCAGGTGCGCTGTCGAGACGCTGATGATCAAGCCAAGGCCGTGAAGGTGAGTCTGCTGGAGGATGCCGCCCGCGTCGAGTCCCTGACCGTATTGTCCCGGTTCCGGGCCGGCTTCTATGACTGCCTGACCTCCCGGGCGGATGCCCTGTTCGAGCTCACCGACGCGCTGCTGTGCGTGGATGGAGCGGTCAGATCGCTGGTCGACCTGACGCTGACGCCAGAGCACCGGCGTGGCCACGGCGCGTTGTATGACGGGTTGAATCGGGGTCGCTTGGACGTGGCCAGGTTGCGGTGGACGCTGTCGGCACTGCCGCTGTCGCGGGCCGCCGGTAGGCGGATCGTGCTGGCGGTGGACGTGTCCCCATGGCTGCG
>JAOPYG010000356.1 GCA_025964685.1 Actinoallomurus sp. | reverse complement strand
GGTCGAGGCAGATGCGGCTGGCGACCTTCGTCAGCCAGGCGCCGGGGGATTCGATGGCTTCCTGCTGTTGCCGGGACATGGCGTACCAGCGGGCGTACGTCTCTTGTACGGCATCCTCAGCCTCGGCCAGGGAGCCGAGGAGCCGGTACGCGAGATTGATCAGCTGACGCCGCTCGCTCATGATCGCGCTCAGGCCCGGATCGGGCCGGCCCCCGTCTGAGTCAACAGCGTCTGGCCCGGACTGGGTGGTCATGGTGTCGACGGCTCCCTTGGTCGCATCTGCCCTCACCAGTTCGACGAGACAGCGCACCGGACTGTGAGGTTGGCGCGTCGCCTGACATTCCGGGGGGTTGTGTCGTCGTCCTGCTGAGAAGAACACACCATCCAGCGACCAGGAAAGCTCAGCGATACATGACCGGCTCCTGTGAACGCCGCGATCATCGACTGCGGCTCCACCGGCCTGGATGTGACAAGGAGGAAACGATGAGTGACTTTCAGGCCATCGCTGACCGCGTCGAGATCGAGGCGCTGCGCGGCGAGTTCACCGACGCGGCGATGATGCGCGACTACGACCGTGTCGCGTCGCTGTTCACACCGGACGGCGTGTTGCGGATGCCCGACGTCCCCGTCGAGCTCGCCGGCCGGGAGGAGATCCGCGCCTGGGGCGAGCGGGTGCCGGCTCTGGTGGACTACCTGGTGCAGACCACGCACCCGGGGACCATCCAGCTGGAGGGCGACACCGCGTCCGGCCGCGCCTACATCCAGGAGCTCATTCGCCTGCGCGATGGCAGCTCGCACCTGAACTACGCCATCTACCACGAGCGCTACCAGCGCACCGGCGACGGCTGGAAGTTCACCGAGCGCGTCTACGAGATCCGGTACCTCGACCACAGTCCGCTGGCGGGCTCAGCGCCCCACGCAGCGGGTTAGACGTATCGAGGACTACCGGCGCCAGGTGTGACGGAGTACGAGCTGCGCCGCTATCTCGCGGTGCTCTGAGCCGTCTTCCGGGGCGTGGGTCCGGGCTCGCCTGAGACGAGTTCCAGTGCGAGCTCGAGCCCGGCGTCGTACCTCTCGTCGTCGGTCGCGTCCGCGTCCTTGAGCATGAACACCGAGGCGCCGGCCGTGATCAGGGCGAGCGTCGACTTCAGCTGCTCGGCCAGCGAGGCGTCCGGAGCGTGCAGCATGGCCGAAAGCGTGCGGAACCGGCACTGGAGCTTTTCGCCCGGGGCCAGCTCCTGCATGGTGGTCTTGCTCTCCTGGATGAACCGCATCATGTTCTTGGGCCGCTCGCGGGTGAGCCGGCCGTAGCGGCGGAGGAGCTCCTGCCGCGTCTCGACGGTCTGCGGTTGGTCCGTGCCCCAGGTGACGATCTCGTCGATGCCCGCCAGGAGATCGTCGAACAGGCTGACGACGATGTCCTCTTTGGTGTTGAAGTGGTAGTACAGCGCCGCCTTGGTCACATCAAGGCGCTCGGCGATCTGGCGCAACGAGGTCTTGTCGTAGCCGTGCTCGGCGAACAGCTCGACCGCGACGGTCTGGATCCTCTCGCGTGTGCCGCTCCGTCGTTCGCCCATGTCGTCTCACTCCTGGAATAAACCTACTTGCCGCCCGGCTAGGGTTATCAGCCTACCGTACGACAAGTAAGGTACTAGCCGGTCGGCAAGTAAGCGGGCCGACCATCTAGGGAGAGGTTATCCATGTCGGGGACCAACACCGAGGAGCTCAGACCCGTGGACTCCTCACCGGTGAGAACCAACCGGTCGATCTACATCGCGATCATCGGACTGATGCTCGGCATGTTCCTGGCCATGCTCGACAACCTGATGCTGGGCACCGCGCTGCCCACCATCGTCGGTGAGCTGGGCGGGATCAATCGTCTGTCGTGGGTCGTCACGGCCTACACCCTGGCCACGGCCGCCGCGACCCCGATCTGGGGCAAGCTCGGCGACCTGTTCGGCCGCAAGGGCATGTTCATGGCCTCGATCGTGATCTTCCTGATCGGCTCGATGCTGTCCGGACTCTCGCAGAACATCGACCAGCTCATCGGCTTCCGCGCCATCCAGGGCCTGGGCGCCGGCGGCCTGATGGTCGGCGCGTTCGCGATCATCGGTGACCTGGTGCCGCCGCGTGAGCGAGGCCGCTTCCAGGCGATCATCGGCGGCATGATGCCGATCGCCTTCGTCGGTGGCCCGCTGCTCGGCGGGTTCCTCACCGACAGCCTGAGCTGGCGCTGGGCCTTCTACGTGAACGTGCCGCTCGGCGCGGTGGCGCTGCTCGTCACCGGGCTCGGCATGCACCTGCACACCCCCCACATCAAGGCCAAGATCGACTACTGGGGCGCGCTGCTGCTCACCGTCGGCATCGTCTCCCTGACCCTGGTGGCGTCCTGGGGCGGCACGGAGTACCCCTGGGCTTCGACCCAGATCATCGGGCTGGCCGTCCTGAGCGTCGCCACCCTGGCCGGGTTCGTGTACGTCGAGGGACGCGTGCCGGAACCGATCCTGCCGCTGCGGCTGTTCCGCGACCGCAACTTCACGCTCGCCCAGATCCTGAGCTTCCTCGTCGGCGCCGCCATGTTCGGCGCGGTGAACTTCCTGCCGCAGTACATGCAGGACGTCCAGGGCGCGTCGGCGACCGCCAGCGGGCTCCTGCTGCTGCCGCTGATGTTCGGCATGCTCGTCGTGATGCTCACCGTCGGGCAGCTCATCATGCGCAACGGCCGCTACCGCATCTACCCGATCGTGGGCGGCGCGGCGCTGACCGCCGGCATGCTGCTCATGCTCCTGCTGCAGGTGGGCACCAGCACCGTCGAAGCCTCGGCGCTCACCCTCGTGGCGGGCCTCGGCATGGGCTTCATCATGCAGAACACCACGCTCATCACGCAGAACAGCGTGACCCGGCGCGACATGGGCGCGGCCAGCGGTTCGGTCACCCTTTTCCGTACGATCGGCGGTTCGCTGGGCATCGCCCTGCTCGGCTCGATCTTCACCAGCCGTCTGGAGAACACCCTGTCCGGCCGGCTCGGCGAGAAGGCCGGCCACTCGATCGCCTCCGGTGGCGTCCACGTGACCCCGTCCATGCTCCAGGACCTCCCGGTGGCGGTCCAGGACGCGTTCAAGGCGGGCATCACCAGCGGCCTGCACGGCACGATGATCGGCGGCGCGGTGCTCGCGTTCCTCGGCTTCGTGATCGCCTGGTTCATCCGCGAGGTGCCGCTCCGTGGCGGACCCGGCACGAAGTCGTCACCGGACCCGGCCGTCCAGGAGGCGCTGGCCGAGCCCGTCATCTGAGCCGGAACACCCGGCCCCCGGAACCCGCCCGCACGCGGGTTCCGGGCGATGTCACATCCGGGGGCCCGGGCCCGTCACAACGGACATGACACAGTTTCTGGTAACGGGCGGCACGGGTGTTCTCGGCCGTCAGATCCTGCGGCGGCTGTCCGGCGACGTGCGGGTGCTCACCCGCGGTGAGACCGAGATCGAGGGGGCGACCGTCGTCCGCGGCGACCTGGAGACCGGGGAGGGTCTGCGCGCGGCCCTGGACGGCGTGGACGTGATCGTGCACGCGGCGAGCGCCGGTTTCGACCGGCGCCGGCCGGACCGCGACATCGAGGCGACCCGGCAGCTGCTGGCGGCGATCTCGGGCGAACCGCACATCGTCTACATCTCGATCGTGGGCGTCGACGCGATCCCGGTCGCCTACTTCCGCACCAAGCTCGCCGTCGAGCGGATGATCGAGGACTCCGGGCGGCCGTGGACGATCCTGCGCACGACGCAGTTCCACGACCTGGTCCTGACGATGCTGGCCGCGCTGGCCCGGCCCCCCGTGGCCGTCGTGCCGCGCGGCACGATGGTCCAGTCCGTCGACACGGGCGAGGTGGCCGACCGCCTCGTGGAGCTCGCCCTGGGGGAGTCCGCCGGCCGGGTGCCGGACATGGGAGGCCCCCGCGTCGAACGCGTCGAGGACCTGATGCGGGCCTACCTGGGGGCCGTACGCCGGCGGCGCCCGGTCCTGCGCGTGCCGATGCCCGGCAAGGCCGCCGCGGCCTACCGTGCCGGCCGGCACATGGCCCCGGAGGGAGCCACCGGCGTCCGCACGTTCACCGAGGACCTGCTGGCCCGTGTGGGCCCCGGCGGGACCCTCGACGTGCCGTACGACCTCGGCCGCAGCTGAACGCGTGACCGGTCCCGTCGGAGAAATCGACTCACTCCGGTCGTTATGAGGCCCAGGCCGTCCCCGATACCTTTTGTTGGTGAGTGAACGCCGCCTCGAGAGTCTCGCCGGCCGGCTGGCCAGGCTCGGCATCACCGACGTCGCGGGCGCCGAACGCCGCCTCGAAGGTCACGACCTCGACGACGGGCTGCTCGACGCCCTCGGCGTCGCCGCCGACCCGGATCTGGCGCTCACCGGACTGCTGGGGTTGCTCGAGAGCACCGATGACCGGGCCGGGTTCGCCGCCGAGCTCGCCGGGGACACCGCCGCGCGCGATCGGCTGTTCGCCGTGCTCGGAGTCAGCGCGGCGCTCGCGGATCATCTGGCCCGGCACCCGGACCACTGGCGCGTGCTCACCGGCACCGACGCCCTACGCCGGCCCGACGCACAGGAGCTGCGGCACTCGCTGCTGCGCGCCGTCGGCGCCGAGCCGGACGCCCCCTCGCCCCGCGCCACGGCCGACGACCCGATGGTCGCGCTCCGCGTGGCGTACCGGCGGGCGCTGCTGCACCTCGCCGGGCGCGACCTGACCCATGTCCTCGGCGTGGAAGACGTCGCCGCCGAGCTGGCCGACCTCGCGTCGGCGGCGCTGGAGGCGGGCCTCGCCATCGCGCGCGCCGAGCTCGGTGATCGGGCCGACCTGTGCCGTCTCGCCGTGATCGGCATGGGCAAGTGCGGCGGACGCGAGCTCAACTACGTCAGCGACGTGGACGTCGTCTTCGTCGCCGAGCCCGCGCCGGGCCAGGACGAGGACGCCGCGCTCAGGGCCGCGGCCAAGCTCGCCTCCGGCATGATGCGCGCGTGCTCGGCCAGCACCACCGAGGGAGCGCTGTGGGAGGTCGACGCCGCCCTGCGCCCGGAGGGCAAGGCGGGCCCGCTCGTCCGCACCCTCGCCAGCCACCAGGCCTACTACGAGCGCTGGGCCAAGACGTGGGAGTTCCAGGCGCTGCTCAAGGCGCGGCCGGTCGCCGGTGACCTCGAGCTGGGGCAGGAGTACGTCCGGACGCTCGCGCCACTCGTCTGGAGCGCCGCCGGACGGGACAACTTCGTCGAGGACGTCCAGGCGATGCGCCGCCGGGTGGAGGAGCACATCGCCCCCGAACAGGCCGGCCGGCAGCTGAAGCTCGGCCCGGGCGGGCTGCGCGACGTGGAGTTCGCGGTCCAGCTCCTCCAGCTCGTGCACGGCCGGGCCGATGAGGAGATCCGCGGCCCGAACACCCTGAACGCCCTGAAGAAACTGTCCTGGGGTGGGTACGTCGGCCGGGGCGACGCCGCCGCACTCGGTACCGCCTACCGCTTCCTGCGCCGCGTCGAGCACCTGATCCAGCTGCACCGGCTCCGCCGCAACCACCTGGTGCCCGAAGAGGAGCAGGGCCTGCGGCGGCTCGGCCGGGCGCTGGGATTCCGCGCGGACCCGGTGCGGGAGTTCACCACCGAGTGGCGCCGGCACGCCCGTGAGGTCCGGAGGCTGCACGAGAAGCTGTTCTACCGCCCGCTGCTGCAGGCCGTCGCCCGTCTGCCCGGAGAGGAGGCGCGCCTCACCCACGAGGCCGCCCGTACGCGCCTGGAGGCACTCGGCTTCTCCGACCCGGCCGGCGCGCTTCGCCACCTGGAGGCGCTGACCTCCGGTGTGTCGCGCCGCGCGGCGATCCAGCGCACGCTGCTGCCGGTGATGCTCGACTGGTTCGCCGACGGCCCGGATCCCGACGCCGGACTGCTCGGTTTCCGCCAGGTCAGCGACTCCCTCGGCACCACCCCGTGGTACCTGCGGCTGCTCCGCGACGATGTCTCGGTGGCCGAGCGGATGGCGCACGTACTGGCCTCCAGCCGGTACGCCACCGACCTCCTGCTGCGCGCGCCCGAGGCGGTCGGGATGCTGCGCGGTGAGGCCGAGCTCACGCCACGGCCGGTCGAGGCGTTGCGTGTCGAGGCACAGGCCGCCGTCGGCCGCTACCTCGCCTCCACCGGTGCGCGTCACGACCGGTCGGTGGACGCCGTCGCCGCGGTCCGCGGCCTGCGCCGCCGTGAGCTGCTCCGTACGGCCGTCGCCGACCTGCTCGGCCAGCTCGACGAGCGGGCCACCGCCGAGGCCCTCACCTCGATCACCACGGTCACGATCGACGCGGCGCTGCGGGTGGCCATCGACCGGATCGAGGTGGAGCGGCGCGGCCCGCTGCCGACCCGGTTCGCGATCGTGGCGATGGGCCGGTACGGCGGCTACGAGCTCGGCTACGGCAGCGACGCGGATGTCATGTTCGTCCACGACCCGCTGCCGGGCGCCGACGAACGCGAGGCGTCGGCCGCCGCGCACGCCGTCGCCGAAGAACTGCGGAGACTGCTCGCCCTGCCCGCCCCCGATCCGCCGCTGGTGATCGATCCCGGACTGCGCCCGGAAGGACGCCAGGGACCACTGGTCCGCACCCTCGACTCCTATGCCTCCTACTATCGGCGCTGGTCCGCGCCGTGGGAGAGCCAGGCGCTGCTGCGGGCCGCCCCGCTCATCGGCGACGAGGGCCTCCGCTCGCGCTTCCAGGAGCTGATCGATCCGGTCCGCTGGCCCGAGCGCGGCGTCGATGACACGGCGCTGCGCGAGATCCGCCGCCTGAAGGCGCGCATGGAGGCCGAACGCCTGCCGCGCGGTGTCGACCGGCGGCTGCACACCAAGCTCGGACCTGGCGGCCTGTCCGACGTGGAGTGGGCGGCCCAGCTGCTCCAGCTCCAGCACGCGCACGAGGTGCCAGGCCTGCGCACCACGCGCACCCTCGCCGCGCTCGACGCCGCCGTCGAGGCCGGCCTGCTCGACGCCGAGGACGCCGCGACCCTCACGGACGCCTGGCGAATGGCCACCCGGATCCGCAACGCGATCATGCTCGTACGCGGGCGCGCCTCGGACCTGCTGCCCACCGAGCACCACCGCGAACGCTCCGCGGTGACCAACGTCCTGGGCTATTCCGCCTCCGGCGCCCTGCTGGAGGACTACCGCCGCCACGCGCGCCACGCCCGTGGGGTGGTCGAGCGCATTTTCTACGGCGTTGACGACGATGGTGAGGCGGCCAGACCGGTATGACCGATGACGGCGTGATCGATGATCCCGAGGCCGGTGTCCTTGACGTCGGCTACCGGCGGTCGGGCGTCGCCCGGGTCGGTGTGCTCGCGGCGATCCTGCTGCTCGGCACCGCCTACACCGGGTTCGCCGCGTTCGGCGCGGCGAGCGTTTTCGCCGCCGTGGGGTTCGTCGGGTGCGCGGCGGCGACCCTCCTGATCGTCCCGCTGTACCTGCGCGCCGTCGTTCGCGTCCTCCGCGGGGCGCCGCTGCTCACCCTCGACCGCGACGGCGTCACGCTGCACTCGGCGCGGATCCACCTGCCCTGGTCGAACGTCGCGGAGATCCGGATCGGGCACACGGCCGGCCGCGGGCCGGCCGGAGACACGCTCGTCTTCGTCCCGGTGGATGGGAGCCGGGTGCTCGGGGAGCACCACGGCATGCGCCGGAGGTTCGCCCGCGACGGCATGCGGCGCCTCGGCGGGCCGATCTTCGTCCGGGTGGTGCAGCTCGCGAGCCCGATCGAGGAGGTCCTCGCGGCCGCCCGGCGCTGGTCCGCCGCGCCCGTACGCCACCACCACTCACTCGGACGGAATCCGGTGAAGATCTCGCGCTGAGCGGCGACGAGCGTCAGGCCTGTCCGGCGACCGCGCTCATCCAGTGGTCCGGAACGGCGAAGCCGAAGCTCCACCGGTGCCGCCGCGTGGGGTTCACCACGCAGTGCCAGAACAGCCTGCCGGGGTCCTGCTCGGCCTTGAAGAAACGGACCATCCGCGGGGCCTCCCGCAGCGTGACGATCTTCTCCGAGCGCGGATCCAGGTAGCGGAAGAACGACGAGGCGGCCGGGGCGGCGGGCGGCTCGTCGAAGTCGATGACGTACATCCGCCAGCCGGGCTGTGCCTCGCTGGTGTGCCAGAGCCGGTAGCTCGACGGCGGGTACCAGAGGCTGCCCAGGAACCGGACCTCGGATCCGAAGAACTCCTCGAGCGTGCGGACCATGCGGCGCTTGGCCTCGAGATAGCGGTCATAGCCGGCGTGGTCGACGTGTTCGTCCAGGTTGACCAGGTGGAAGTCGCGCCGGGGCGCGCACGAGCCCAGACGGGGATCGCGCCAGTGAGCCCTCGTCATCGCGTGGTGCCAGGCCTGGAACTCCGGCTCCGCCGGTGACATCGCGGTGGACCGGGCGTCCTCCTCGCGATAGGTGCGGGCGAACCGCGCCAGGTCGACCGACGGTGGCTTGATCTTGACGTGGGGGAGCTGGCCGATGACACCTCGCAGACCCGGCAGGTCCTCCAGCCGGTATTCGTGGTGGAGCGGGCCCCCGCCCGTGTCCCGCGGTGCCTCGGGTACGCGCCGGCCTGCCGCCGTCCGCCGCCCGGTCTTCCGCGCCGTCACCGAGGCGGCGGTGAAGGAGGACGAGGCCTCCATGAGCTCGGGCACGTCGAAGGTGTATCCGTACCGCAGCCCGAGCCGCACGATCTCCCGGGTGCCGGTCACGGCCTTGAGCTGCTGCGCCAACTCCGGTGAGTCGTAGGCGATCCGCAGGAAGGCTCGGCTGGACTCAACGGACATCGATGTCTCCTCAACGGCTGGGGGGATCGAACGGTGGGGCGAAGGGGACCGTGCCGGGACAGACCCGATCGTCGGCCGGGAGTGCCGCCCTGGAAGATCCCGTGCCGCAGCCGCCCCGGGACCTGGACGTCGGCCACATGCCGACGGCCTGGTGCAAGCCCGGCGCACGGCGATCCACGCCAGGCGGCGCTGCCGCGCGTCACCGGGCTGCACGGCTCGGGCTCAGGCGGAAGCGACGCGTGCAGCTCGCGGGCGGCTCAGGCCGACGCCGGGGCAGTACGTCGCGGGCTCCCGGTCGGCGGTCGATGTTCCATGTGTCGGAGGGCGGGAGCACGCCGGGCACCGCCGCTGTGCCGGGGGTGAGAATGCGGGGCCGCTCCGGCAGGCCGGCGGTGCCGGGGACGGGATTGTCGCTCATGGAGGAGAAACGCTCCTGCGGGCGCGAGGACGGTGGGCCGGCGACCGCCGGCCCACCGTGCGGGGGTGTGGGCCCCATGCCGCGTACGGGTCTACCGTGATGGCCGGGTTCTGGTGGGGTCGTGCGAGCTGGGTTCGTGATGGACCGGTCGATCAGCTCCTTCATCCCGGGGGACGGTCCGCTCTGCCGCCAGGCGGCATGGGGATTGAGATCGGCCATCGGCTGATCCGGGGGAGAGCGGGCTCTTCGCCGCGTAAGGAAAGGGCGCCCAGAGAGGACCTCGCGCCGTTTCCGGGGGGCTGAAGATCATGAGCTGCCGCACTCGCCGGATCGCGTTCATGTCCGGACTAACGGGGCGGTGCTCTGGCGTTCATACGTGCCCTTTCCTCGTTGGCGGCTCCCAACGTAGAAGAGGGCTCTTTCAGTCCGCTTACAGTCCGCCTTCAGGCGGCGTGGACGAAAGCCGTGGGTCGTCGCGGAGGATGGCGGTGTGCAGATCGCGTACCTCGGGGCCGGGGCACACGCCGAGCCGCCGGCGGAGTGACGCGCTCACCTCTCCGTACGCCTCGAGGGCCTCGGCGGGCCGGCCGCAGCGGTACAGCGCGACCATCAGCTGTCCCCAGAAACGCTCGTGAAAGGGATGCCTGCCGGTCAGCGCGCGCAGCTCGCCCACCAGCCGGTCGTGCCGTCCGAGCGCGAGGTCGACCTCGTGCCGCCGCTCTAGGGTGCGCAGGTGCTCCTCGACCAGGCTCGGCACGACGTCGCGGTGTAAGGAGTCCGATCGCACGTCGGACAGGATCGGCCCACGCCAGAGTGACAGCGCCTCAGTGAGCCCCGCCGACTCGGCGGCGAGATCACCGCCCCCGCCGGCGGCGTGCGCCTCGGCGACCATCGCGCGGAAACGGGTCAGGTCGAGCCCGGCCGCCGGGATCTCGATGCCGTAGCCGGCCGCCGACGTACGAATCGGACCGGCGCACGGCGAGCCGGTGCGCCGGTCGAGGGTCTGCCGCAGCCGCGTGACGTAGGTGTGCAAAGCCGCGCGCGGGCACCGCGGTGGGTCGGCGCCCCACAGCCGCTCGGTGAGCTCCTCGACGGACACGGTGTGGTTCGCGCTGAGCAGCAGGGTGGCGAGGAGCGCGCGCTGTTTGCCCGCCGCCACGGGGATCCGCCGCGCGTTGACGGTCACCTCGAGCGGACCGAGTATGCGGAAATCGAGACCATGCACGACTGAACTCCAGGCTCTTTGTCGTACCGCGATCTGGTTTCTTTGGGCCGACGAGGGAGCTCGCCGAAATCACTTCGGACCCTGGCAATAGGGCTTGTTCGTGTCGTTGCCGCGGCCGTGAGGGACGCGCCCGGCGCTCCTGTGTGTGACGGGTTTCGGCTCGTACGATACAGGTCTGGACGTTGAGGGACAATCACGATCAATGGCCGGTGGCCTGGGGCGATGACGGCCCCGTCCCCGTTACGCGCCGATCGAGGGGCCCTCGGTTTTGGCCGCCGTTTCACGCGTTCATGACCGACAGTGATCCACCGCAAATGGAAATTGCCCTATATCGGCGAATGGCGGGTCAAAGCTCGCCGGAAGGCGTCCGTCAGTCAGTGGAGAAGACGCGAGCCACCGGACCGAGGCGGGGGACCATCAGGCGTACGCTCCGGGTGGCCAGGTAGCCACAACCCAGTGTCACGGCTCCTCCGACGGCGTCGAGGAGGTAGTGGTTCGCGGTACCCAGGATCACCACGATGGTCGCGGCGGGGTAGCAGAAGACCAGGATCTTCGCCCAGCGGGCGCGTACGACGTCGGCGACGGCGATGGCGCACCAGAGCGCCCAGCCCGTGTGCAGCGACGGCATGGCGGCGTACTGGTTGGACACCGAGCCGACCGGCGAGGCGCCCGAGGCGTACAGGCCATGAGTGTGGAACGCCAGGAGGGTGTCCATGTAGCCCGGCAGCATCCGCGGCGGCGCGAGGGGGAGTAGCCAGAACCCGACCAGGGCCAGCACCGTCGTCGCGAAGATCAGTCGCCGGTAGAAGACGTAGCGGTCCTGGTGCCGGAGGTACAGCCAGGCCAGCACGGCGGGCGTGACGACAAAGTGCAGCGTGGAGTAGTAGTAGTTGCCGAAGACGGCGAGCCAGTGCACCTGGATGAACAGATGGTTGATCGACAGCTCGGGGTCGATGCGCAGCGTGCGCTCGATGTCCAGGATCTGCCGCCCCAGTTGCAGCGCCTCGGTGTGCGTCGTCGGTACGAGGTTGCGCACGAGGGAGTACGCGCTGTAGCAGAGGGCGATGAGCAGGATCTCGCGGTAGAGCCGAGGTCGTCTCCCGGCCGCCAGATCCCCGGGCGCCTCCATCGTGTCGCTCATGGCGACCGGCGCTACGGCCGAACTGGACATGATCTCCATGGTGTCAGATCGAGCCGCCAAGGCCATCCACAATAGTTGTCTCGTTTGTCACTTCGTGATCCTTCGCTGTACGTGCCCGGTTCTCCCGCAGATGGAGGATAAGGCCTACGAACAGGGCGAACGCCATCACGGTGACGCCTGCGACAGCGTCGAGAAGGTAATGATTGGCGGTCGCGAAGATCACGGTAATTGTGACGATTGGGTAAAGGGCCGCGATGGTCATGATCAATGGCCGTCGGGTACTCACGATCACGGCCACCGCGCACCACATGGCCCAGCCCGCGTGCATCGACGGCATCGCGGCGAACTGGTTGGTGAGAGAGCCCGCCTGCGGCGAGGAGTACAGCCCGAAGCTGTGGAAGGCCGTCACCGGGTCGACGAAGCCCTCGCCGCCGAGGAACCGCGGCGGCGCGAGCGGGTAGACCCAGAAACCGATCAACGCGACCGCCGTGGCCAGCAGGAGCGACGTACGCAGCCACCGGTAGTGTCCCGGCCGCCGCCGGTACAGCCACACCAGCACCAGCAGGGTCACCGCGAAGTGCGCGGTCGCGTAGAAGATGTTGGCCGCCCTGGCGAGCGCGGGAGCACTCAGCAGCGCGTGGTTGAGCTTCAGCTCGATGTTCGGCCCGAGTGCGTGCTCCAGCCGCAGAACCTGTCCGGCGTGGGCGTACGCCGCGCTCTCGTCGTGCGGTATCAGCAGGCGCACGAGCGTGTACGCACCGTAGAAGACGGCGATGAGGGCAAGCTCCCGCCAGAGCCGGAGCGAGGGCATCCTGAGCGGTGCCTTGACGACGCGCGGTGCCGGTGGGACCGGGCGACATGGTGGGGCAAGCTGGGCCATGTCTAAATCCTGTAGGAAAGCTTCGCCGCTGTGATCACCTCCAGGAATGGTCTACGACTCGGCCCATATGAGTACACGCCCTAGTCCTCAGGGTGGATACGGACGGCCGTACGGCTGAATTGATCATTCCCTCGGGGCGAACAC
Source organism: Actinoallomurus sp. (assembly GCA_025964685.1). GTDB lineage: Bacteria > Actinomycetota > Actinomycetes > Streptosporangiales > Streptosporangiaceae > Actinoallomurus. The sequence continues at coordinate 3,894 of JAOPYG010000356.1, read as the reverse complement.
GACCTCGTTGATCGACGGTGCGGGCGAGTCGCGATGCCAGGCCAGGCGGACCGCGTCGACGCTCATCCCGCCGGTCTCCAGATCCGCGCACCCCTCGCGCAGGACACCGATGTGACGCCAGGTGCCGCCGGCCCGTACCTCCACCTCGGCCGCGCCTGCAGTGCCCAGCACGCGTACGCGTTCCAGGCGTTCGGGCGCGGACGCGGTGACGACGAGCGCGTCGCCGATCGCCGGAGGAGCGGACGCGGAGTAGGCGGAGTCGAGCGACCCGTCGGCCGCGGCGGCGAGATCCCCGTCCGGACCGCCGGTGACGGTGTAGCCGATCTGCCCCGGCACGCTCACCAGGAACTCCCGCACCACGCACCGGCCGCCGCCGCCCGCCGTGGCGCGGTAACGCACTTGCGTGGCGGTCGCGCCGCCGGGCGCCGAGGCCCGGACCTCGGCCGTGGTCCCGGTGGCGAGCGCGGTCCACGCGACGCCGTCACCGGAGTACTCCAGGACGCCGGCGAGGATCTGCCCGCGTGTGGTGCCGATACCGCCCATGAGGACCGCGACGTCGCCGATCGGGTGGGGCTCGCCGAAGTTCACGCCTACCCAGTCACCGGCGGCGGGCGGACGGTCGCTGCGGAAGTACGTGCCGCTGTCGCCGTCGGTCATCCGGCCGGGAACATCGTCCCGGTAGGCGGTGAGAGACGTCACTCCGGCCGGTCGCCGGGCGCGTACGCCGGCCGAACGGTCGAAGATCGCCTTCGCGGCGACCAGGAAGGCGTCGATCACGCCGTCACCGATCTTCGGAGCGGTGTCCCGGTGTGGCTCACGGGTGTCACGGACCGCGCCCGCCCGGGTCATCAGGGCGTCGACGCGCCGCCGGCCGTCCCAGGCCCGCGCGGAGGACCCATGGCCGAGCATGTCCAGCGCGGTGTCCATCGCCTCCGCCCACAGCGCGGTCGCGTCGAGCCACGCCCCGGCCTCGCCGGCGAAGGCGGGGTCGGCCACATCGGCGCGGATCTCGGCGGGAGCCGCGGCCAGCGCCCGTACCCGTGACCGGAGGCCGCCGACCGCGCCGGGGCGGTCTCCGGCGTTCCAGCGCCGCCAGAAGTCGTTCGTGGCGGCGGCGAGCTCGGGGGCCTGACCGCGGTGCAGGGTGCCGTCATAGGTCGTGACGTCCGCGAAGGCGCGCAGCGCGGCGGTGGTGCGGACGTCGCCGCCGGCGCGCTCGGCGAGTGCGGCCGCCCAGGCGCGCCGGGCGTCGTACGCGCCGTCGTGCCAGCCGAAGTCGGCGAAGGAGAACAGCGCGACCTTGCTCACCGCCGCCTGGTTCGAGGGGTTGGAGATGATGCCGGTGACCTCGGCGGACAGGCCCGGCTCGCGGCCGGTGTAGGCGGCGAGAGGCAGCCGTCCGCCGATGTAGTCGTTGACCGGATAGTTGTCCCAGATCAGGATCGGATGCCCGAACACCTCACGGGCGAGCGCCGCCTGCTCGGCCGTGATGGTCGCCGGGATGACACCGGCGCCCGTCCAGTGCACGATCACGTCCGGTTCCAGGCGTTCGCGCAGCGCCCGCTTGTACGGCGAGTCGGCCAGGTCGGAGTACTCGGTCGGCACGGTCTGCAGCGGGCGTACGTCGCCCTTGCCGCGCGCCCATGCCTGCACCGCGTTCAGCACGAACGCCTGCGCCGCGCCCGCCCCGCCGCCGCCGTCACCGAACCTGTTCTCGTCGTCCGCGCAGTGCCACACGCCGTAGTCGATGTCGTCGAACGGCACGGTGAACGACCGGCAGCCGAGGGCGTACACCGCCTCGAACTTGGCGAGCAGCGCCTCCAGGTCCGCCGGCGAGGTGTAGCGGATGGACAGGCCGGGGGAGAGCGCGAAGGTGAACTCCACGTGGTTGTCGCGGGCGCGGCCGACCAGCTCGCCGAGCCGGGCGAGCTGGGCCGGCGGGTACGGATCGCGCCAGCGCTCCCGGTGGTACGGATCGTCCTTCGGGGCGTACTCGTAGGTGTTCATCTTGTGCGCGCCGAGGTAGACAAAGTGGTCCAGCCGGTCGGCGTGCGACCACGGAGTGCCGTAAAAGCCCTCGATCGAGCCGCGGTAGAGCATGGACGGCCGGTCGCGCACCACCACTCCCGGCATCCGGCGCTCGCGGACCAGCCGGCCCAGCGTCACCGCCGCGTAGAACGACCCGGCCTCGTCGGCGCCGTCGAGGACGACGTGCGCGCGGCCGTCGTACCGGCCGGCGGCGAGCACGTAGCCCTCGGCGCCCAAGCCCGTGTGGTCGGCGGCGCCGAGCCCTTTCAGGACGGGTGCGCCTCCGGAGAGCCAGAGCGTTACCTCGGTACGGGGATCGGCCGCCGTCTCGCGGACGTCCGTCACGCCCGCCTTCTCGAGGACCGCTCGCACCGCGCGCAGGGCCGCGCCGTCGGTGTCCGCCGCCGTGACGATCCCGACCGTACCGGGCAGCCGGAAGCCGTCGCGCCGGCCGCTCACGTACCGTGGCGTGGGCCACACGGTCACCGCCGCCCCTGCCGGGTCGAAGGGGTCCGTCGGCGGCCGGTCCGGAACGCTAATGGGTGTCTTTCGGAAGGATCTGCTCCGTGGGGGTGACCTCGCGCAGCGCCCGGCCCACCGTGCAGTGCTTCTCGTGCACCCGGTGGGCGACATCGGCGAAAACCTCGGCGGCCTCGTCGTCGCCCGGAGGCAGCTCGACGTCGTACGTGACGGTGATGGTGCCCAGCCGGGTCGGCGCGACCTTCTCGGCCTGCACGGTGGCGGCCAGCCGTACGAGCCGGTGGCCACGCTGGGCCGTCAGCGGCTCGATCGTGACGATCTCGCAGCCACCGAGGGCGGCGAGCAGGAGCTCCACGGGTGAGAAGACGCCGTCGTCGTCCGAACCTCCGATGGCGACCTCCGCGCCACGGTCGTTGCGGGCGACGAACCCGCCCTCGTCGGTGCGCTCAACCCGGACCGAAGCCATGATCACTCCCCTTGATGTCCGACCCACCCTAACCAGCGCGCTAGCGGAGTTGTTCCAGCCAGTCGCGCGCCCGCGCCACGTGGACGTCGGTCAGCCCCTCTTCCGGGTCGACCGGCACGATGAGGTGCGGACCGAGGGCGGGCTCGCCGGCGAGCGCCTCAGAGACGTCCGGCTCGTCCTCCAGCCATACGAACGGCCGGCCACCGATCCACTCGGCGACGTGCCGCGCCTTCCAGCCTCCGTACGAGAACCGCGGGTCACGCGGGGGGATGGGGATCGCCCGCAGCCGCGGCAGCCCCACCCGCGGCCCGATCCAGTCATTGGCGGTGTCGGTCCAGTAGCTGGCCCAGACGAGTTCCGCGCCGGTCGTCTCGGCCAGCCCGGTGAGCAGCGGGCCATGCCGGGGGTTGAGCAACAGACGGTAGGTGACACCGTTGGGCGTGGCCCGGTACCGCTGATAACCGGGCGAACGCTGCAGGGGATTGAGAACACCGTCCACGTCGAGAAGTACCAGCGGCGTGTCCATGTTCAGGACGCTATGTCAGGTCTGCTCGGTCGACTAGGCCAGATGAGTGATCATTCATAAGCGGTCGGCGACCGGTGCCGCGGGCGGCCGGGTCGGGGCGACCGTCGCTCAGGGGGCGTCGTAGGCGGCGACCACGCGTTTGGGTGCCTTGTTCCGCCAGGCGTGTTCGATGAGTTCCTGGACGCGTTCCTCGGAGACCTTCGTAAGGTCTGTTCGCAGGCCGACGAAGCTCCTCGGCAACGCCAGCCACCCCTCATCCACCTGCACGGTGAGGCACTGGCCGTCCGGACCTGTGCAGCCCGCGCCCGAGGCGAACAATCGGTCGAAGTCAAAAGGCTTCAGGGACACCGTGGACAACTCCCGGCGATCGGTCACGCGGATGGGGCCGCGGCAG
>JAOPYG010000353.1 GCA_025964685.1 Actinoallomurus sp. | reverse complement strand
CATAAGACACCCGACAGGCGGGGCCAGTGCCGAAAAGGGTCAGCCTCAAAACAGCACCTCCTACCCCTGCAATCTCACCCGCAAGGGCCGCTGTTCCTGCTCTCCCAAGTCTCACTGTGCCGAAAATTCGGCCACCCTATGCGACCTGCGAGTATTCGTGTAGCAGACCACCGAGCCGGTCTCGCCGGATGACCCTGATGTCGGCGTCGATGGGGTCGGGTAACGGACTGAGCGGGCTGGCCTGGTTCAAGGCTCGGTGGGGACGGTGGGCGTTGAAGTGGTCCTCGTACTCGGTGAGGACCTTGCGCAGATGCGCGGCGTTGATGATCAGTATGCGGTCGAGGATCTCGCGGCGTACGCTGCCGACCCAGCGTTCCATGATCGCGTTCATGCGAGGCGCCTGAGGAGCGGTGAGCACGTGTACTGCTCCAAAACTCGTCGTAGTGGGCTGACCTGGGAATTCGTAACATCGTCTACGCCGCTCTGTGATACTCGTTGATCACACCGCCGAGCACTTTGCGCCGGCGGATCGGTGCGTCCAACGGCATGACCACCGGCTCATCGGAGTCAGGCGGTCGCTGCCGGCGGGACTGGTGAGGCCTGTGACCGTTGTAATGGTCGGTGTACTCACCGAGCACCGCCCGCAAGTGTCGCTCGTTGTAGATCAGCATCCGGTCGGTGCAGTCGGCCCGTACGGTCCGTACCCACCGCTCGGCATAGCAGTTCGCCCGTGGTGTCCGCGACGGAGTCTTCACGACCGTCACGCCCTCATCGGTGAAGACCTCATCGAAGGAGCTGGTGAACTTGGCGTCACGGTCGCGGATGAAGAAACCGAAGGAGCCGATCCGGTCTGCGAGATCCATGGCAAGGTTGCGCGCCTGCTGGGCGGTCCACGCTCCGGTCGGGTTGGCGGTCACACCCAGGATGTGCACGCGCCGGGTCCTGACCTCCATGACGAACGCGACGTACAACCGTTTCAACAAGATCGTGTCCACATGGAAGAAATCGCAGGCCAAAAGCCCATCGGCCTGGGTACGGAGAAACGCCCGCCAGGAGGTGCCCACCTCCCGTGGAGCCGGACCGGACCGCCTGGTGCGCAGGATCCGCCGCACGGTTGATTCGCTGACCTGGTACCCCAGCCTGACCAATTCGCCGTGGACTCGCCGGTACCCCCAACCGGGGTTCTCCCGTGCCAGCCGGAGCACCAGGTCTCGGACGTCCTGGCTGACCCCACGGCGGCCGGGCTTATTCGGGTACGTCCAGGTGCGTTTGACCAAGCGGCGGTGCCAGGCCAGCAGCGTGCCTGGTGTCACGAGCCGGTGGAATCGCAACACCGTCGGCAGCACTCGGGCCAAAGCGGCCAGGACCGCCCGGTCAGCCCAGTCCACCTTCGGGCGGGCGACCTGACGCCGCAGCACCGCCACCTCATGACGGAGCACCATGAGCTCCGTGTCCTTGGACGCCTGGCTACGCGCCAGCAGCACCAGCCAGCCGAACACCCGGACCATGATCAGATACAGCAGACGCATAGACACAGCCCGCGATCCTGCCCCAACCCGACCGGACGCCCAAACCGCAGGTCAGCACCGCTACGACGAGTTCTGAAGCGGCACAGGCGTTCAGGAAATGTCCAGGAGGGTGGCGGCGAGTATGTCCGCGAGCCAGTCCTGGTAGCCGTCGGCGTGCCAGCCGCGCGCGGCGGTGAGCTGGGTGAACAGCTGCGGCCCGGTCAGGGCCCAGCAGCCGTCCGCCGCGCGTGCCTGGTTGATGCCGGGCCGCAGGACGTCCTCGTCGGCGAGGTGGGCGACGAGAGCGGTGACGCCGGTCAGCCGTTCCTCCTCGCTGACGGCCAGGACCCCCGCCACTGCCGGGCCCGCCTCGGTCAGCAGGGCGAACAGCGGGGCGAGCCGCTCGTGTACGCCGCGGACGAACGCGGCGTACAGGCGCAGCTTGATGTGCGGGTCGCGTGTGCGCCAGGCCTCTTGGAGGGCGGGGCGCTCGGCCATGGCCAGGGGTTCGTCGTCGCCGGCCAGGGTGATGTCCCACTGCGCCTTGAGCAGTCCCGGCTTGCCGCCGAACGCCTTGTAGACCGTCTCGGGGGAGACACCGGCCCGGTCGGCGACGGCGCGGATGGTGGTGGCCTGGTAGCCGTCGCGGAAGAGCAGCTCCCGGTACGCGGCCAGGACGGCGGCGCGGTTGCGGCGGGCCGCGTCCTGGCGGCGGCGGGCGTCGTACTGCCTGCGCGGGACATCGGATGGCACGAAGCGCGCTCCTCACAATCCATTACAGTGAACTGTATCGGAAATTGTTTCCGCCCACGCTCCGACACTTGAGGAACCCGTGCTCCTTCCCCCTCCCGACACCTCGGCCGGTCAGGTCGCCCCCGGCGTCCACCGACTCGGCGACGACGTCGTCAATTTCTACCTGGTCGACCACCCCGACGGCTTGGTCCTCATCGACGCCGGACTGCCCGGCCACCTCTCCCAACTTCGCGACCATCTGGCCCGCTCGGGCCGTTCCCTGGGCGACATCCGCGCCGTGCTGCTCACCCACGGCCACCCCGACCACACTGGCCTGGCCGGGCCCCTCCACCGGGCCGGGGCCGAGATCTGGGTCCACCGGCAGGACGCGCCGATCCTGGCGGATGGGCCCCGCACTGCAATGCGCCACGCGAAGCCGGAGCGCTCCATGCTCCCCTACCTGCTGCGCCGGCCTGCCGCGCTCGGCACCCCGCTGCACCTGGCCCGCAACGGGGGCTTCAGCGCCCCGCCCGTGCCGGGTGTGCGCACCTTCGACGCCGACCAGCGCTGGGAGGAGGTCCCCGGCCGCCCGCAGGCCGTCGTGCTGCCCGGCCACACCCCGGGCAGCACTGCTTACCTGCTCCCCGACCGCGGCATTTTGTTCACCGGCGACGCCTTGGTCACCCATGACGGCCTGACCGGGCACGTAGGACCCACCCTCGTCTGCCGCGGCTTCACCCACGACAGCACCGCAGCTATGGCCGCGCTCGACCGCCTTGACGCGCTGAACGCGACCGTGCTCCTGCCCGGCCACGGCCAACCCTTCACCGGCAGCCCGTACGCCGCCGCCCAACAGGCACGCCAGGCCGGCCTACGCTGATCAACGCGAGCGGCCCAACCCCCGCCGTGCACACGCCCGCCGGGCGGTCGCGCCGAAGACAAAACCACGTCCAAGCGGTTGCGGGTGCCGAAAACCCCCATCAACAGCCCGTGACCTGAGTTCTTGAGAACAGCTGAGGACCGCTGCCCGGGCGCGCCAAGATGACCGATCGTGCTGCTGCGACTGCCCTACCTGGCGCTCACGAGCGTGTTCACGTTGATGCGGCTGCTGCCGATGAGCGACACCGACAAGGACATCGAGATCCTCACGCTGCGCCACCAAATCGCCGTCCTGCAACGGCAGATCAGCAAACCGCGCCTGACCCGGGCAGACTGGGCTCTGCTCGCCGCTCTCCTGCACCGACTCCCCCGCCCAAGGCTGAGACAGTTGGACCTGATCGTCTCCCCGGACACCATCTTGCGCTGGCATCGCGACCTCGTCCGCCGCCGCCACGCCCACGCCTCCCGCCGCAAGGATCCCGGCCGCCCGCGGACCCGCCGCGCGATCGGCTCCCTCGTCCTGCGCCCGGCGCGGGAGAATCCCAGCTGGGGCTACCGTCGCGTCCACGGCGAACTCGCCACCCTTGGCATCACGGTCGCTGCCTCCACCGTGTGGGAGATTTTCAAACAGCAAGGCATCGAACCCGCACCCGAACGCGACCGCCAGACCTGGGCCGGCTTCCTCCACAGCCAGGCCCACGCGATCCTGGCATGCGACTTCTTGACGACGACCACACTGAACGGCGTGACCTACTACGTCTTCGCGGTCATCGAGCATGCAAGCCGTCGTGTCCGTGTTCTGGGTGTCACGGCCCATCCCACCGCGGACTGGACTACCCAGATCGCCCGGAACCTGGTCATGGACCTGCAGGACGCCAACACCATGGTCAAGTACCTGATCAGGGATCGTGACAGCAAGTACGCCCGCGCGTTCGACGCTGTCTTCAAATCCGAGGGCATTGGAATCGTCACCACCGGCATCCGCGTCCCCCGCATGAACTCGATCACGGAACGCTGGGTGCAGACCTGCAGATATGAGCTCCTTGACCGGACCTGATCTGGAATCAGGCCCATCTACTCCACGCACTCCGCGAGTTCGAGTCCTACTACAACCAGCACCGGCACCACCGCACCCTGCACGGCGCACCGCTACGGCCAGCGCCCGAGCCGCTCACCGAACCACACCGACTCGACCAACTAGACATCCACCGACGAGACCGACTCGGCGGCATACTCCACGAATACCAACACGCCGCATGACCTGCGCGGACGTAATTTTCGGCACCCGCAACCTTGTCACCGGTTCCGCGCCACGAGTGGAAACCATCAGCCCGCGTGGCGGAGTGGTCGCCACGGCCACCCCGGTGCTGATCACTGGGTCTGGCTTCTCCGCAGGAAGCACGGTGTCGTTCGGTGGCGTGCGTGCCGCGTCGGTTCAGGTTCTTACGCCGACGTTCATCGTCGCTACGGCACCCGCCGGGGCCAGCACGGCCGAGGCCACAGTCACGACGTCGGCGGGCACCTACTCGGGCCCGTCCGGCCTTCCGCTGGCCGACGTGGCGGCCGACTCGATGGACAGCGAGGCGCAGTGGCACGTCAGCTTCGACCCGTTCAATGTGGTGGACGGCAACCTCAACTCGTTCTGGGGGTCCGATGAGACCGCGATGCCACACTGGGTGCAGGTGCGGTTCACGCACCCAGTGTCGCTCGGCAAGGTGGTCGTGCAGACCCGCAGGCTGGACGGCATCGTGATCGACAACGCCACCGTGAGCGCGGCGGCGTCCGGGTCCGCACCGGTCACGGTCGGCTCGGTCACCGGCAACACGGCTCAGGACATCCCGTTCTCGTTCGCGTCGCCGGTGGTCGCGGACACGATCCGGGTCGAGGTGACTGCGGAGTCCTACCAGGGCTCGCCGCGTATCGAGGCGGATATCGCTGAGTTGCAGTTCTACGACACCAGCGGTCACCTGTTGGGTAACGGCTGATTCGAGGAATCAGGTCGTGGTCAGGGCCGAACAGACATCGCTCCCGGTGCCCACCGCAGCACACGACTGAGCCGCTACCGAGCGTGGGAGCCGGGACCTCGGCGAGGCGGACGACGAAACGCGCAGGTGTCGAACTCGCATTTGATCGTCCATCGGGTGTCGGCGGCGAGATCTCCGGTGATCACATGGCCTCTGGTGCGCGTCGCGGCGTGCCGGGGCGTGGTAGGGATCGTGTCCTGGACGGCGTCGTGGGCGGCGGTGAAGGAGATTTGTCCTGGTCGAGGTCGGCGCGGGCGGCGGTCTGGCAGATGAGCGGGCGGATCACCTGGTAGACGATCAGGTAGGCCCACAGCTCCTGACGTGCGACGTCGGGGTCGGTGGCGCGCAGGGCACGCAGTGAGCCGCGCAGGTAGGTCTTGATCTCCCCGAAACCGGTCTCACACGCCTACCGCTTGGCGTAGGTGGCGGCCGGCTCTGCCGCGGGCGCCACCCCCGGGGTCCAGCAGTGTGGTGATCAGCCGATAGCGGCCGGTCCGTGCGGCACTGTCGGCGGTGCGCACCGTGATGACGGCCTCGACCACCCGCACTACAGGAACGCGAGGCGCCTGCGGAGCGGGCGGCTGGTGCCCTGCCCTGCGGTTATAGGCCCTCTTGTTGGCCTGGCGACGGGAATCGGCCGGGTCGGTCCACCGCGACAGGTAAGAGCTGTCGGGCAGTAGCCGCTGGACGGGCAGCTGCAGGTCGGCCTGAACCCGCCACAGCAGGTGGGCGCCAGTGGCCTGGGCGGCACACCACAGCCAGTAGCTGGGAAAACCCGGATCGGCCAGTAGCAGCATTCCGGCCTTCAGGCCGGGCAGAATGCGCTCGGCCAGAGTCCGTTCGCTCGCCCGGTACGTTCGACACGGTCAGATAGGCAAGTCGCAACAGCACGGACGGTCATCATGCGGCAACGAGCGGATAAGGGACCCGCGCAAGCCACCAGCATCCGTAACCACGGACAACGTCCCTGCCCCCGCGCACCCAGCAGGCCGGATGAAGTTTTCGGCAAGGACAAGGTCAGACCCGGTGACAAGGTTCTCGGCACCGGCACGTGCAGCAGCGCCACAGATGACAGATCTGACCGAGGTTTTCGGATCCCACAACCGACGAAGAACGGGTGACTACCGGGGCGGTGCGGCGGTGGAGCCCCTCGTGATGAGATTCATCGGGCCGTCGAGGACCTCCTCGATGGCGTCGTCCGGTTTGATGGAGCCCAGCAGGGAGACCCCGCGCCGGCCGAGCTCTTCCAGCGGCATCCGGACTGTCGTCAGGGGCGGGGCCAGGTAGCTGGCGAGTTCCAGGTCGTGGACCGCGACGATGGAGATCTGCCGGGGTATTGCGAGGCCGGCTCCCCGCACGGCGTCCATCGCGCCAATGGCCGAGGCGACGTTGGCGACGAAGACCGCGGTCGGCGGGTCCGGGGCCGCGAGCAGCTCGGTCATCGCCGCCGCGCCTCCGGCCGGGGTGTAGTCGGCTGCCGCGATCGGGCCGTCCGGCAGGCCCGCCTCGCGCATCGCCGCCGAGTAGCCCGCGAAACGCCGCTGAGCCGTGTCGGCACCGTCCGGGCCCGCCAGGTGGGCGATGCGGCGGTGGCCCTGGCCGACCAGGTGGTCGACCGCGAGCCGGGCCGCCCTCTCGTCGTCCAGGATCACATAGCGCTGTACCGACGGGCTGCGGCGGTTGAGCATGATCCATGGGACCGCGGCGCGGTCGAGCTCCGCGGTCAGACCGGTGCCCTCACCCGCACCGGCCAACAGCAGGCCGTCGATCCGACCCGTGCCCAGGAGGTCCATGTAGCCGCCCAGGCCGGTGCCGGTGGCGCTGCCGGTCACCAGCACGCAGCCGAGCGCGGCGGCGGCGGCCTCGGCGCCCTTGATGATCTCCGCGTACACGGGGTTGGCGAAGTCCGGGATGAACAGCCCGAACATGTGGGCACGGGAGGTGCGCAGGCTGCGGGCCGCGACGTTGGGACGGTAGCCGAGCCGGTCGACCGCCAGCAAGACGCGCTCGCGCGTCTCCGGCCGGATGTTGAGTGTCGGGTCGTTGTTGACGACGCGCGAGACGACGGCCCGATCGACCTTGGCCATCGACGCGACGTCCGCCAGGGTGACGCGGACCGGTTTCACGCGGACTCCAGTCTCTGACTCTCGCCGGTGCGCATGGATCGGTAGAGGGCGTTCAGCAGGTCGAGCGTGCGCAGGTTGTCGGCGGCGGACGTCTCGGGTTCGCCGTCCTCCGCGATGGCTGCCAGCAACGAGCCTATCGGCCCGGCGACCGCGTCCGGGAGCCACCGTGTCGTCACCGGGTAGGCCAGCCAGCCGTCCGTGGGCAGCGTCGCGCTGTTCACCTCCAGGGTGTCGGGGCGCCCATGCGGATAGTCGTATAGCAGGCCGAGGGTGCCCTTGATCGCGCCGTCGGTGCCGTCGACGCGGAAGGCGGCTTGGAAGTCGCCGGTGCGGTTCTCGTGTGTCGCGTGCACGAGTGCGCGGACCTCGCCCGGGAAGACCAGCGTGCTCATTGTGCGGGTCTCGCCGGTGGCGAGCTGGCCGGGCCGGCGGCTGCCGGTGCAGAAGACGTTCACCGGGTTTCCCAGGATCGAGCGGATCGTGTCGAGGTAGTGGATCGAGTGGTAGGCGATCTCCAGCCGTTCGGAGGTGAGGAGCCAGTCCCAGTCGCTCCAGTCGGTGGCGATGTCGACGGTGAACGTCATCGTCGTCGGGTCGCCGATCCAACCGGCCCGTACCATCGCCCGCGCTGCGGCGATCCCCTCGTCGAAGCGGAGCTGCTGGTTCACCGCGACCTTGACGCCACGGGCGCGGGCGAGCCCGACGAGCTCTTGGCCGGTGGCGACGTCGGGCGCGAACGGCTTCTGGCAGAGCAGGTGCTTGCCGGCCTCGATCGCGGCGCGGGCGATGGCCGGCTGAGCGTTCGGTACGACGGCGACGTCCACCACGGCCACGCCGGGATCGGCAAGCAGCTCCTCCAGCGAGGCGTAGACCCGGCCGATGCTGTGCCGGCCCGCTACTTCCCGCGCCCTCTCGGCGTTCAGGTCGAACAGGCCGGTGACCTCCAGCCCGGCCGCGCGGTAGGCGGGAAGGTGGGCGACGTCCACGATGGCGCCCGCGCCGACCACCGCGATCGGCAGCCGGTGCCCGGGCGGGATGGTCAGGTCGGCGGCGGCGGCGATCGAGGCGAAAACGTCCAGCACGGTCAGGCTCCGATTCGGTAGAAGCGCGCGGCGGTGCCGCCGAGCACGAGGTCACGGTCCTCCTGCGACAGGCCGCGCAGAAGCGCCCCGGTCTCCTTCCAGACCTTGGCGTAGTCACCGGCGAGGGTGGCCACCGGCCAGTCGCCGCCGAACATCAGCCGTTCGGGGCCGAAGACCTCCAGGGCGTGGTCGACGTACGGGCGCAGGTCCTGGGCGGTCCAGGTCGCGGGGTCGGCGGCGGTGTTCATGCCGGAGACCTTCGCGTACACGTCAGGATGCTCCGCGGCGCGGGCCAGGAGCGACGCCCAGGGTTCCCAGCCGCCCTCCCTGATCGGCGGCTTGGCCAGGTGGTCGATGACCAGCCTCAGGCCCGGCACCCGCTCGGCGAGCACCGGCACGTGCTCCAGGTGCCGGGGCAGCACCGCGACGACGTCGAACGGCAGGCCGGCCGCGGCGAGCAGCCCGAGTCCCTCGATGACCGAGTGCTGGATCACCCAGTCCGGATCGGGGTCGTCGTGGATGAGGTGCCGAACTCCGGCGAACTTCGGGTGGGCGGCGTACCTCTCCAGTGCCCGGGCGGCCTCGTCCGGGCGGTCGAGCGGGACCCAGCCGACCACGGCCGCGACGAAGTCGTACGCGTCGGCCTGCGCGAGCATGGACTCGGTGTCCTCGTAGGAGTCCATCGCCTGGACCAGGACGGCTCCGCCCACGCCGGCCGCGCCGAGCTGCGGGATCACCTCCTCCGGGGTGAACGTACGGAAGATCGGCCCGGCCTCCGGTGTCAGCCACGGATAGTGGCCCGTCTCCAGGTTCCAGAAGTGCAGGTGCGCGTCGATGTTCACCGCAGTGCCTCCGCTTTCTCCGAGTCCGGCTCGTCCTCGCTCCCGACGGGCCGCGCCCCAGAGTCTCGTACGCCGCGGACCTGGCGTTGCCGTCCGGCGATCGTGTAGATCGCGGCCGCCACGATGAGAACGGTGCCCACGATCACGCCCTGGTAGTTGGCGCCGAGGTTCAGCACGTTGAAGCCGTTGTCCAGGGTGAACAGGATCAGCGCCCCCACGACGGACTTCAGCACGCTGCCCAGGCCGCCGAACAGGGACGTGCCGCCGAGGATCGCCGCGGCGAGCACGGTGAGCTCGGTGCCCTGCAGGCCGGTCGGGTTGATCGCGAGCAGCTTGGCGGCGAAGAGTACCCCGACGAAGCCCGAGCCGAGCCCGTTGAGGACGAACGCGCCGATGCGGTAGCGGTTCACGTTGATGCCGGACAGCCGGGCGGCCTCGGCGTTGCTGCCCACGGCATACAGCCGGCGGCCGATCACGGTGTAGCGCAGCACCACCCACGTGACCGCGGCGATCACGATGAGATAGTAGGTCGGCTTGCTCAGCCGTACCGAGGACGTCAGGCTCAACGCGATCAGGACCACGCCCGCCGCGGCCGTGATGCCGCCGGTCAGGAGGGAGCGGTTGCGCCGCAGCAGGACGACGGCGGCGGCGGCCAGCAGGAGGACGCCGAGGACGGCCGTGACGTACGAGCTGGGCCAGTACCCGGACTGCAGCGTGATCAGGGATCGCTGGGCGGCGGGGTCCTTCGCGGTGATCGTACGGCCGTCAGTGACGATGAGCACGAGGCCGCGTACGGCGGTCATGGTGCCGAGCGTCACGATGAACGCGTTGATGCCGACCAGCTGGACGATCACACCGTTGATCACCCCGCAGATCAGACCGGCACCGAGCGCGATGGCCATGGCCAGCGGCAGCCCCATCGAGCTGACCAGGCTGAGCACGGTGGCGGCGGAGAACGCCGAGATCGAGGCGATGGACAGGTCGAAGTTTCCGCTGATCAGCACCACCGTGGTGAACACGGCGAGGATGGCCACCAGCGACGACTGGTCCAGGATGTTAGTGATGTTGGTCGAGGACAGGTAGTTCGGCCTGCCTAGCTGGGCCGACGTGGCTGTCAGCACGACGACGATGAGCACGAGCGCGTAGACCACGCCCGCGTTGCCGGGGCGGAGCGCGGCGGCCAGCCGCCTGCGCGAGGAGTCAGCCGGCATCGGCCGCACCCCCTTCGCCGAGCTCGCCGAATCCGTTCGCCAGCATCAGTAGTTCCTCCTCGGATGTGTCACGAGCCGCCCGTTCGGCGACGATCCGTCCCTCCCGGACCACTAGCACCCGGGTCGCCACGGCGAGGATCTCCTCGAACTCACTGCTCACCATGAGCACGGCGCCGCCCTCGGCGGCGAAGCCCCGGACCAGCTCGAGGATGTCGGCCTTGGCGCCGACGTCGACCCCGGCCGTCGGCTCGTCGAGCATGAAGACGCGGGCGCCGCCGTACAGCCACTTGGCGAAGACGACCTTCTGCGCGTTGCCGCCGGACAGCTCGGTCATGACGGCGTCGGGTCCGCTGGAGACGATGCCGAGGTCCTCGATCGCACGCGCCGCGCGTGCCCGCTCGTCCGTCTCTCGCGGCAGCATTCGGCCGGACGCGAGCGAGCTCAGGTCGGGCAGCGACACGTTCTTCCAGATCGGGAACGCGGCGACGAGGCCCTGCGCGCCCCGGTCCTCCGGGACGAGGGCCATGCCGGCGGCGACGGCGGCGCGCGGCCTCCGGCGTACCGTCCGGTCGCCGACGAGTACGTGGCCGCGGGCGCGCTTGTCGGCGCCGTAGATCGCGTGCAGGATCTCCGAGCGGCCGGAGCCGAGCAGGCCCGCGAGCCCGAGGACCTCGCCCGTCCGTACCTCGAAGGACACGTCGCGTACGCCGGCCGGTGAGCTCAGCCCGCGTACGGCGAGCAGCGCCGGCACGCCCGCAGCGACGGACGGGGTGTCCCGGCGTTCCACGGCGAGCAGGTCACGGCCGACGATCGCCTTGACCAGACGGTCCTCGTCGTACGCGGCGGTCTCGCCCTCCTCGACCACGGTGCCGTCGCGCAGGACCGTGACATGGTCGGTGAGCGACAGCACCTCATCGAGGAAGTGCGAGACGTACAGGAACGCTGTGCCCTGCGCGGACAGCCTCCGGACCACGTCGAACACCACCTGGCGCTCGCCCTCGGCCAGTGACGCGGTCGGCTCGTCCATGACGACGAGCTCGGCACCGGTGGCCAGGGCCTGGAGGATCGCCACCATCTGCCGTTCGCCGATGGCGAGGTCGGACACCTCAGCGTCCGGGTCGATGTGGTATCCCACGCGGTCCAGGAGGCGGGCGAACTCGGTCCTCTTCGTACGCGGGAGCCGCCAGGGCCCGGAGGCGCCGAGGAAGACGTTCTCCAGGACGGTCAGGGTCGGCGCGAGGGGCACGTGCTGCATGATCGTCGCGATGCCGGCGTTCCGCGCGGCGCCCGGGTCCCGCCAGGAGACCCCCTCGCCCTTCCAGCGCACGGTGCCCTCGCTCGGCGCGTGCGCGCCCGCGATGATCTTGATCATGGTGGACTTGCCCGCGCCGTTGGCGCCGACCAGGCCGTGGACGCTGCCGCTCTCGACGGTCAGGCGGGCGTCCCGGAGCGCGACGGTGCCGTTCGGGAACGCCTTGCCGACGCCTTCCAGGGCGAGCATGGGGCTCACCACTGCGGAGCGCAGTCGGAGAGGTTGTCCTTGGTGATGGCCGGCGTGGGGTAGGTGACGAACGCGGAGTTCAGCTTGTTCTCGCCGGTCAGGTCCTTGTAGAGGGTGTCCAGCGCGAGCTTGCCGAGGTCCTCGGGCTTGTAGCAGACGGTGCCCTGGACCTGCCCGGACTTGATCGCGTCGATGCCGAGCTTGCTGCCGCCGATGCCGATGACCTTCGCCGTGGAACCGGCCGACTTCACCGCCTTCGCGCAGCCGACCGACATGTCGTCGGACTCGGCGTAGAAGAGCTTGATGTCAGAGTGGGAGGCCAGCATGTTCTCGCAGGCCGACTGCGCCTTGTCCTGGACCCAGTCACCAGGCTGGCGTGCCACGACGCTGAACGTCGCGCCCTTGGCCTGGGCCGCCTTGGGGAAGTCCTGCCAGCGCGTCACGACCTCGGCGAATCCCGCCTGGCCCTCGACGACGGCCATCGTGCCGCCGCCCGGGATGGCCTTGGCCGCGAGCGTCCCCGCCGTCGCGCCGGCCGCGTACTCGTCCTGGGTGACGAGCGCGACGAGACCGGGGTAGACGCTCTTGAGCTGGCGGGACTTCGGATCGCCGACCTGCGAGGCCACGGCCACCGTGGGGATATTCGACGCCTTGAGCCGGTCGGCGAGCCCCTGTGCGACGCCGGAGTCGACCGGCAGCATGAGGACGCCGTCGGGCTGCTGGGCGATGAGGTCCTGAACGTCGTTGCTCTGCTTGTCGGCCTTGCCCTGCGCGTCCAGCTGGACGATCTTGACGCCGAGCTTGGCGGCCTCTTCCTTGATGCCCTTCCCGATGGCGGCCGGGAAGGGGAAGCTCAGGCCGAGGTTGGAGACACCGATCGTGTACTGCTTCTTGCCCTGCAGCGCACCGGAACCGGACGAGTTGCCACAGGCCACCGCGGTCATCGCGATGGCGACCAGAACGAGGAATGACTTGCGCACTGTTTCTCCTGCTGGGAGGTAGTCAAACGTTTGACCTTGATGACCGGCTGGATCCGCCGGTGCGGTCGGGGGGATTCAGTTCAAACGATTGACCGGAATGTAACAGCGGACACATGACCGGAACAAGGGGTCGTTCAATCGTTTTACTTCAGGTGTTTTGCCATCAGCGCCAGCCGAGTTCGGCGTAGAGGGCGGCGCGGGCCTCGGCGAAGGACTCACGCGACAGTACGGCCCCGGCGTACGGGCCCGCGGTGATGGGCTCCTCGTGGAAACGGGCCGGCAGCTCGTCGGCCGCGACGCCCTCACGGACCGCGTAGGCGCGCATCAGGTCCAGCCGCAGCCGGCCCGCGCCGAGCAGGTCGCCCAGCCCGAACTCCTGGCCGGAGACGGCGGTGACCAGCGACGTCAGGTGGTCCAGGGTCAGCGGCCGGGTCGGGCTGGAGGCAAAGACGCAGATGTTCAGCGCGTCCAGGGCGCTCCACAGCCTGAGAAGCCGGGCGGTACGGCGTCCGCGCCCGGCGTCCAGGATCCCCGCCGCCGCGGGCTCGGCACCGATCCGCGCGGCCTCCGGGAAGCAGTACTTCAGTCCGTCATCGGGGTCGAAGTCCAGGTCGTGCTCGACCGCGTCGTACCGGGGTCCGTGCGGGGCCACCGCGTAGCCGAGCCCGATGCCCGGCTGGATCCGGGGGTCGAAGCACGGCAGCTCGGCATCCTTGACCGTCATCGCGTACGGGGAAGCGCCGAGCGCGCGAGCGGCACGGGCCGCCCCGTCGGCGAGCAGCCCGCCGAGGCTCCCGCCGCGGACCGCGATGTCCCACGCGAGCGCCGCCGGGGCGTCGCCGAACTCCGGTCCGCCGGGCAGCAGGCCGCGCGCGGCACACTCCATCGCGAACGCGAGCGTCCCGCCGAGTGACACCGGGTCGAGGCCCAGGTCGTTCGCGAGCGCGTTGGCCTCGAGCACAGTGTCCACGTCGTCGATGCCGAGGTTCCAGCCGAGGGACAGGAACGCCTCCTGACTCAGCCCGCCCGACCGCCGCACCGGCGAGCCGGGCGGCGCGTACACCTTCAGGCAGTCGTTCGGGCAGCCCGGACAGCCTCCGGTCGTCGCCACCGCGCGGCCCTCGTAGGACGACGCAGCGGCGAGTCGCAGACCCGGCTCGCCGGGCGCGGAGAAGTTGCGCGCCGACGCGTAGCCGGGGTCGAGCGCGTCGCCCACCCAGGCGGCGAAGCCCGGGTCGTGGTACTGCATGCGGGCGAGAGCGTTGTCCGGCATCGCGTTCCGGTAGAAGTCCGCGAGCCCGACGAGCGCGCCCGGGTCGGCCACGGCGGCCGGGGCGTCGCCCACGCAGACGATCGCCTTGAGGTTCTTCGCGCCGAAGACCGCGCCGAGCCCGTACCGCGCCGCGGCGTACGCGAGGTCGGTGACGACCCCGGCGTAGCGGACGAGGTTCTCCCCCGCCGGCCCGATCGCCGCGACATGCGCGCCCTGGCCGTGCCGGGCGCGCAACGCGTCCGTCGTCGCGGCGGTGCCCAGTCCCCGCAGCTCACCAGCCGGATGGCACGACACCCGGCCGCCTTCCACGAGGAGGTAGGACAGCGACTGGGCACGGCCGGTGATAGCCAGCGCCTTGGCGCCCGCGCCGCGCATCCCGGCCGCGAACGGGCCGAGCGCGTGTGCCTCGCCGGCCACCCCGGTCAGCGGGGACTTGGCCAGGAACACCGCCTTGGCCAGCCCGGGCGCCGGCGCGCCGCCGAGCACTCCGGCCGCGACGTACAGCAGCGCGCGCGGGTCGTACGGGTCGAGCCCCGGCGGGGTGCGTTCGGCCAGGAGCCGCAGGCCGAGGATAGAGCCACCGAAGTGGTCCTTCTCGCCCGTACGGTCCTCGCGCTCGACCGTCCCGGTTTTCAGATCGATGACGAACGGCATGAAGCCTCCCCGGTGAGGTGGCGGAGATGAGCGGGTCAGGCCGGTGGCGGGGCCGTGGACTCCCGTACGACGACCTCGGCGGGGTCCGTGACGACCTCGGTGATGTCCTCCTCCGGCGGGCGCGAGGCGAGGAGCTCCAGCGCGCGGCGGCCGAGCTCTTCCAGCGGCATCCGGACCGTGGTCAGCGCGGGGACGAGGTGCCCGGCCAGCGGCATGTCGTGCACTGCGATCACCGAGAGGTCGCGGGGCACCGACAGACCGCCCGCGTGGGCGGCGTGCAGGACGCCGACGGCGGAGGCGACGTTCGCGACGAAGACCGCGGTGGGCGGCTCGGGCATCGACAGCAGGTGTTCCATCGCCGCCGCGCCACCGGCGGGCGTGTAGTCGGCGTGCGCAATGTGGCGTAGGTCCACGCTCAGGCCCGCGCCTTGCATCGCCGACAGGTACCCGGCGCGCCGCCGACGTGCGGTGTCGGCGCTCTCGGGTCCGGCGATGTGCGCGATGCGCCGGTGGCCGAGGGAGACGAGGTGGTCGACGGCGAGGAGGCTGCCCCGCTCGTCGTCGAGGATCACGTAGCGGTGCGAGCCCGGAGAGCGCCGGTTGACCAGCACCCACGGCACTTTGGAGCTGCGCAGCTGTTCGAGCTCGTGGCCCGACTCCTCGCCGGCGAACAGCAGCCCGTCGGCCCGGCCCTGGCCGAGCAGGTCGAGATAGTGCGCCAGCCTGATGCGCACGCCGCCCGAGCTCGCCGTCATCAGGCCGTAGCCGAGCTGGCCGGCCGCCCGCTCGGCGCCCTTGATGATCTCGGCGTACACCGGGTTGGCGAAGTCGGGGATGAACAGGCCGTACATGTACGCCCGCGCGGTGCGGAGGCTGCGCGCGGCGGCGTTGGGCCGGTAGCCGAGCTTGTCGATGGTCTCCTGCACGCGTCGCCGGGTCTCCGGGCGCACGCTCAGCTTCGGGTCGCCGTTGACCACACGGGACACGACCGAGCGGTCGACGCCGGCGAGCGTGGCGACGTCGTTGAGCGTGACCTTCGCCGGTCGGCTCGTGTTGCCCGGCATCGGCCGGCCCCCCATCTCGCTATGGCGACTCGCCCGGATAGTACCGAGGCCTGACCTGGCGGGTCGCCGCGACTCAGAACAGATGGCTCAGAACAGACAGATCGGGTTCACCGGCGAGCCGGTGCCCCCGGGGATGCGCAGCGGCGCGACGCTGAGCAGGAACTCCGCCGTGCCCAGCTCCGCGCACGCCGTGACGAGATCGGTGATGCGCGGGCAGTCGAGCAGGACCAGGCCCATCGCCACGAGGCCGATCTGGTGCAGCGGCAGCGGAACCGCCGCGCTCGGGAACGGGATCTGCTCGACGCAGTCGCCGCTGTAGACCGCCACCTGGCGATCGTGCAGCCAGGGCAGGCAGCTCGCGTCGAGCCCGGCGCGTACGCTCGGGTCCTCGACGCCCCCCTGCTCGGCCTCCCGGCGTTCCAGCCCGACGTGGACGAAGACCGCGTCGCCGGAGGTGAGGGTCGTCCCGGAGCGCTTCTCGGCGGCGGTCAGGTCCTCGGCCGTGACGGCCTCACCGGGCGAGAGGTACGGCACGCCGCGTGCGCCGGCGACATCCAGCAGCACCCCGCGGGTCACGATGCCCTCGCGCTGCGCGTACACCGAACCGGAACGCAGCCCGCCGGGACTCAGCAGGTCCTCGGCACGCTGCCCGTTATACGCCTCGCCCCGCCAGTACACATGCGTGATCGCGTCGAGGTGGGTGAGCGCGAAGCCGTGCGACGCGAGTTCGATGCTGTCCAGCGCGGACACCGGGGAGACGGCGTCGAACAGCATCCGGTGCCGCAGCGGGTCGGTGTTGAGCCGGTCGGCCATGGTGGACAGGTCCCGGCCGATGGAGACCGTACGGCCATGGCGGACCAGCGCCGCCGCCTCCCGCCGCTTGGCGTCGGTGATGTAGTTGAGCGTGCCCAGCTCGTCGTCCGCACCCCAGCGGTCCCGGTTGGAGCAGCGGTCGAACAGGGCGACGATCTCCTCGTCGGTCATGATCCGGCTCCTTCCGCCGGGTGCAGCCGGTGCGCGGGCGGCTGCACCATCTCCAGGACGATCTGGTCGAGGTCTTCGAAGTAACAGGTGAAACCGCCCTCGTTGACGCCGGCGGTGATGGCGTTGGGCGGTGAGTAGAAGCGGACGCCCGCCTCGGTGAGCGCGGTGTGGCGCTCGTGGATGTCGTCGACGGTGAGCGCGAGGTGCGCGGCACCTGGATTGCAGATCTCGGCCTCGCCGCGCGTGCCCTTGGGCCGGACGTACTCCACCAGCTCCAGGTCATGGCTGGACAGGCCGCGCGGCTGGCCGGGCACGACCAGCTGGGCGATGCGTAGGTGCGCGTCCGGGTACCCCACCAGCCTGCGGGTGTACGCGTTGCTCTGCTCCTGGGTGTGGATCAGCTCGAAGCCGAGCAGTTCGGTGTAGAACGCGACAGACTTGTCCAGGTCGGACACGGTGAAGCTGAAATGCCAGACGCCGTGCAACATGAGCCCTCCCTCAATCTCTTTCCAGGCCGCCGCAGACGTTGACCGACTGCCCGGTGATGTACGAGGCCGCCGGCGACAGCAGGAACGCGACCGTGCCGGCGACCTCCTCGGGTGAGACGACGCGTCCGAGCGGGATCGCGGCCGCCTGCCGCTCGAACGACTCCTGCGGGGTGATGCCGGCGATCGCCGCCTTCTGCTCGTGGATCGCCCGCGTCATCTCGGTGTCCACGACGCCAGGACAGATCGCGTTGACGTTGATCCGGTCGGCCGCCAGGGCCTGCGCGGCCGAGCGGACGAGGCTGATCACGCCCGCCTTGCTCGCGGCGTAGTCCGCGGCGGTCGGTCGCGGGCCGCGGCCCGCGACCGAGGCGACCGCGACCATGGAGCCGCCGTCGTGATGGCGGGCTCGGCGCGCGACGGCTTGCAGCAGCAGGAACATGCCCTTGAGGTTGACCGCCATCGTCTGATCCCAGCCGTCCTCGGGCAGGTCGAGGAACGGCCGGTTGCGGATGATCCCCGCGGCCCCGACCGCGAGCGTGAGCGGCCCGAGGTCACGCTCGGCCCGGCCGACGACGTCCTCCACCGCCGTGCCGGAGGTCACGTCGGCGACGTAGACATCGGCCCGGCCGCCGCTCTCGGCGATCAGGCCGGCGGTCTCCTCGACCTGCTTGTCCGCGATGTCGACCAGGGCGACGCCCGCGCCCTCGGCGGCGAGCATCAGCGCGCAGGCGCGCCCGATGCCGCCGCCCGCGCCGCTGACGATCGCGGTTCTTCCCTCGAAGCGTCCCACTCGTACTCCTCACTCGATGAATCAGGCGCGCCACAGGGCGAGCGCCGCTCCGACCGTCTCCCGAGGACGGCCGACATAGGACTCCGGGGACAGCTCCTCGCCGACGGCGGCGTCCTCGCCGAGCACGTCCCGCAGGGCCGTCACGAGCGGCTCGCCCGTGGCCCGGCACCGGCCGACCGCTTCGTAGACGGCGTCGTGGGCGCGCTCGCGGCCCAGCCGTGGCGCGAGCCGCATCATGTACGCCTCGGCCATCACCAGCCCGCCGTCTGCGCGCAGGTTCGCGCGCATCGCGTCCGGGAACACCCGCAGCCCTGTCGCGATCGAGCCGGACGTGCGCAGCGCCGCCGCGCACAGGCTGACCAGCTGCGGAAGCACCTGCCACTCCGCCTGCCACTCGCCCGCGGCGCGTTCGTGCCCGGCCTCCATGGCGCGGAAGAGCGCCGAGCTGAGAGCCCCCGCCGTGGTGGACAGGCCGATCACGGCTTCGGACTCGATGGGGTTGACCTTCTGCGGCATCGTCGACGAGGCGCCCCGGTGGTGCCCGGCGGCCTCGCCGACCTCGGCGATCTCCGTACGGGACAGGTCGACGATCTCGCGGGCGAACCGCGCGCAGGTGGCCGACAGGAGCGAGCACACCAGCCCGAACTCGGCGAGGCCGTCCCTTGCGACGTGCCACGGCACGTCCGTGGTGCGCAGGCCCAGCAGCTCCGCGGTCCGGCGGCGCAGGGCGACGGCGTGCTCCCCGTACGCGGCCGACGTGCCGCCGGCGCCGAACAACGACACCACGGCCAGCCGCGTACGTGACGCGGCGAGCCGGTCACGGTGCCGGGCCAGCTCGCCGACGTACGTGGCGAGCTTCGCGCCGAACGTGGTCGGCACAGCCTGCAGCGCGTGGGTGCGTCCCGCGATGACGGTGCCGGTGTGTTCTTCGGCCAGGCGCGCCAGCGTGTCGCCGAAGTCCTGGAGCAGCTCGCCGAGCCGGGCGGTGGCCTCGTCGAGCTGGAGGGCCAGCCCGGAGTCCATGATGTCCTGCGTGGTGGCGCCGTAGTGCACCCGCCCGCGATGGGCCTCGGGCAGGGCCGCGTCGATCTGGCGCACCAGCGACAGGATCGGGTATCCGACGACGCGGGTCTCCTTCCAGAGCCGGTCGGGATCGATGTTCTCCGGCTTGGCCGCAGCGGCGATCGCCGCGGCGTCGCCGGGGTCGAGCACCCCCAGCTCGCCCTGTGCGATGGCCAGCGCCGCCTCGACCCGTAGCCACGACCGGATCGTCGCGGCCTCGGACAGGATCTGCGCGGTGCGGTCGTCGCCGTACAGCCCGACGAGCATCTCGAAGCGCTGCGGACTCATCGCACTCCTTAGGTCAATCGTTTGCCGGAATCTACAGTCGCACATCGTAGCCACCGCTCTCAACAGGCATTGCATACCGAATCGCCTCTGTGCTTTCATTGCGCAATCGATTGACTTGCTGTTCAGGTGTCCAACCGTTGGAGGTACTCGGCGATGAGCGACCGGCTCGCCACGGACCTACGGGCGATGTGGCGGATAAGGGCGTTCGAGGAGAAGGTCCAGTCGTGGTGCGGCTCCGGTGAGGTCCGGGGCTCGGTGCACCTCTGCGTCGGCCAGGAGGCCGGCCCCATCGGCGCCTGCGACGCGCTCGGCGAGGACGACGCGCTGTTCGCGACCTACCGCGGGCACGGCTGGGCCATCGCCCGCGGCGTGCCGCTGCGCCCGCTGTTCGCCGAGCTGCTTGGCCGCGCCACAGGCGTCAATGGCGGACGCGGTGGTTCGGCCTACTTCAGCGCGCCGGAGTACGGCTTCTTCGGCGAGAACTCCATCGTGGGCGGCGGCGCCTCGCACGCCGTCGGCGCGGCCCTCGCCGGCCGCCACGACGGGACCGACCGGATCGCGATGACCGTCTTCGGCGACGGGGCGATGAACCAGGGAGCGGTGCACGAGGCGATGAACTTCGCCGCGGCCTTCGACCTCCCGGTGCTGTTCCTGTGCGAGAACAACCGCTACTCCGAGCTGACACCGATCCGGGACATGGTGCGCAACGAGCGGCTGACCGAGCGTGCGACGTCGCTGGGGATCCCGGCCGCCCGGATCGACGGCAACGACCCCGCCGAGGTACGGGCGACCGTCGAGGACTACGCCGAGGCCGCTCGCGAGGGTGGCGGGCCCGCGTTCGTGGAGCTGATCACGCAACGGCTCGTCGGTCACTACGTCGGCGACGTCCAGCAGTACCGCACCCGGGACGAGCTCGAGGCCGACGGGCGCGCGGAGCCGATCGCGCGCGCCGTCGTGGCACTGACCGAGGCGGGCTTCGACACCGGCGCCATCGAGCGGTCGGTTCGCGAGGAAGTGGAGGCGGCCGCGACGGCCGCGCTGGAGGATCCGGCCGCCGACGCCGGCAAGGTCGAGGAGCACCTGTATGCCTGAGCTCAGCTACGCCGGCGCGGTCAACGCGGCGCTGCGCCGCTGCCTGGAAGAGCTGCCGGAGACGCTGCTCTACGGGGAGGACGTCGCCAAGCCCGGCGGCGTGCACGGCGTGACGAAGGGATTGTGGAAGGACTTCGGCGACCGGGTCTTCGACACCCCGATCAGCGAGTCCGCGATCCTCGGCTCCGCCGTCGGCGCCGCGATGATGGGACGCCGGCCGATCGTGGAGATCATGTGGGCCGACTTCTTCCTCGTCGCGCTCGACCAGATGATCAACCAGGCGGCCAACATCCGCTACGTCTCCGAGGGCCGGCTGACCGTTCCGCTGGTCGTACGGACCCAGCAGGGCAACTCGCCCGGCGCGTGCGCGCAGCACTCGCAGAACCTCGAAGCGCTGTTCACCCACACACCAGGGCTGCGGGTGGCGATGCCGTCGATACCGCAGGACGCCCACGACATCATGGTGTCGGCGGTGCACAGCGACGACCCCGTGGTCGTCATCGACAACCGCACCCTCTACTTCGGCCCGAAGCAGGAGGTCGTCACGGACCGGGCGCCCGCACCGATCGGGGGCAGCATCGTCCGCCGTTCGGGCCCGGCCGCCACCGTCGTGACCTGGGGCGCCATCACACACCGGGTGCTGGAGGCCGCCGACCGGCTCGCCGCACAGGGCGTGCACGTGACCGTGCTTGAGACGCCGTGGCTCGACCCGTTCGACCACGACGCGGTGCACCGGTCGCTGGCGGCCACCGGCGGCAGGCTCGCCGTCGTGCACGAAGCGAACCTCACCGGCGGGTTCGGCGGCGAGGTCGTCGTACGGGCCCTGGAGGCGGGCGTCCTGTCCGGCCACCCACGCCGGATCGCCACGCCCGACACGCGTGTTCCCGCCGCGCCCGAGCTCGCCGCCGCTCTAATCCCCGGCACCGACCGGATCTTCACCGAACT
>JAOPYG010000175.1 GCA_025964685.1 Actinoallomurus sp. | reverse complement strand
CCGCGGTTCTCCGGACGGACGGCCTGGGCACTCCACCTCAAGACGCCGCTGCGCGAGTTCCTCCGCACCGAGACGGGCGGCGCCGCACTTCTGCTCGGTGCGACCGTGGCCGCCCTCATCTGGGCGAACATCGACGCTTCCTCCTATGAGTCGCTGTGGGGGACGCGCCTGTCGGTCCGCCTCGGCGGATCCGGGATCTCCCAGGACCTGCGCGAGTGGATCAACACCGGGCTGATGACGTTCTTCTTCTTCGTCGTCGGCCTGGAGGCGCGCCGCGAGTTCGACATGGGCGAGCTGCGCGACCGCAGGCGGCTCGTGCTGCCGCTGGTCGCGGGCGTCGGCGGCATGATCGTGCCGATCGCGATCTTCCTCGCCTTCAACGCCGGCCGGCCGTCCGCGCACGGCTGGGGCGCCGCGATGTCGACCGACACGGCCTTCGCGCTCGGCATGCTCACCCTGGCCGCCGCACGCCTGCCGGCGCGGATGCGCTCGTACCTGCTCACCGTCACGGTCGTCGACGATCTGGTCGCCCTCGCCGTGATCGCGGTCTTCTACAGCAGCCGGGTCCGGCCGATGGCGCTGCTGGTCACGCTCGCGGTCTTCGCGGTGATCCTTGTCCTGCGGGTCCGGGGAGAACGCCACGGGTCCGTGTACGCGCTGCTCGGCATCGCGGCGTGGGTGGCGATGTTCGAGTCCGGGGTGGAGCCGATCGTCGTCGGCCTCCTGATGGGTCTGCTCACCTATGCCTCCCCGGCCGCCCGCGACGACCTCCAGCGCGCCAGCGAGATGTTCCGGCTCTTCCGCGAGCAGCCGACGGCCGAGCTGGCCCGCTCCGCGAGCGACGGACTGGTCTCGGCCGTCTCGCCCAACGAGCGCCTGCAGCTGCTCTACCACCCGTGGACGAGCTACGTGATCGTCCCGCTTTTCGCCCTCGCCAACGCCGGCATCGCGATCAGCGGCGGTTTCCTCACCCGGGCGCTCACCTCACCGATCACCCTCGGCATCCTGATCGCCTACATCGTGGGCAAGCCGCTCGGGATCACCGGATCCTCCTGGCTGCTTACCCGCATCACCCGCGGAAAGGTGCAGGTGCCGGTCGGCTGGGCGGCCGTCCTCGGCGGCGGCTCGATCGCCGGCATCGGCTTCACCGTCTCCCTGCTGATCGCCACCCTCGCCTTCACCGGCCCGCAGCTCGAGGAGGCCAAGCTCGGCATCCTGAGTTCGGCGCTCGTCGCGTCGGTCCTGACCTGGCTGATCTTCCGCCTCGTCCGCATGCTGCCCAAGCGGATCAAGCTCCAGGCGCTGCTGGGCAACGCCGAGATCCTCATCGACCTGGCCGCGCCGGTCGACCCGGACCGCGACCACATCCGCGGCGCCGACGACGCCCCGGTGACCGTGGTGGAGTACGGCGACTTCGAATGCCCGTACTGCGGGCAGGCCGAACCCGTCGTCCGCGAGCTGCTCGCCGACTTCGGCGAGGTGCGATACGTCTGGCGGCATCTCCCCCTGCACGACGTGCACCCCGAGGCCCAGCTCGCCGCAGAGGCATCCGAGGCGGCGGCCGAGCAGGGGATGTTCTGGGAGATGCACGACCGGTTCTTCGACCACCAGGACCAGCTGCGCGTACGCGACCTGATCCGGCACGCCGAGACACTCGGCCTCGACGTCGAGCGGTTCACCGCCGACCTGCACCGCCACCTCGGCGCGGCACGCGTCGCCGAGGACCTCGACACCGCCGACCTGAGCGGCGTGACCGGCACCCCGACGTTCTTCATCAACGGCAAACGCCACTACGGCGCGTACGACATCGAGACCCTGTCCGCGGCGGTACGCGCGGCCCGCGCCCGCGCGTACCTGGGCGTCTGACCTTCCGCGCGAAAAGGACCCGCCGGGTGGGTCCGCAAGCAGCGCAACGGGTTCGTCTCCGTCGAGGAACTGTCCGCGTTCGCGGAGCTGCCGCCGGCCCTCACCGGCATACTCGACGAGTACGTGATCTTCCTTTCAAGCACGGGATCAGCAGGTGATGTCCTTCGTGGTGAAGCGTGCCCAGGCCACCGAGCCGAAGATCAGCGTGTAGGCGAGGAACGTCAGCAGACCCCGGGTCACGTTCTGGGTGACCATGGGGTCCCGAAGCAGGTCGTCGTAGCTGAACCACCAGTGCGTGAACAGGTACGGATGCACCGCGCTCAACTGCGGCACCGCGTCGATGACCTCGCACGTGACCGGCAGGACCGCGGTCGCGGTGATGGCGGCGATCGGGCTGTCGGTCATGGTCGAGATGGCGAGCCCGATCGCGGCCAGACAGGCGACGCACGCGGCCACGTACAGGCCGATCAGGCCCAGCCGTCCGAGTCCCGCCGCCAAGGACACCGTGGAGCCGGACAAGAGCGTCACCGGCCCGACCGGGAACAGGATGAAGCCGGTGACCAGCGCGGTCGCCGCGATCGTCGCCACCGAGGCCACGCAGAACGTCACCGAGGTCGCGTACTTGACCATCAGTAGCCGGGTACGGCCCGCCGGCACCGCGAGCAGATACCGCAGCGTCCCGGTGCTCGCCTCGCCGGCGATGGAGTCTCCGGAGACGACCGCGATCGCGAGCGGCAGGATCAGCGGCAGCACGAAGAAGAGCGCGCCGACCGACAGGAAGACCCCGTTGCCCGCCACCTGGTTGATCAGGTTCGGGCCGTCGTTGTTCCCGGGCTTGGCGGTGAGCCGCAGAGCGATCCCCACCAGCACCGGTACGGCCCCCAGGAGGACCAGGAGCGCCTGGTTACGGCGCCGCCGGAACGTCAGACCGACCTCGGAGCGGAACAGCCGCAGGCCGATCCCGGCGACGCGACGCGGCGCGAGCGTCAGCTCAGCCGTTGACATCGAAGCCCTCCCCCGTGAGCTGGACGAACACGTCCTCCAAGCTGGGCCGCATGACCGCCAGCCCGCGTACGGCCACGCCCTTGCCGACCATCTCGGCGCAGATGCTCTCCGGCGCCAGTACGCCGAGTTCGGCGCTGACCTCCCCGTCGTCGCCCCGCACGTCGGCCAGACCCAGTGCGGTGAGGACGCTGGTCGCGTCGTCGGTGTCCGGTGTCTCCACGCGGATCCGGGTGCCCGAGCCGTCGCGCAGTTCCTCGATCGAGCTCTGGGCGACGAGCCGGCCCGCGCGCATCACGGCGACGTGGCTGCAGACCTGCTCGATCTCGGCGAGCAGGTGCGAGGACACGAACACGGTGGTGCCCTCGGCCGCGATCTCCCGGACGAGCGTGCGCACCTCGCGGGTGCCCTGCGGGTCCAGCCCGTTGGTGGGCTCGTCCAGGATGAGCAGCTCACGGGGGCCCAGCATGGCGGCGGCGATCCCCAGCCGCTGCTTCATCCCGAGGGAGTACGCCTTGTAGCGCTTCCCGGCCGCGGCGGTCAGCCCGACGCGTTCGAGTGCCGCGCCGATCCGCTCCCGTGAGGTGCGTGGATCGGCGGTACGGTCGGCGGCGTCACACCGGTACAGGTTGGCCAGGCCCGACAGGTGCGGATGGAAGGCCGGCCCCTCGATGAGGGAACCGACCTTCGGCAGCGCGGTCGCCCAGCCCTCGGGCATGCGGACGCCGAGCAGCTCGTGGCTGCCGGCGGTCGGTCCCACCAGGCCGAGCAGCATCCGGATCGTCGTGGTCTTTCCGGAACCGTTCGGGCCCAGGAACCCGAAGACCGATCCCCTCGGCACCGCGAGGTTCAAATCGTCGACGGCGAGCTGACCACCGCTGAAGCGTTTGGTCAGCCCGCGTGTGGCGATCGCGTGGTCGCCGGGAGGCAGCGGGGACGCCTCGACGGACGCCCCCGCTTCCGCTGTCGTGGTCACTTGTGCGCCGCCGCCTGGGTCAGCACATCAGGGGTGACGGCGCCGACGAAGACCCGGCCGTCATCGGTGAGCAGCGCGGAGAACAGCTTGGTGCGCAGCACCCGGCCGCTTCCCCAGCTGCCGGAGACCGGTGTGGCGGCCTTCTGCAGGGTGGCGATCGTCCCGCTCTTGTCCTTGCCCTGGGCGTTCTGCGGCATGCTCAGCTGCTCGACCGCCGTCCAGCCGCTGCCGATCGTGTGCTGGCCGGCCGATGGCTTTCCGGCCGCCTGCTTCGTCTTGTCCGGCGTGGCCTTCTCGGCGGCGCCTGCCTTCTGCTCCACGACCTTCGCGCCGGACGGCGGTTTGAAGGCGAAGTTCGCGGCGGCGGGCTTGGTGAACGTCACGGACGTGAACCCGATCTGCGCCGCCGGGCTGTTCGCGCCTCGGGCGTAGACCTGCACCCGGAGCGGCATGTAGGTCTTGCCGTCCAGGGCGAGGCGCACCTGACCGATGAGTGACCGGTTGTCCTTCGGGCTCAGGACCAGCTCGTACGCGTCCCGGCCCGCGACGCGCCCGGTCGGGTCGACGCTCACCGTGGTGGTCTTGCCCACCGCGGCCAGCGCCCTGTCGGCGGCCTGCTGCGGGGTGAGCGGCGTCCCGGACGGCTTGGCCTCGGGCTTTTGGTCCTGCTTCCGCGTGCTGCGGCTGTGCGTCGCGGTGTTCTTGGCACTGTCCCACTGCCAGGTGTCCGCGCCGTTGACGATGTAGTCCGTCTCACTGCCGGTGTCGAGCAGAGCCAGCCGTGCGTGCTGCGGGTCGCCGAGCCAGACCCGCGCCGTGTGCGAACCGGACAGGAGGCTGACCGGGGAGGCACCCGAGCCGGCGCCGGGCAGCGCCGGCAGGCCGAGCGAGGCGCTCTCGACGACCGTGCCGGACAGCGAAGGCGGGCTCTGCGTCTTCTGCAGCTGGGTCACCGCGGCGAGCAGCTGGGCCGCGGTCTTCGGCGGCAGCGACGGGTTGCCCCGTGCCGCGGCGATGACCGGTCCCGCGCCGACCGCGGCGCCGACGACCGCGATGGCGCCGACCGGCACTGCCCAGCGGATCGCACGCGAGCTCTTGAACGATGCCATCTGTTGTGACCCCCAGAGTCGTTGTTCTGTCATCGCCACAGTGCCCGACCGTTGCTGTGGGGAGCCTGAGAGTCCCGCGCGATCCACCTCGCGGGGGATGGTGAATCATTCCGGGGTACGAGGTGTTTCGCCCCGCTTCACCGGCAAGCTGGGGGAAACCACCGGAACAGGGGAGCTCGTGCGGGTACTCGTCGTGGAGGATGAGAGGCGGATGGCCGCCGCACTCCGACAGGGGCTGCTGGCCGAGGGATTCGCCGTCGACCTCGTCCACAACGGCGTCGACGGCCTCCACCAGGCACGGGAGGGCGGCTATGACGCGATCGTGCTCGACGTGATGCTGCCCGGCATGTCCGGATATCGCATCTGTGAACTCCTGCGCCAGGAGCAGAACTGGGTGCCCATCCTCATCCTCTCGGCGAAGGACGGGGAGTACGACCAGGCCGACGGGCTCGACCTCGGCGCCGACGACTATCTCACAAAGCCCTTCTCCTACGTCGTGCTGGTGGCGCGCCTCCGCGCCCTCCTGCGCCGCGGCCCGATCCAGCGCCCGGCCGTCCTGCACGCCGGTGACCTGCGGCTGGACCCGGCCCGGCGGCAGGTCTTCCGTGGCGACGCCGAGGTCGAGCTGACGCCGCGCGAGTTCGCGCTGCTGGAGTACCTCATCCGGCGGCCGGACGAGGTGATCTCCAAGGCCGAGCTCCTCGAACACGTGTGGGATGCCTACGACAGCACCGATCTCAACGCCGTCGAGGTCTACGTCGGCTATCTGCGCCGCAAGATCGACGCGCCGTTCGAGCGAAAGGCGCTGCGGACCGTACGCGGAGTGGGCTACCGCCTGGCCGGCGACGGTGGTTGACCCGCTGCGCTGGTGGCGCCGCCGCGGTCTGCGCGCCCGGCTGGTGCTGACCTCGGCCGCCGTGCTGGCGCTCGCACTCGTCGCCCTGGCCTGGCTGTTCGGCTACACCGTGCGGCGGTCGACGATCGGCACCCTGGACGCCTCGGCACGGCGCAGCGCCGGCGACGTCGTCACGCTGATCAACGCCAACCGCCTGCCCGACCCCATCCTCACGACCGGCGGCGCGAGCACGATCCAGGTGCTGGACCGGACCGGCCGGATCCTGGCGGCCTCGCCCGGCGGCGACCGTCTCGTCCCGCTCCTCGACGGCCGCGACCTCGCCTCGGCGCGCCGCGACGGCCGTGCCCGCTTCCTCGACGGCCGGGCGTACGGTCTGCCGGAGCCGCTGCGGGTCGTGGCGCTCCCGGCCCAGAACGGCCAGACCGTCATCGCGGCGGCCTCGTACGAACAGGTGCGCGACAATCTCGAGACGGTGGTGCGGACCCTCGTCATCGGCACCCCGATCCTGCTCGTCCTGCTCGGCGCCGCGGGCTGGCTGGTCATCGGCGGAGCCCTCCGGCCGATCACGGAGCTGCGGCGCGGCGCCGAGGAGATCACCGGGACCGCGCGGTCCCGGCGCCTCCCGGTGCCCGAGGCTCACGACGAAGTGCACGACCTCGCCGCCACCCTCAACGACATGCTCGGCCGGCTGGAGCAGGCGGAGACGCGACAGCGCGCGCTGGTCTCCGACACCGCGCATGAGCTGCGCAGCCCGCTCGCGAGCATCCGGACCCAGCTGGAGGTCGCCCTCGACCATCCCGACCGGCAGCACTGGCCCGAGACGGCGACCGGCGTGCTCGCCGACACGCTGCGGCTGGCGCGGCTCGCCGACGATCTCCTGGTGCTCGCCCGGCTCGACGAACGCGACACGCGCCCGGCCGTCCGCGAACCCGTCGACCTGGACGCGCTGATCCGGACGGCCGGCGAGCGGCACCCCGCGCCGCGCGTTCCCGTCGACGTGCGGGGCCGCGCCCCCGTCACCGTACGCGGCGACGCCGCCGGGCTGACGCGGATGCTCGACAATCTCATCGACAACGCGACCCGGCACGCCGCCACCGGCGTACGGGTCCGGCTCGCGCGCGCCGGTTCGTGGGCGGAGGTCTCCGTCATCGATGACGGGCCGGGGATCCCAGAGGCGGACCGCGAGCGGGTCTTCGCCCGTTTCACCCGGCTCGACGAGGGGCGCAGCCGAGACGAGGGCGGCGCCGGGCTCGGCCTCGCCATCGTCCGCGAGACCGCCCGCGCTCACGGAGGAGACGCCTTCCTCACGGACGCGGCACCCGGCCTGCGGGCTACCGTCCGCCTCCCGCTCCATTAGGGCGTGTCTCGCGCCCGCGAAGGAGATCGCTGGTCTGGCCGGCGTCGGAGTCGGAACGCTGTACCGGTACTTCCCGCAGCGCCCGGACCTGGTCAGGGCCGTGTTTCAGCGCGCGGTGGATGCCTGCGCCGACGCGGCCCCGGCGCTGGCCGCAGCGTACGAACCAGGAGTAGCACTCGCGAAGTGGCTCCACCGGTACACCGAGTTCCTCGCGACGAAACGAGGACTCGCTACAGCTCTTCACTCGGCGATGTGGGCTTGCGCAGGGCTCGGCACGCGAGCAGCGCGGCGGCCGAGATCACGATGACGCCGGTGAGAACACTCAGCGCCCGCCTCGGAAAGCGACGCGGCACGCCTTTACCTCTCGTATGGCTTCCGGTTGGAGCTGCCGGACCCGTGGATGAGCCGGATGACGGCCGTACTGGTGCGCTCGTAGTCGTGGTCGTTGGGCACGCTTCCGGCGATCTGGAAATCGCGCATCACCACGATGCGTTCGGCCAGGGTGACCATCTCGGGCAGATCACTGGTGATCAACAGGATGGCGAGACCGTCGGCGGCCAGCTGCCAGATGAGCTGGTGGAAGGCGCTCTTGGCGCGGACGTCGATGCCGACGGTGGGCTCGTCGATGATGAGGATCTCGGTTTTCGCCGCCAGCCATTTGGCCAGGCTGACCTTCTGCTGGTTGCCGCCGGACAGCAGACCGGCGTGCTGGTCAGGACCGGAGGCCCGGATGCCGAGGCTCTCTGTGTACTCCTGCACCAGCTTCCGCTCGCGGGCCCGCGGGACGTATCCGAAGGCTCGCTGGATCCGGTTCCAGACCGTGACCGCGATGTTCATGGTCAGCGGCTGGTCGAGGAAGAGTCCCTCCTCTTTCCGGTTCTCCGGCACATAGCCGATGCGGTACCGGTTCAGCGCCTCGCGTACGTCGCGGACGCGGGCCCGCTGTCCGTGCACCCGGACCTCGCCCGAGACCACCCGGTCCAGGCCCAGCAGTGCCTTGGCGAGCTCGGTGCGCCCGGCGCCGACGAGTCCGTAGAGACCCACGATCTCGCCGCGCCGCACGTCCAGGGAGATGTCCCGGTGGCCGGACGCGGTGGACACCTTGTCGAGCTCCAGAGCCGCGGGCCCGTCACGCTCCACGACGTGGGGTTCGAACGACGCCGCCTGGTGGCTCCGTCCCACCATGAGGGTGACGACCTCGTCCCTGCTGTGCTCGGCCAACGGCGCCGCCTCCAGCACGGAGACTCCGTCGCGCAGCACGGTGACGGTGTCGCAGACCGCGAAGACCTCCTCCAGCTTGTGGCTGACGAGGAGGATCGCGGTTCCCTGGTCGCGCAGCCGGCGGACCAGCTCGAACAGCCGGTCCGACTCCTGCAGCGTGAGCGCTGAGGTCGGTTCGTCCAGGAGCAGCACCCTGTTCTCGCTCGACAGCGCCCTGGCGATCTCGACCAGCTGCGCCTGCGCGACCGACAGGCGATTCACCGGGGCGTCCAGGTCGAGGTCCAGATCGAGGAGGTCCAGGCAGCGGCGGGCCCGCGCGCGCATCTCGGCGCGGTCCACCAGTACACCCCGTACGGGGATCCGGTTCAGGGTGATGTTCTCCGCGACGGAGAACTCCGGGACAAGGTTCCGTTCCTGGTGGACCACGGCGATCCCGGCCGCGGCCGCGTCGTTCGCGGAGTGGAGAGTGATCGGCTGTCCGCCGACGACGAGGTTGCCGGCGTCGGGCTGGTACAGCCCGGTGAGGATCTTGATGAGGGTCGACTTCCCCGCGCCGTTCTCGCCGAGCAGCGCGTGCACCGACCCCGGCGACATGCGGAGCGTGGCACCGTTCAGCGCCCGGACACCGGGGAAGTCCTTGACCAGCCCGTCCGCGAGCAGGATGGGGTCACTGCCGATGTCGGTCACGATGCGCTCCCGGCGGTACTGGAGTCCCCGGTGATCCCGGTCCTGCCGAGGTCGACGCGTCGCCGGGTGGCCTTGGCCTGCCGGGTCTCCCGAATTCTGGTGATGACCACGGTGCCGAGTACGACGGCTCCCACCGTGAAGTTGACCCAGCTCGGATCGAGTGAGTACTGCGCCCGCGCCACATCGACGAGGCGGATGACGAACGCGGCGAGCACGGCGCCCAGCACCGAGACCGAGCCGCCCGTCAACGCCGCTCCGCCGATGATCGGCGCGGCGAAGCTGGGCAGCAGCCAGTCACCCCCGATGCTCTTGTTGACACCCGGGGCCGAGGCGACGGTGAGCACGGCGGCGACGCCGATGATCAGTCCGGACAGAGCGTGCGCCACGACGATCGCGCGGTCGTTGGATATGCCCGACAGCCGTGCCGCCAGCGGGTTGCCGCCGCTGGCCAGCAACCGGCGCCCGGTGACGACCCGGCGCAGGAAGAACGCGAGGAGCCCGGCGGCGGCCAGCGCGATCAAGAAGATCACCGGGACGTTCAGTAGCGACATCGTGCCGAACGTCTTGAGGATGCCTGAGCCGGGGTCGATCGTACGGGTGCCGACGACCCGGTACTGCAGGCCGCCCAGGATCGTCATCGTGGCGAGCGTGACGATGAATCCGTTGATCCGGGTGGTCACCACCAGCAGGCCGTTGGCCGCACCGATGAGGGTCCCCAGGGTCAGCGCGATGACGACCGCGAGCAGGACCGGGACACCGTGGTCGGCCATGAGCGCGGCGATGAGAACGGCGAGAAAGCCGCCGAGCGGACCGACCGACAGGTTCATCTGCCCGACGGCGAGGACCACGAGCTGGGCGAGTCCGATGAGGATCGGGACGGTCAGGTAGCTGAGGATGCCGCGGACCGCGTCCCCGTGCAGCAGGCTGCCGTGCGAACCGGCGACGAGGATGGCGAATCCCGCGGCACCGACGACGAGCAGGGTCATCTCGGTGGAGCGAAAGAATCGCAACAGGCTCGTGCGGGCTTCGCTCCGGCCGGAGCTGAGGGCCTTCATCGGGTCTTCACCGCCCTTCGATGAGAGACGACGGATCCGATACGGCCGGCGGACAACGTGAGCAGCAGGATCACGCCGAGGTAGACGTCGAGACTTTCCAGGCCGACGCCGAGGGTGGTGAGCCCCTGACGGATCACCTGGACGAGCGCCGTACCGAGCAGGGTCCCGACGACGGAGACGACTCCGCCGGTGAGCAGGGTGCCGCCCAGGATGGGGCCCAGGAAGGACGGGATCATGAACTGTGATCCGATGCCGGCGGTGAAGGAGCCACTGGTGACGGCGAGCATGAAGCCCGCCAGACCCGCGAGCGTCCCGGAGAGACCGTGCGCGAGGATCACCCGCCGCCGGTCCGGGATGCCGGACAGTCGCGCCGCCCTGATGTTCGACCCCACGAGAAGCAACTCGCGGCCGACCCTTGTCCTGGCGTACAGGTAGCCGACGACCAGCATCGCGAGCCCGGTGAACAGGAGGATCTGCGGGATGGCGGGTGAGCCGCACACGTTGCCCGCGCAGAGGTCGGCCAGGGAGTAGGTGCGCAAGCCGTCCATGCCGGCGGGCTGGGTGGTGAACGCGGCGGTCGTGCTGAACTGTGAGTAGACGAGGGAGACCAGGCCCAGCAGAGCGAAGTCCATGGCCAGGGTCACCACGAACGAGTTCACGCCGGTGGCGCTGATGATCCACCCGGTCAGTGAGCCGATGGCGGCACCGGCTGCCAGGCCGACCGCCAGCCCGGGGTACAGCGGCAGGTGCCAATCCTGGTAGGCCAGCCCCATGAACATGGCGGAGAAGGCGGCCATCCGGCCGACCGCGAGATTCATGTGGCCGACGGAGAGGGCCGCCATCTGTGACAGGCCGACCACGGTGAACGTCGCGATGTCGCGCAGCAGGGGGAAGACGGTGAGCTGCTGGTTGTAGAAGGAGCTCCGCGCCGAACCGAAGGCGAACACCAGAACCGCGATGATGGCCAGCAGCCCCAGCCGCTGGATGGATCCGGGCGGCAAGCGGTGGCTCCGCACCGTCCATGGCCGACCGGGCGGGGGCCGGTCCGTTCCCGGCTGCCCGACCTGTTCGGTGGTGTTCATGAGTCCTCCTCCGTCGGCGCGGCGACCAGGAGGACTGTGTCGTCGATTCCCTCGCTTCGCTCGGTCATGCCACCCTCCGGTCGTCCATCGCGTCCGGGTTCCAGCTGATGCCCAGGCCCGGGACATCGGGAGCGACGGCGTGCGCGTCCTCGATCCGCAGTCCGCCGTGGGTGATCGCGCGCAACTGGGGGATGTGTTCGACGTAGCGCCCGTTGGGCACGGCGGCGACCAGGCTGACGTGCAGCTCCATCAAGAAGTGCGGGCACACGTGGACGTTGAAGGTCTCCGCGAGGTGAGCGACCTTCAGCCACGGCGTGATCCCGCCGATCCGTGCCACGTCGACCTGCACGATGGAGGCCGCGCCGCGCGCGAGGTATTCGCGAAAGTGCGCGGCGGAGTACAGCGACTCACCGACCGCGATCGGTATCGAGGTCGAGCGGGACAGAGCGGCGTGTCCCTCGATGTCGTCGGCGGGCAGCGGTTCCTCGAACCAAGCCAGCCCGATGGGTTCGAACGCCGCGGCGCGCCGGCGGGCCTCAGCGTGCGTCATCGACTGGTTGGCGTCGACCATGATGTCCAGCCCCGGACCGACCGCGTCCCGTACGGCCCGCAGCCGCTCGACATCCTGCTCGATCCGGGGCTTGCCCACCTTGAGCTTGACCCCTGACCAGCCGGCGGCCTGGGAGGCGAGCGCGCCCGAAACAAGATCTTCAGTGGACAGGTTGAGCCAGCCGCCCTCGGTGTCGTACAGCGGCACGCGCCGGCTGAACCCGCCGGCGAGACGCCACAACGGCTCACCGGCCCGTCTGCACCGGAGGTCCCACAGAGCGGTGTCCACCGCCGCCAGGGCCAACGATGTGATCGCGCCAACGCTGGTCGCTCTGGTGGAGGCGAACAGGGCATGCCAAAGGTGTTCCACGCTCCGGGCGTCCTCGCCACGCAGCCGGGGCAGCAGGTGCTCCCGGAGCATCGCCAGCACGGCCTTCCCGCCGGTACCGATCGTGTAGGAGTAACCGATCCCGGTGTTGGCGTCGTCCGTGGTCAGCTCGACGAACACCGTCTCCTGCTTGATGAATGCCTGCACCGCGTCGGTGCGCTCGGTCTCCACCTCCACGTCGACCAGGAATGCGGTCGCCTCAACGATCTTGGTCATTCGCTGCCCCCCAGTTCGTGTGCACCGCTGTGATCATGAGCAGGACAGGACGGTGCTCTTGAAGCTGCTGAGGAGCTCTTTCGTCTTCGCCTGACGCTCCTGGTCGTAGGTGGCCACGCTGCCGCGGGTCACCACGAAGGACCCGGAGTCGACCACCACGCCGGGCGTACGCACCTGGCACGCCCCGCTCTGGATCTGGGTCAGCGCCCAGGATCCGACGTACGCCTGGCCGACCGGATTCTGCGTCACGGTCGCCGCGACGGAGCCGTCCCCGATCCCCGCGAGGATCTTCGGGTCGTCGTCGATGGCCACGATCTTGATGGGCAGGTTGCCCCGCTTCACCGCGGCGGCCGCCGCCACCGCCGGGTTGTACGCGGTGGACACGATTCCGTTGATCGCCGAGCCATGCGCGGTGAGCAGGTCCGACACGGCCTTCTGCGCGGTCTGCACGTCGGTGTCGATGTCGGTGACGGTGGTGAGCAGCTTGACCTGCCCGTTGGTCTCGGCCACCGCCTTCTTCACACCGGCGATCCGGCGCTGGGTGTTGGAGTCGACGTTGTTGCCGGTGAGGTGCACCAGCGTTCCGTGCCCGCCCATCGCCTTGATGTCCGCCTGCGCGGCCCTGTACGCGGCCAGTTCGACATCGGTGGACAGGCAGAAGTCCGCCTTGTCGGCGCCTCCCGCGGGACAGGATCCCAGTGACGCCACCGCGAAGCCTTTGGACTTCAGGTCACTGAAAGTGCTGTTGATGTCGGTCGGCGAGACGCCGAAGATGCCGAATGCGTTGTATCCCTGCGCCGCCAGCGAGGTGAGCAGGTTGTTCTGCTTCGCCTGGTCCCACTCGGCGGTCTCGTTGAAGGTCACGGCGCCGAGCCCGAAGTCGGCCTTCGCCTTGGACATGGTGGCCTTCCACGGCTGGAAGTACGGGTGGGCGCCACCCGGGACAAGAGCCACTCGAACCGTCGATGGCGAGGACTTCTTCGGCGCGTCCCCGGTGCCGGTCGTGCCGGAGGCTCCTCTGGTGCTGCAGCCCGCGACCGCCGTCATGACCAGTACCGCCACACCGGCGATGAGCTGTGCGCGCCGCGCGAACGAACGCTTCATATCGCCCCTCGATCGTAGATCCTATATTTTCCACTGAGCTTGAGGGGTGAACCTGGACGGGTCAACGGCCGTTACACAATCGAAACAAGAATCGACCTCGCACCAATGAGTGGCCGTACTCACCAGCAGCATCTGGCTTGAAACGACTTCAAACACGGACACCGCAGCCTCGGAACCACACGAGGCGGCATCTTCGCAGCGAACGGATCGTATAGGATCTATGCAGGAGGCGACGATGACGAAGCGGACCTTAGGGGACCACTGTGGGAGACCATGAGACCGGCCCGTTGCGTCCAGCGGAAAGGTCGACGGGATGACGGTGACACCGCGGCGGCAGGTGCTGACCGACTCGGTCTATGCGGTCGTACGGCAACGGCTCGTCGACCATGACCTCGAACCTGGCAGCAAGCTCAACATCAATGCCCTCGCTCAGCAGCTCGACGTCTCACCGACACCCGTACGCGAGGCCCTCGCCCGCCTTGAGGCCGACGGCCTGGTGGTCAAGCGTTCCCTCGCCGGCTACACCGCCGCACCACTGCTGAGCAGCAAGGACTTCGACGAGCTGTTCGAGATGCGGATGCTGCTGGAGCCCGCCGCGGCGGCACGCGCCGCCGAGCGGATCGGTGAGCGCGACCTCGTCGCACTCACCGAACACCTCGCCGACATGCGGGCGGCGCAGGAGCAAGGCAGCCGGGAGACCCTGCGGTCG
The DNA here is from genome assembly GCA_025964685.1 of Actinoallomurus sp. Classification (GTDB taxonomy): domain Bacteria; phylum Actinomycetota; class Actinomycetes; order Streptosporangiales; family Streptosporangiaceae; genus Actinoallomurus. Next base: position 5,673 of record JAOPYG010000175.1, on the reverse strand, counting down.
TTCGTCCATCACGACGCGCTCTTCCACGACCGGATCGCACACTGCGGCGACAACACACTCATGCGCGACACACTGCTGCGGTTCCACGCGCACACGCACCTCTACCGGCTGTACTTCCGTGACGGCATCGCCGAGGAGACCTGCGGCGAACACGAGCGCATCCTCGATGCCCTGCGAGAGAGGGACGCCGAGATGGCCGCGGTCGCCATGCGCACTCACATCCGCCGAGCCAGGACCCGGCTGCTGGACGCACTGACCGACGACGTCACCGTCGGCACCGCCGAGGCGGATACCTGACACGCCACTCAGAACGCACGCACCACCAGAACGGAAACCCCCTCCATGAAGCTCATGCGCGTCGGTCCGGCCGGTCGCGAGACACCTGCCCTGCTGGATGTCACCGGGCGTGAGCTGATCGCCGTGGAGGCCGGCGTCACCGACGACGCGGCGGTGCGCGCGGCGGTGGAGGCCGCCGCCACACGCGCCGCCACCTACGGGGACATCACGTCGGCGGCCGACCAACTCACCCGCACACTCTCACGGCAGGAGCGAGACATGGTCTTCCGCGGAACTGCCGGCCGCTTCCACCGGATCGAGTGATCTTCCTCTGAACCGTGATCTGACCTCGTCCGCGTGCGACAATCGGCGGCGTGCGTGTTCGCACTGAGGTGAGGGTCGAGGGCACGGTGCAGGGGGTCGGCTTCCGGCCGTTCGTGCACGGGCTGGCGACCGGGCTCGGGCTCGCCGGGCTGGTCGGGAACGACTCGCGCGGCGTCTTCATCGAGGTCGAAGGGGACCTCCACGCGGTGGACCGGTTCCTCAGCGGGTTACGCGAGCCACCGCCGCTCGCCCTGGTCGAACGGATCAGCACCCGGTCGCTGTCGCCGGACGGCCTCACCGGCTTCGCCATCGTCGGCAGTGACACGTCCGGGCAGCGGAGCGTCCTCGTGTCCGCGGACTCCGCGACCTGCGCCGACTGCCTGCGTGAGCTGCGCGATCCGGCCGACCGGCGATACGGCTACCCCTTCGTCAACTGCACCAACTGCGGGCCGCGCTTCACGATCGTCACCGATGTGCCCTACGACCGGCCGAACACCACGATGGCGGGCTTCGCCATGTGTGCCGACTGCGCGGCCGAGTACCGCGATCCGGCCGACCGGCGGTTCCACGCCCAGCCGGTGTGCTGCCCGGCCTGCGGCCCGCACATCACACTGAGGGACGCCGGCGGACGTGCGCTGCCCGGTGAGCCGGTCGAGGCCGCCCGTGCTCTGCTGCGCCAGGGCGGGATCCTCGCGCTCAAGGGACTGGGCGGCTACCACCTGGCCGCGACGGCCGGCGACGAGTCCGCGGTCGCGGCCCTGCGGTCCCGCAAGCACCGCGAGGACAAGCCGTTCGCGGTGATGGCCGCGGACGTGGGTTCGGCGCGGAGCCTGGGCGAGGTGGGCCCGGCCGAGGAGGCGCTGCTGACGAGCGTGCGGCGACCCATCGTCCTACTGCGGCGGCTCGCCGACGCGCCGCTGGCCGGGGCCGTCGCACCGGGCAACCGGTCCATCGGGGTGATGCTGCCCTACACCCCCCTGCACCACCTGCTGGCCGGCGAGCCGCTGGTGCTCACGAGCGGCAACGTCTCGGACGAGCCGATCGCCTACCGCGACGAGGATGCCTTCGCCGCCCTGCGCGAGATCGCGGACGCCTTCCTGACGCACGACCGGCCGATCCACGTACGCACCGACGACTCGGTGACGAGGGTCTTCCGTGGGAGGGAGCTGCCGGTGCGGCGCTCCCGCGGCTACGTGCCCGGACCGGTACCCCTGCCCGCCGGTGGCCCCCCGGTGCTGGCGTGCGGGGCCGAGCTGAAGAACACCTTCTGCCTGGCCAAGGACGGGCGCGCGTTCGTCTCCCACCACATCGGAGACCTGGAGAACTACGAGACGCTGCGCGCGTACCGCGAGGGCATCGAGCACTTCGGGCGGCTCTTCGACATCACGCCGTCGCTGATCGCCCATGATCTGCACCCCGAATACCTCTCGACCAAGTACGCCCTCGAACAGGACCTGCCTCTCGTCGGGGTGCAGCATCACCACGCGCACATCGCCTCGTGCATGGCGGACAACGAGTGGACCGAACCGGTCATCGGCGTCGCGTTCGACGGCACCGGATACGGCACGGACGGCACGTTGTGGGGCGGGGAGTTCCTGGTCGCGGACCTCACCGGCTTCGAGCGTGCCGGGCATCTGCTGCCGGTGCCGCTGCCGGGCGGCACGATGGCGATCAGGGAGCCCTGGCGGATGGCTGCCGCGCACGGCGTCCCCGCGGACCTGGACGTCGCCCGTCGGAACGCTGCGAGCTGGGACACCGTCGTCGCGATGGGCCGCCGCGGGGTCGGCTCACCGCTGACGTCGAGTGTGGGACGGCTGTTCGACGCGGTCGCGGCCCTGCTCGGCGTCCGCGACCGGGTCAACTACGAGGGGCAGGCGGCGATCGAGCTCGAACAGCGCGCCGACGCCCACGAACGCCGCGCGTACCCGGTGCGCCTCGATGACGGGTCGCCGTTCACGGTCCCGGGCGCGGACCTGGTCGCGGCCGTCGTGGCGGACCTGCGCGCGGGCGTGGGAGTCCCGTCGATCGCCGGGCGATTCCACAACACGGTCGCGGGGATCGTCGTCGCCGGCGCCGTACGCCTGCGCGAGACCACCGGGGTGACGACGGTCGCCCTGTCCGGCGGCGTGTTTCAGAATCTCCTGCTGCTGGAGCGCGCCGTCGCCGGCCTGGAGGCCGAGGACTTCGGCGTGCTGGTCCACCACCGCGTGCCGCCGAACGACGGCGGCATCAGCCTCGGCCAGGCGGCGGTGGCCGCCGCCCGGCCCTGGCCGGTCACGCAGGAGGCAGGTTCGGGCCCTCGGTGACGGGACCCTGCGGGTCGACGCCCGACGAGCCTTCCGGCTCTGTCTTGCCGTATGGACGGCCGGAGGCACCCTGGGTGCCCTCGGTCGTCCTGCCCTCCTCGTCCTTGGAGTCGCCGATGTCCTCGGCGCTGCGCCGCTTACTCTCCCCAGCGTCGTCCGGCGGAGCGTCGGAGTCGTCCGGCCGTGCGGTCGGGCCGGCCCAGCCCTCCTGGCGTTCGGTCTCGTCCGGACCCTCGAATGCCTTGTCGGCGCCCTGTGCGGCCGGGTCCTCGGGTTGGCCCATGACGTTCTCCTCAGCAGATCCTCGGGAGGGGGTCGCCGACCAGCAGGTCGACGATTCGGGTACCGCCGAAGGCGGTCTTCAGCAGGACGAGCCCGGGCGGATCGTCCTTGATCCGGCCGACGATGGCGGCACCGGCACCCAGGGGATGTGAGCGCAGGGCGGCCAGTGCCTTGTCGGCCACGTCTCCGGAGACGATCGCGACCATGCGTCCCTCACAGGCGACGTACAGCGGGTCGATGCCGAGCAGCTCGCACGCGCCGCGGACGTCCGGGCGTACCGGGAACGCGTCCTCGTCCACGACCACGGCCACGTCGGCGTCGGTGGCGACCTCGTTGAGGATCGTCGCCACTCCCCCGCGGGTCGCGTCGCGCATCCGGCGCACGCCGTCGCCGCAGGTGTCCAGCAGCGTCGCGACGAGGTCGTTCAGCGGTGCGGTGTCGGAGGTCACGTCGGACTCGATGTCCAGCTCGCCCCGCGCCAGCATGACCGTCACGCCGTGCTCGCCGATCGGGCCGGAGACCAGGACGGCGTCGCCGGGCCGTACGTCGCCGCCGAGCGTGCGCCGGACCACGCCGACACCGGCGGTGTTGATGTAACAGCCGTCGGCCTTGCCGCGCTGGACCACCTTGGTGTCGCCGGTGACGATCTGCACGCCGGCGGTCTCCGCCGCGGCCCGCATCGACTCGACGATCCGTTTCAGGTCCGCGACAGGGAAGCCCTCCTCCAGGATGAAGCCGGCCGACAGGTGCAGCGGCTCGGCCCCGGAGACGGCCAGGTCGTTGACGGTGCCGTTGATGGCCAGGTCGCCGATGTCGCCGCCGGGGAAGAACAGCGGCGAGACGACGTAGGAGTCGGTGGTGAACACCATCGAGGCGCCGTCGACGGTGAAGTGCGCGCCGTCGTCGAGCGGTTCGAGCAGCGGGTTACGGAAGGCATTGAGGAAGACCGCCTCGATCAGCGTCTGGGTGGCCTTGCCGCCGGAGCCGTGCGAGAGGGTGATCTTCTCCTCGCGCAGCCGGGGCCGGGCCCGCCGGGTCCGCTCGATGCGTTCGAGCACCTGCTCCTCGCGGGAGGCCATCTCGACGTGCGCGTGCTCGCGTACCGCGGCCTCGGCCCAGTCCGCCGAACGCTCGACGGCGGCATCCTCGGTCAGGCGGCGCTCAGCCACGGGTCGCCTCCCGCACGCGCTCCCGCGTGAAGCGGCCGAAGTTGTAGTACGCCGCGCAGGCACCCTCGGAGGAGACCATGCAGGTGCCGATCGGGGTCTCCGGGGTGCACGCGGTGCCGAACACCTTGCACTCCCACGGTTTGAGCACGCCCTTGAGCACCTCACCGCACTGGCATGCCTTCGGGTCGGCCACCCGGCTGCCCGGGATCTCGAAGATCCGCTCGGCGTCGAACTCGGCGTACGCGTCGCGGACCCGCAGCGCCGAGTGCGAGATGAAGCCCAGCCCGCGCCACTCGAAGTAGGGCCGCAGCTCCATCGTCTCGCCGATCACCCGCAGCGCCTTCGGGTTGCCGTCCCAGGGCACCACCCGGGCGTACTGGTTCTCCACCTCGCAGCGGCCCTCGCGCAGCTGCAGCAGCAGCATGTACACCGACTGCAGGATGTCCAGCGGCTCGAACCCCGCGCAGACCAGCGGCTTTCCGTGCTCGCGTGCGATGAACTCGTAGGGCCGGCAGCCGATCACGGTGGACACGTGGCCCGGCCCGATGAACCCGTCCAGGCGCAGGTCGGGGGAGTCCAGGATGGCCTTGATCGCCGGGATGATCGTGACGTGGTTGCAGAAGATGGAGAAGTTGTCGAGCCCCTCGGCCGCCGCGCGCAGCACGGTCATCGCGGTGGACGGCGCGGTGGTCTCGAAGCCGATCGCCATGAACACCACGCGCTTGTCCGGGTTCTGGCGGGCGATCTTGAGCGAGTCCAGCGGCGAGTACACCATCCGGATGTCGGCGCCGGCGGCGTTGGAGTCGAAGAACGAGCCGCGCCCGCCGGGCACCCGCATCATGTCGCCGAACGACGTCATGATCACGTCGGGTTCCTCGGCGATCGCGATGGCGTCGTCCAGGCGCCCCATCGGGATCACGCAGACCGGGCAGCCGGGCCCGTGCACCAGCGACACGGTCTCCGGCAGGTAGTCCTCGAGGCCGTGCTTGTAGATGGTGTGGGTGTGCCCGCCGCACACCTCCATGAACTTGTACTGCCGGCCCGGCTCGCACAGTTCGGCGATCCGGGCGGACAGCACCCGGGCCTTCTCGGCGTCCCGGAACTCGTCCACGAACCTCATCGACCGCTCCTCACTCGCTCAGGTCGGACTTGGCGAGCGCGATGAGCTCGTCGGTATAGGCCTGGCCCATGCCCTCGAGCATCCGGATCGCATGGGTCGCCTCCGCCTCGTCGATCTTGGAGAGGGCGAACCCGACGTGGATCAGGATCCAGTCGCCGGCCTTCAGCTCCTCGTCCTCCAGCAGGCCGATGTTGAC
>JAOPYG010000158.1 GCA_025964685.1 Actinoallomurus sp. | reverse complement strand
TACCGCCAGGAGGGCTTCGCGGCGTTCGATCGCAACATCTATCGCGGTCACCGGCTGAGCGCCGCGCGGGCCTACCTGCACCCGGTGATGGACCGGCCGAACCTCACCGTACGGACGCGGGCGTACGCCAAGCGGATCCTCTTCGAGGGCAAGCGTGCCGTCGGCGTCCGGTACGAGCGGGGCCGCGAGGCGTACGGTAAGGAGATCATCCTGTGCGGCGGCGCCATCAACACCCCGCAGCTGCTCCAGTTGTCCGGCGTCGGCAACGCCGCCGAGCTGCGCGAGCTGGGCATCGACGTGGTGGCCGACCTGCCCGGCGTCGGGGAGAACCTCCAGGACCACCTCGAGGTCTATGTCCAGTACGCGTGCAAGCGGCCGGTCTCGATGCAGCCGTCGCTGGCCAAGTGGAAGCGGCCGTTCATCGGTGCGCAGTGGTTGTTCCTGCGGTCCGGACCGGCCGCGACGAACCACTTCGAGGGTGGGGGCTTCGTCCGGAGCAACCCGGGGGTGAAGTATCCGAACCTGATGTTCCACTTCCTGCCGGTCGCGATCCGCTACGACGGGTCCGCGCCCACGGGCGGGCACGGCTACCAGGTCCACGTGGGACCGATGTACGCCGACACCCGCGGCACGGTGAAGATCCGTTCCACCGATCCCGCCGAGCATCCCGCGCTGCGGTTCAACTACCTGTCCACGGAGCAGGACCGGCACGAGTGGGTCGAGGCGGTCCAGGTCGCCCGCGACATCCTCAACCAGCCGGCGATGGAGGAGTTCAACGGCGGAGAGATCTCGCCCGGACCTGGGGTACGGACCGACGATGAGATCCTCGACTGGGTCGCACGGGACGCCGAGACCGCGCTGCACCCGTCGTGCACCGCGAAGATGGGCACGGACGCCATGTCGGTGGTCGACCCGGCCAGCATGCGCGTGCGCGGCCTGGAGGGACTGCGCGTCACCGACGCGTCGGTCATGCCGTACATCACCAACGGCAACATCTACGCGCCGGTGATGATGGTGGCGGAGAAGGCGGCCGACCTCATCCTGGGCAACACGCCGCTCGAACCCGACCACGCGGCCTTCTACCGGGCCTCGGCCGGCTGACCGCCTCGGTGGGCCGTCCCTCATGCGAGCCATGGCGGGGGCCGGCCGGTGACGTCGCGACGCAGCTCGACTGGGCAGGTCCGCTCTGAGCCTGTTCCGTCGGGGGTGTCCTCTACGATGCGATGCGTTCGTATTCGTGTGGAGGATCACCTGATGACCAACCAGCGCTTCGCGCAGGCCCTGGAGTCGATGCGGAGCCCGGACGCCCGGCTGAAGACGCACGGCTTCGACTTCCTGCGCGAGCACGCGGACGCGTACGTGGATGAGCTCATCACCGAGTTCACCCGTGAGCAGGACGACGAGCTCCGCTGCTGGCTGCTGGAGCTGATCTGCGAGGCACGCTCGCCGGGGGCGCTGCGCGTGCTGGCCGGCGAGCTCGAGAGCGACGACGAGTCGGTGCAGTTCTGGGCGATCAGAGGGCTGGAGATGCTGGACACCCGCGGGGCGCGGCACGAGCTCTACCAGGCGCGCACCAAAGGCTGGATCGCTTGACACACGGATGCCGGGAACCCCCGCTGAGGAGGTTCCCGGCATCCGCGTGGCGGGGCCGTTGGATCAGCCGTGGGACAGGCAGGTGCTCCTGGTGGCGTGCGCGGGGTCGAGCGCGTTCTCGGTCTCGTGCAGGACCACCGGGTCGAAGGCCATCGCGGCGTGTTCGGACAGGTCGGTGGCGCACAGGTTCTGCAGCGTGACGTTGCGGACGCCGCCGCCGTTAAGGAACTGCGTCGAGTACGGCGTCACGACCTCGTCGTACCTGGTCGAGATCACCGTGTAGGAGACGCCGGCCAGGGTGTCGCCGCCGGAGTTCAGCCGGGTGAGCAGGTCTGATCCCACGACCTGGTCGGCGCAGGCGGGGCAGGAGGAGTTCAGGACGTCCAGGGCTCCAGGGAACGCCGATGCCAGGACGGCCAGGCCGTCGAGCGTGGTGCCGTGGTTGGAGGGGGCCAGCCCGACGAGCGTGTGCACCTTGCCGGCGCCGCCGAGGAACTTCAGGTAGTAGCGCGGCATCATCCCGCCCTGCGAGTGCCCCACGATGTCGACCTGCGACGCCCCGGTGGCGGCGAGGACGCCGTCGACGAACGTCGAGAGCTGTGCGGCCGAGCCGGCGACCGGGCCGACCGCGCGCAGCACGGGGACACCGGCCTTGGCGCCGTAGGTGAGCGCGAAGACGCAGTAGCCGCGCGACGCGAGAACGGGTGCGGCGGCGAGCCAGTTGACGGTGCCGTTGGCGAACGTGCCGTGGACGAGGACGACCGGGCGAGGGTGGGCGGAGCTCGGCTTGCACGACCAGTCGTTCGCGCCGGGCAGGTCAGGTGCGGCGAGGGCCTTGGCGGCGTCCACGGGCCCGGCGGCGGTGGCGGGGCCGGCGAGGAGGATCCCGCCGCTGAGAACGGCGGTGGCGAGGACGAACAGCGACCGTAGTGGGCGGGGGAGCACGGGTCCTCCCGGGGGACGGGGCAATGGGGGGTGCACCACGGGTGTGAAGCCGATCACACCAGAGGTTACTGACCGGTAAATTAACTCTGTCCGAAGAATTTGACTAGTCGGTAATGTGTAACGTTCGGGTAACGAGCCGGAAGGAGCCTCGGTGGAGGATGTGCGCACCACGCTCGCGGAGATCGATGCGGCGAGCGAACGGCTGACGACGACCGCGGCGAACCTGACCGATCCTGACCTGCGTGGTCCCTCGAGGCTCCAGGGCTGGACGCGCGGACACGTGCTCGTACACCTCGCGCGCAACGCCGACTCCTACTGGAACCTGCTCGAATGGGCCCGAACGGGTGCCGAGCACCCGCAGTACCCCAGCGACGAGTCGCGCGAGGCCGGCATCGCGGCGAGCGCCGTACGCCCCGTCGACGAGCTGCGCGCGGAGCTGCGGATCGCGGTCGAGCGTCTCGCGCTGCAGGGCGCCACGATGCCCGAGCCGGCGTGGGAGCACCGGGTCCGCGCCCGCTCCGGCTGGGCACACCCGGCGTGGTACGTCCTCAAGCGCCGCTGGCGTGAACTCCAGGCGCACCACGTCGACCTGGACGCCGGTTTCGCCCACACCGACTGGCCGCTCGCCTACGTGCGCTGGGAGCTGACCGAGACCCTGGAGGCGATCAGGCTCGACGGCGGCCTCCCCGCCGGACGGATCCGCGCCACCGACCTCGAGGTGGACGTACACCTGGGCGACGGCCCGGAGATCAGCGGCCCCGGCCGCGAACTGCTGGCCTGGCTCACCGGCCGCGGCGTCCCGTCGGCCGCGTGGCCCGCCGCGCCATCTTGGCCGAAGCCCCCGCCGTCCTGGCGTACGGAGTAGACGTCCCGTCGTTGCGACCAGCTCCCAGCAGTGCGGATACTGCGCTCGTGGACATCACCGATTCCCCGGACCTGCCCCCGCGAGTGCTGCGGTCGCTGTTCCTGCACGCGCCGATCCGCCGCCGCCCCCGTGTCGTCCTGCAACGGCTGCTCGAGCTGGTGGACGCCGACACGCCACCGGACGGACCCGACGGCCCGGTGGCGGTCCTCGAACGCCGGATCGCCGGACTGCTGGGAAAAGAGGTTGCGCTGTTCTTCCCGACCGGGACGATGGCGCAACAGGTCGCCCTGCGGGTGCACGCGGAGCGCAGCGGGAGGCGGGCGTTCGCGGCGCACCCGTACAACCATCTCGACCAGTGGGAGAAGCAGGGCTACAACGCGGTGCACGGCCTGCGGTACCACCGCACTCCGGATCCGCACGCGCTGATGACCGCGGCGGATCTCGCGGCGATCGGTGAGCCGCTCGCGGCGGTGCTGTGGGAGCTGCCACAGCGCGACCTCGGCGGCCTGCTCCCCGAGTGGGACGACCTGGTCGAGCAGGTCGCCGTCGCCAGATCCGGCGGCGCGGCGGCGCACCTCGACGGCGCCCGGCTCTGGGAGGCGCAGACCTACTACCGCAGGCCGTTCGAGGAGATCGCCGGCGTCTTCGACACGGTCTACGTCTCCCTCTACAAGAGTCTCCAGGGCACCCGGGGCGCGATCCTCGCCGGTGACGCGATCACGGTGGCCGCCGCCGGCGTGTGGCGTACGCGCCTCGGCGGAGCGATTCCCGACGCGTGGCCGCTGGCGCTGACCGCCCTGGCGGGCCTGGACACGATCCCGCCGCGCATGCCGGCCTTCCGCGACCACGCGCTGGCGATCGCCGCCGCGATCAACGCCGACGGCCTGGCCCGCACGTGCCCGGAGCCGCCACAGACGCCGCTGTTCCACGTCCACCTGCCGGCGCCCAAGCAGGCGGTCGAGCGGGCCGGTGCCGCGATGCTCGCCGAGCAGGGCGTGCAGGTCTTCCCCCGGGTGCGAAGCCTTCCGGACCCGCGCCAGTGCGCGTTCGAGATCAGCGTCGGCGAGAACGCCATGGAGTTCACGCCCGACGAGGTCGCCGGGCTGATCCGCGAGCTTCTCGCCCGCGCCGCCTGATCTGCCGGCGAGTGTCCCTCGCGGCGGTTCGCGTTCGTCGTAGGGGTGAGAGGAGGGCCATGGGCACCGAGATCCAGGCCGCCGTCGCCGAGGCGTTCCGCGACGAGTGGGGTCAGGTCGTCGCCACCCTGATCAGGATCACCGGCGACTGGGACCTGTCCGAGGAATGCGCGCAGGACGCCTTCACGCTGGCCCTGCGACGCTGGCCGCGCGACGGCGTACCGCGCCGGCCCGGCGCGTGGCTGACCACCGCCGCGCGCAATCGCGCCATCGACCGGCTGCGCCGGGAGGCCGTCGGCGCCGCCAAGCTCCGGGAGGTCGCCGTGCTGACCCACGATTCCGAACCCGACGACAGCGGCGTACCGGATGACCGGTTGCGCCTGATGTTCACCTGCTGCCACCCGGCACTGGACCCTGAGGCCCAGGTCGCGCTCACGCTGCGCACCCTGGCCGGACTCACCACCGCGGAGATCGCCCGAGCGTTCCTCGTCGGCGAGGCGACGATGTCCAAACGCCTGGTCCGCGCCAAGCAGAAGATCCGTCACGCCGCCATCCCGTACCGGGTGCCACCGGCCCACCTGCTGCCCGAACGCACGTCCGCCGTGCTGGCCGTGCTGTACCTGCTGTTCAACGAGGGCTACTCGGCGACGGCCGGCGCCGATCTGCTGCGGCAGAGCCTCAGCGCCGAGGCGATCCGGCTGACGCGTGTACTCACCGCACTGATGCCGGACGAGCCCGAGGCGGTGGGCCTGCTCGCACTCATGCTGTTGCACGACGCGCGCCGCGCCACGCGCCTCGACGCGGCCGGTGACCTGGTCATCCTGGAGGAGCAGGACCGCAGCCGGTGGGATACCGCCGAGATCGAGGAGGGCGTGGCGCTGCTGGACGGCGCGTTGCGGAGGCGCGCGCCCGGCCGCTATCAGGTGCAGGCCGCCATCGCCGCCTGCCACGCGACCGCCGCGTCCGCGGCGGACACCGACTGGCCGCAGATCGCCGCGCTGTACGGACGGCTCGCCGGGCTGGTGCCCTCCCCGGTGGTGGAGCTGAACCGCGCGGTGGCCGTGGGCATGGCCGACGGCCCGCTCGCGGGCCTGGCGCTCGTGGAGGAGCTCCGGTCGTCGGGCGTGCTGGCGGGCTACCACCTGCTGGCGGCCACCCGCGCCGACCTGCTTCGCCGCCTGGACCGTACGAGCGAGGCGGCGGAGGCCTACCGGGAGGCACTCACCCTGACCACCACCGACGCCGAACGCCGCTACCTGGACCGCCGGCTCGCCGAGGTGACCGTCTGACGGCGTGCCGTCGCCGAGGCGCCTTTAGATCGACGGCGTTGGTGAGCTGCAGGTCTTGAGCGGACCCCAGCCCCGGCTGTGGGGGCGGAGCCCCTAACATCGGGGCTTCCAGGGGGTCGCCCCCCTGAGCCGGTACGAGGTCAGCCCGTCTCGGTCAGCTCGGCGTCGCGTGAGGCGCGGTAGCGGAGGCCGTCCATCAGCAGGTCCAGAAGGCGTCCGGCCTGCTCCCGCTGGGCGGGTTCGCCGGCGGTGAGGGAGATGCCGCCCAGGCTCGCCAGCACGTCGGCGGGATCCGCGTCGCGGCGTACGGTCCCCGCGCCGGCGCCGGCCTCCAGGAGGGTCGAGATCGTGGCGTTCAGCCGCCCACGGCTTTCCGCGAAGGGGTTGCCTCCGGAGGCGATGACGGCGCGCAGCGCGTCGGCCATGCCGCGCTTGGTGGTCATGTAGTCGACGAAGCGGTCCATCCACGTACGCAGAGCCTCGTCCGGCGGCAGGTCGCCCAGCAGCTCCGTCGCGGCGTCGCAGAGCCGCGCGAGCTCGTTGCGGTACGTCGCCTCGACGAGCGCCTCGCGGGTGGGGAAGTGGCGGTAGAGCGTGCCGATCCCGACGCCCGCGTCCTTCGCGATCGCCTCGAGCGTGACCTCCGCCCCGGCCTGGGAGAACGCGCGCACGGCCGCGTCGAGGAGGCGGTCACGGTTGCGCCGAGCGTCGGCGCGCAGCGGTCGGGGGCCGGTGGGCGGCACGGGTCCTCCTCCGGTGTCGGGAGTCGTTTGCTAAACGGAGGTAGCTCCGCTTAAAGTGAAGGGGATAGCGGAGGTTCCTCCGCTTCACATCCTACCGGCTGGAAACCTTCATCCGAAGGGGCCAGGAGACTGAAGACCATGAGTACACGCATCACCACACCGTTCGGCTTCGACTCCACCGCCGCTGAGGTCCTGGACGGTATCGACCTGACCGGACGCCGTGCCATCGTGACCGGCGGTGCGTCCGGCATCGGCATCGAGACGGCGCGGGCGCTGGCCGGCGCGGGCGCGGAGGTCACCCTCGCCGTACGCAACCCCGACGCGGGCCGGCGCACCGCCGACGACATCATCGCGACCACCGGCAACAAGCAGATCCTCGTCGCCGAGCTCGACCTCGCCGACCAGGCCTCCGTCGCGGCGCTCACGGCCGCGTGGGCGGGACCCCTGCACATCCTCGTGAACAACGCCGGAGTGATGGCCGCACCCGAGACGCGTACGCCGGAGGGCTGGGAACTGCAGTTCGCCACGAACCACTTCGGCCACTTCGCGCTCACCACGCGGCTGCACGGCGCGCTCGCCGCGGCCGGTGACGCACGCGTCGTCTCGGTCAGCTCGAGCGCGCACCTGCGGTCCGGGATCGTCTTCGACGACATCCATTTCCAGGAGCGGCCGTACGAGGCCTGGTCCGCGTACGGGCAGTCCAAGACGGCCAACGTCATGTTCGCGGTCGAGGCGACCAAGCGCTGGGCGGCCGACGGCATCACCGTCAACGCGCTGATGCCGGGGGCGATCCGCACCAACCTGCAGAGGCACGTCAGCGACGAGGACATCGAGCGTGCGCGCGCGGCGGCCGGCGGCGGTGGCCCGCGGTGGAAGACGCCCGAACAGGGTGCCGCGACGTCCGTGCTGCTCGCGACCTCCCCGCTGCTCGCCGGCCTCGGCGGGCGGTACTTCGAGGACTGCGACGAGGCCGAGCCCAACCAGCCCGGCACGCGCCACGGTGTCGCGGCCCACGCGCTCGACCCCGAGGCGGCCGAACGCCTCTGGCAGGTGAGCGTCGAAACGCTGGCCGGGTGATCTGGCGGGTGAAGATGGAAGTGTGACCTCCTGGGTGCTGCACATCGACCTCGACCAGTTCCTGGCCGCGGTCGAGGTGCTGCGCCGTCCCGAGCTGCGCGGGCTTCCGGTCATCGTGGGCGGCGACGGCGACCCCGCCAAGCGCGGCGTGGTCAGTACGGCCTCCTACGAGGCGCGCGCGTACGGCGTGCACTCGGGGCTCCCGCTCCGTACGGCGGCGCGGCGCTGCCCCGACGCCGTCTTCCTCCCGGTCGACCGGGAGGTCTACGAAGCGGCGTCGGCGGAGGTGATGACCACCCTGCGGACGTTCGGGGCGGTCGTGGAGGTGCTCGGCTGGGACGAGGCATTCATGGCCGTCGACGGCGACGCCCCGGAAGCGGTGGCCGAGGAGATCCGCCGGCGGGTGCGCGAGGCGACCGGCCTCGACTGCAGCGTCGGCATCGGCGACAACAAGCTGCGCGCCAAGCTGGCCACCGGCTTCGCCAAGCCGGACGGCGTCTTCCGGCTGACCGCCGAGACGTGGTTCGCGACGCTCGGCGACCGGCCGACCGATGCGCTGTGGGGGATCGGCCGCAAGACCGCCCGCCGGCTCGGCCGGTTGGGCATCGACACCGTACGAGGGCTCGCCGACAGCGACCCGGACGAGCTGGCCGCGCGGCTCGGCCCGGTGACCGGGCCGTGGCTCGTCCGGCTCGCACGGGGCGGGGACTCATCGCCGGTCACGGGCACACCGCACGCCGCGCGCTCGCGCGGGCGGGAGACCACCTACCAGCACGACCTCGACGACTGGGACGAGGTGCGTGAGGAGGTGGCGCGCCTCGCCCGCCGGGTCGCGGAGGAGCTCGCGGCCGAACGCCGCCTGGCCGCCCGCGTCGTGGTGAAGGTCCGCTACGCCCCCTTCACGACCCGGACGCGCGGCCAGGTGCTGGACGAGGCGACGGCGGAGGCGGCGGCGCTGGAACGCGCGGCCCTCGATGCCCTCGGCCGCTTCACCGGGCGTCGGCCCGTACGGCTGCTGGGAGTACGGGCCGAGCTCGAACGGTGAACCTTCGGCACGCCCGGTCGAGCAGGTCGCGGATCGCCTGGAGCACGGCGTGCTCCTGCACCCGGTGCGGCTCCGCGTCGTGCACGCGATGTCCGGTGGCCGGACGCTCACCACGTCCCAGCTGTGCGCCCGCCTGCCCGACGTCTCCAAGGCCACCGTGTACCGGCATGTCCGCCTGCTGGCCGACGGAGGCCTCCTCGAGGTGGACGGCGAGCAGCGCGTCCGCGGGACCGTCGAACGCCGCTACCGGCCGCACCGCGCCCGAGCGACCATCGACGCCGAGACGGCCGCGTCGGTCTCGGTGGAGGACCACCATCCTGTTCCCCGCCGAGGAATCGCCCCCCAGTGCCGATGAGGGGCCGACCTTGGCATGATCGGGTAAAGCGACGGGTGTCGCTCGAGGAGCGTGAGCCGGATGGACGTTCGCCTGATCACCGGAGACGGTGTCGAGGAGCGTCAGGCCGACGAGCTGCCAGAGCTGCTCGGCGGTGCGGACGGCCTGGTCTGGGTCGACATCCCCGGCTGTGACCCTGAGGCCGTCCGCGTGCTGTCCGAGGTGTTCGGCTTCCACCCGATGGCGGTACGCGACTGCGTCCAGCGCAACCGCGTGCCCAAGATGCACGCCTACGCCGACCACGTGTTCTTCGTCCTCCACTCTCCCGAGCGCGGCGAGCGCGGTCACGTCCACTACGTCGAGCTCGACCAGTTCGTCGGCCGCAACTACCTGGTCACCGTGCACGGGCCGCTCAACCCGGCGGTACGCCAGGAGGCCGCCCTGCGCGAGACCGGCGCCGTGCTCAAGCGCGTCCAGGCCGGCCGGCTGAGCCCCGCCACACCGTGGGAGCTCTCGTACGCGATCGTCTCCGCCCTGATCCGCAACCAGGAGGAGTACGTCGAGGCCGTGACCAGCGACGTCTGGGGCCTCGAACAACGCGTGACGGGTGGGCAGGTCGGCGACCCGGAGGAGTTCCTCAACGAGCTGTTCCGCGCCCGCCACGGCCTGCTCGCCGTGCGCACCATGGGCGCGCTCGGCGCGGCGATCTACGGGCGGATGAGGGCCCTCACCGGTATCTCACCCGGCGGCCGGCGGCTGGTGGCCGACGCCGCGGACCAGCTCGACCGGGTACGCGACGTGGCCGACGGCGAGCGCGAGTACCTCCAAGGCGTGATCGAGTTCTACCAGACCGTCCTCACCATCAAGGCCACGCTGATCGGCCAGGCGCAGAACGAAGAGGTCAAGCGGCTGACCGAGGCCAGCTACGCCCAGAACGAGGGGATCAAGCGGATCTCCGCCTGGGCGGCGATCTTCTTCGCTCCCACACTCGTCGGCACGATCTACGGCATGAACTTCGACCACATGCCGGAGCGGCACTGGCTCCTGGGCTATCCGGCCGCGCTGGGCCTGATGGTGCTGGGCTCGGTCATCCTCTACGTCTTCTTCAGGCGCCGCGGCTGGTTCTAAGATCCACCGATCCCGCTGTGATGGCCGGGCCGG
>JAOPYG010000151.1 GCA_025964685.1 Actinoallomurus sp. | reverse complement strand
GACTCCTCGGCGATCGTCATGATGCCGGGGGAGCGCTTGTAGCAGGTGGCGTTCATTTCCTTGAGGAAGTCGATCGCCTCGAGGTTCTCGCGGCCGCCGTAGATGTTCGGCGTCCACTCGCCCTCCGCGCGGGAGTAGTCGAGGTAGATCATCGAGGCGACCGCGTCGACGCGCAGGCCGTCGATGTGGAACTCCTCCAGCCAGTAGGTCGCGTTCGCGACCAGGAAGTTGCGCACCTCCGAGCGGCCGAAGTCGAAGATGAACGTGCCCCAGTCCTTCTGCTCGCCCCGACGCGGGTCGCCGTGCTCGTACAGCGACGTGCCGTCGAAGCGGGCGAGGGCCCACTCGTCCTTGGGGAAGTGGCCGGGCACCCAGTCGACGATCACGCCGATGCCGGCCTGGTGCAGCCGGTCCACGAGGTGCCGGAACTCATCGGGGTCACCGAACCGCGACGTGGGCGCGTAGTAGGAGGTGACCTGGTAGCCCCATGATCCGCCGAAGGGATGCTCGGAGACCGGCAGCAGCTCCACGTGCGTGAAGCCCATGTCCGCGACGTAGTCCACGAGCTCGTCGGCCAGTTCGCGGTAGCCGAGGTGGGCACGCCAGGAGCCGAGGTGCACCTCGTACACGCTCATCGGCGACCGCAGCGCGTCGTGGGACTTGCGCCGGGTCAGCCAGTCGGCGTCCTCCCACTCGTAGTGGGAGGTGAAGACCTTCGAGGCGGTCGCGGGCGGCCGCTCGGTGTACTGCGCCATCGGGTCGGCCTTGCGCCGCCACACGTGGTCGGCGCCGAGGATCTCGAACTTGTAGTTGGCGCCGTCGCCGACGCCGGGGATGAACAGCTCCCACACTCCGGAGGAGCCGAGCGAGCGCATCGGGTACGCGCGGCCGTCCCAGTGGTTGAAGTCGCCGATGACGCGGACGCCCCTGGCGTTCGGGGCCCACACCGCGAACGCGGCGCCGTGCACCGGGCCGAACACCGACCGGTACGTACGCGTATGCGCGCCGAGGGCCTTCCAGAGTTCTTCGTGCCGGCCCTCGCCGATCAGGTGGAGGTCCAGCTCGCCGAGCGAGGGTGCGTGCCGGTACGGATCGTCCTGGACGACCTCGGGTCCGTCGCCGTACGTCACCGCGAGGCGGTAGTCGGGCACCGCCATCGGCTCATCGCCCGACAGCGGGCTGCCCGGTGTGAGGGTGGTGGCGAAGATGCCCTCGTGAATGTGGCGCATCGGCCGGCGTTCGCCGTCGGCCAGCACGACCTCGACCTTGCCGGCGAGGGGGCGCAGCGCCCGGATGGCGACGCCGTCGCGGTCCGGATGCGCGCCGAGCAGACCGTGGGGGTCGTGGTGTTGTCCGCTGATCAACCGGTCGATCTCATCTTGGGTGACCCGCGCCATGACGCTCCTCGCAAAGTTCGGGGGTGCTTGCCTACGTGCGTACCCGATCAGGGGAGCGTAACCGTTCCTCGCTCCCCGACCGGGGGGTGTCCTGCACCACAGTCAGCGGGCGGCCGAGCCCGGGGCAGGATGGGCGCTGAGAGCGGCGATCGAGCTGAGCGGGATGTGTAGCCAGGACGGCCGGTTCCGCGATTCGTACATCACCTCGTAGACCGCCTTGTCGAACTCGAAGGCGCGGATGATCACCTCGTGCGCGGCCGGATCGACGCCACCGGCGTCGGCGTACCCGCGGCAGAACGCCGCGCGGTTGCGCTCCGCCCACTCGTGCGCGCGGAACTCCAGCTGGTCCGGGTTGCCCGACACCGCCTTGCCGTTGACGAGCAGATGGCGGGCCGCGTAGTCGTAGGAGCGGAGCATGCCGGCGACGTCGCGCAGCGGGTGGGCCGGCCGGCGGCGTTCTTCGAGCGACTTGGCGGGTTCGCCCTCGAAGTCGAGCAGCATCCAGCCCGTCTCGGTCCGCATCACCTGGCCGAGGTGGAAGTCGCCGTGCACGCGCTGCACCATGAGCGGCTGGTCGAGCTCGGCGAACGCCTCGAACGCTTCGTTCAGGTGCCCGGCGTACGGCACCAGCTGCGGCACCGCCGAGCACGCTTCGTTCAGCCGCGCCTTCATCTGGCGAGCGAGCGCGCGTACCTCCTGGACCGGCACCATGCCCGTGCCGAACGCCGTGGCCAGGTCGCGGTGCACCTCGGCGGTCGCCGCGCCCAGGCGTTCGGACTCGCTCGCGAAGTCACCGCCGACCTCGTCGGCGTGCAGATCGGGCTCGGCGTAGAGGTCGCGGACGCTGGTGCCGGCGAGCTGCCAGCCGTCGGTGCCGGTCCGCAGGAACTCCGTGAGCATGGCCAGCGTGGAGATGGTCCCGTCGAGCTCACACGAGATCCAGCCGTACAGCGCCGGCACGTGCTTGCTGCCGGCGCCGACGAGGCCGCGGCTCAGCTCCAGGTCGGGGTTGATGCCGGGGGTCAGGCGCCGGAACAGCTTGCAGATGTAGACGTCGCCGTAGATGAGTGAGGTGTTGCTCTGCTCGGCGGGGCTCGCGAGGCTGTGGAGGTCGGTCTCCAGACCGGAGATCGACCGGAACGCCAGCGGTCCGGTGTCGGCGGAGTCGGCCATCTTCTCCAGCAGCACCCGGGTCAGCTCGGGGTCGTGCACGGCGTCATAGACGTGCACGCCGTCGATCCGCCCGATCTCGGCGTACTCCAGCCGCCCGGGCAGCTCACTGCGCAGGCCGACCGGTATCTGGTAACGGTCGACCTGCTCACCCTGGCGGACGGCGAGGACGACATGGTGCAGCGCCGGGTCGCCTTCGACCAGCTCCGTTTCGGTCAGGACCGAGACCTCGTCGATGTCCCGGTCCTTGCCCGCGAACCATCGCTGGCGTGGGAGCCATCCCGCGATCAGATCGTCGAGTCGTTCGGACAGCCGCACTGGCTACGTCACCTCGCCTGTTCCGCCCACCTGGTCCACATGGCTACTCGCCACCACCTCCGTGGTTCGTGGGCAGGAGGAACCAGTAGAAACCGTGTCCTGGAAGTGTCAGGAGATATGGCAATTCCCCGATTGGAGGGAATTGAACACCGCCCATGCACTCGACCGGGTTGACGCCCTCGAAGCGTCGCAGGTCAAGCTCCACGGGTTGCGGAAAACGTGACAAGTTGTTCACACAAAGTACGCGATCCGCGCCGAACTCCCTAACGAAGGCCAGCACGCTCGGGTTCGAGGCGGACAGCTCGGTGTAGTCGCCCACCCCGAAGACCGGGTGGCGCTTGCGGATGTCGATCATCTTGCGGGTCCAGTGCAGCAAAGAACCGGGGTTGTTCTGCTGCGACTCGACGTTGATCGCCTGGTACCCGTAGATCGGGTCCATGACGACCGGCAGGTAGAGCCGCGCCGGGTCACAGTTGGAGAAGCCGGCGTTGCGGTCCGGCGTCCACTGCATCGGCGTGCGCACCCCGTCGCGGTCACCGAGCCAGATGTTGTCGCCCATGCCGATCTCGTCGCCGTAGTACAGCACCGGCGAACCCGGCAACGACATCAGCAGCGCGGTGAACAGCTCCAGCTGGTTGCGGTCGTTGTCCAGGAGCGGGGCCAGCCGCCGGCGGATGCCGATGTTGGCCTTCATCCTCGGGTCCTTGGCGTACTCCGAGTACATGTAGTCGCGCTCTTCGTCCGTGACCATCTCGAGCGTCAGCTCGTCATGGTTGCGGAGGAAGATGCCCCACTGCGCGTTGTCGGGGATCTTCGGCGTCTGCGCCATGATCTCCGAGATCGGGTAGCGCTGTTCCCGGCGTACGGCCATGAAGATGCGCGGCATGACCGGGAAGTGGAACGCCATGTGGCACTCGTCGCCGCCCGTGGCCGGGTCGCCGAAGTACTCCACGACGTCGGCGGGCCACTGGTTGGCCTCGGCCAGCATCACCCGGTCGGGGTAGAGCCGGTCGATCTCCTTGCGGACCGTCTTGAGATAGTCGTGCGTCTCTTTCAGGTTCTCGCAGTTGGTGCCCTCGCGCTCGAAGAGGTACGGCACCGCGTCGAGGCGGAACCCGTCGATGCCGAGGTCCAGCCAGAAGCGCAGCACCTCCATCATGGCTTCCTGGACGGCCGGGTTGTCGAAGTTGAGGTCCGGCTGGTGGCTGAAGAACCGGTGCCAGTAGTACTGGCCGCGTACCGGGTCCCAGGTCCAGTTGGAGGTCTCGGTGTCGACGAAGATGATCCGCGCCTCGGGGTAGCCCTCGTCGCTGTCGGA
This sequence comes from Actinoallomurus sp., assembly GCA_025964685.1. GTDB lineage: Bacteria > Actinomycetota > Actinomycetes > Streptosporangiales > Streptosporangiaceae > Actinoallomurus. The sequence continues at coordinate 4,120 of JAOPYG010000151.1, read as the reverse complement.
CCAGACGTAGAAGTCGCCGAACGGGCCGTCCGGGTCCTCCTGCGAGGCCTTGAACCACGGGTGCTGGTCGCTGGTGTGGTTCATGACCAGGTCGGCGATGACGCGCAGGCCGCGCTTGTGCGCCTCGTCGACCAGCTCCACGAAGTCACCGAGGTCACCGAACTCCGGCAGGATCTTCATGAAGTCGCTGATGTCGTACCCGCCGTCGCGCAGCGGCGACTCGTAGATCGGCAGCAGCCAGATGCAGTCGATGCCGAGCCAGACGAGATAGTCCAGCTTCTCGGTGAGTCCCTTGATGTCCCCGGTGCCATCGCCGGTGGAGTCGTAGAAGCCGCGGATCAGTACCTCGTAGAAGACCGCGTTCTTGTACCAGTGCGGCGCGTTCGGCGTGTCGCGCGTGAAGGTGTCCGGGACCGGCTCGATGGCACCGCCTCCGAGCAGGGGATCGATCTGGGTCAACTCTCGCCTCTCGAAACCGTGAAGATGTGTGCAGACTGGGTGTGCGGGTCGAGGCGCACGTAGTTCGCTTGTCGCCAGTGGTAGGACTCACCGGACAGCTCGTCGGTGACGACCAGCTGATCCGCCCAATCGAGACCGAGTGCCGGCATGTCGAGATAGACGGTCGCCTCGCGGACCTGATGTGGATTGAGATTGACGACGACCAGCACCACGTCTCCGAGGTCCGCGGCGTCCCCGTCCCCGTTGGCGGGGGCCACGCGTTTGGAGAAACAGATCAACTCAGATTGGTCGACGTTATGGAACCGTAGGTTACGCAGCCTGCGCAGCGCCGGGTGTGCTCTTCGCAAAGAGTTGAGGGACGAGATGAGCGGCGCGAGGCTGCGGCCCTCGCGTTCGGCCGCCTCCCAGTCGCGCGGCCGGTACTGGTACTTCTCCGAGTCGCGGTACTCCTCGCTGCCCGGTCGCACCGGAATGTTCTCATACAGCTCATAACCGGAGTAGACGCCCCAGGCCGGCGACAGCGTCGCGGCGAGCACCGCACGCACCGCGAACCCGGGGGGACCGCCGTGCTGCAGGTACTCATGCAGGATGTCAGGCGTGTTGACGAAGAAGTTGGGCCGCATGTACGGCGACGCGGGCCCGGACAGCTCGTGGAGGTACTCCTCCAGCTCGCCCTTGTTGTTACGCCAGGTGAAGTAGGTGTACGACTGGTGAAAGCCGATCTTGCCGAGCGTGTGCATCATCGCCGGCTTGGTGAACGCCTCGGCGAGGAACAGCACGTCGGGGTCGGTCTCGGCGATGCTGCCCAGCAGCCGCTCCCAGAACGCCACCGGCTTGGTGTGCGGGTTGTCGACCCGGAAGATCCGTACGCCGTGGTCCATCCACAGGCGCAGGACGCGCTCGACCTCCCGGTAGATGCCCTCGGGGTCGTTGTCGAAGTTGAGCGGATAGATGTCCTGGTACTTCTTGGGCGGGTTCTCCGCGTAGGCGATCGATCCGTCGGCGCGGGTGGTGAACCACTCCGGGTGCTCCTTGACCCAGGGGTGGTCCGGCGAGCACTGCAGCGCGAAGTCCAGTGCGACCTCCATCCCGAGGTCCTTGGTGTACTCGACGAAGGCGTCGAAATCGGCGAACCCGCCGAGCTGCGGGTGGATCGCGTCGTGCCCGCCGTCCTCCGAGCCGATCGCCCACGGTGACCCGGGGTCGTGCGACTCGGCGTGCAGCGTGTTGTTGGGTCCCTTGCGGAACTGCGCGCCGATCGGGTGGATCGGCGGCAGGTAGACGACGTCGAAGCCCATCTCGGCGATGGCAGGCAGCCGTTTCATCGCGCTTCGGAACGTTCCCGACTGCGGCGCGCGACGGCCCATCGGGTCGTACGCCGCTCCCTCCGAGCGCGGGAACAGCTCGTACCAGGAGCCGAACAGCGCGCGCTCGCGGTGGACGAGCAGCGGATGCCAGTCGGTCACCGTCTCGTGCTCGCGCAGCGGATGGCGTTCGAGGAGCTCGTGCACCTCGGGGGCGTCGGCGGCCTCGAAGCGCATGATCGGCGGGATGGCGTTCTCGCGGAGCGCTCGGATCACTCCTTTGAGGAGCGATCGTTCGCCCTTCGGCACGCCCTTGAGCGCGCGTTCGAAGAGCCGGGCGCCCTCCTCGAGCATCAGCTCGGTGTCCTGGCCACGCGGGATCTTGATGCCGGCGTAGTGCCACCAGTGTGCGACCGGATCGCCCCACGCCTCGACCCGGAAGTGCCACAATCCGGTGGAGGAGGGCGTGACCTGCGCGGCGTACCGGTCAGTGCCCGGCGTCACCTCACGCAGGCGGGCGAGCGGCCCGGTGCGGCCCTGGGGATCCCGCAGCACGACGCCCGCGCCGAGCATCTCGTGCCCCTCGCGGAACACCGTCGCGCCGACCTCGAAGGTCTCATCGGGGACGGCCTTGGCCGGCCAGCGACCGCAGTCGATCACCGGTTGAACGTCGAGAATGGGAATACGTCCGATCATCGCAGGCGAGCGTACCGACGCCGGAGCGGGATCAACCTCGTCTTCCGAAAGAAATGATCTTTCTTGACCGCCCGTGTCGCCGCGGGGGGTGGGGGTGCTCGGCGAAGGCTCGCGCATAAGGTCTCCGTTGCCAATCTGCCGCGTGCGAAACGGGAGAATTGTCGCTTTCCATGATCGGGGGGATCTCAGCACGTCGGAGCGCCAAAGAGATCTCGGGGGTTGTTATGCGCGGCCGGATCCGCATTGCCGCCTGCATCGATGGTAAGGCGATGACGGGAGCGCCCTGCACCTGGTGACGTCACGCGGAGTGTGCCGCGTGTTCGTCCGGCCCGCCGGGGGTCGCCCGGCGACGCTCATCCCAGCGCTCGCCCAATGGTCGCATCCACGGGCGAACTTCGCACTCTCCGGACCCCCGGTGCCCGGAGGCGGCAAACATAGATCCAAGGATGTGGGCCGCTGTGCGGGTTTGGGTCGCGAGCATGCCCCCCTACCGATTAGTGTCGCGCCACGTGAAGGCCATCCGGAGATTCACCGTACGCACGGTCCTGCCCGAGCCGCTTCAGCCGCTCGAGGAGCTCGTTCTCAACCTGCGCTGGTCCTGGCATCCAGAGACGCTGGAGCTGTTCCAGTCGGTCGATCCGGAGCTCTGGGAGGCGACGCGCCATGATCCGATGCGGCTGCTGGGAGAGGTGTCGGCCGAGCGCCTCACCGCGCTCACCGGCGACCGGCGTTTCCTGAGAGCGCTCGGTGACGCCGTTGACGAGCTGCGCGAGTACGTCACCGCCCCCCGGTGGTACCAGGGGCTGTCCGACGTGCCGGCGGCCATCGCCTACTTTTCTCCGGAGTACGGCATCGCGGCAGCGCTCCCGCAGTACTCCGGTGGCTTGGGCATTCTCGCCGGCGATCACCTCAAGACCGCGAGCGACCTGGGCGTGCCGATCATCGGCGTCGGGCTGCTCTACCGCCATGGGTACTTTTCTCAGTCGCTGTCGCCGGAGGGCTGGCAGCAGGAGCACTACCCGCCGGTCGACCCCGACGGCCTGCCTTTGACGCTGCTGCGCGAGCAGGGCGGCGCGCCCGTACGGGTCGCGGTCGGGCTGCCGGACGGTGACCGCCTGCACGCGCAGGTCTGGGTTGCCAGTGTCGGACGGGTCCCGCTGCTGCTCCTCGACTCCAACGTCGAGGAGAACGCCCCGGCCGGGCGCGATGTGACCGATCGGCTGTACGGCGGTGGAACGGACCATCGGCTGCTGCAGGAGATGCTGCTCGGCATCGGCGGGGTCCGTGCCATCCGCGAGTTCTGCCGCGCCGCCGGGCACGCCGCGCCGGAGGTCTTCCACACCAACGAGGGCCACGCCGGCTTCCTCGGCCTGGAGCGTATCCGGGAGTACATCGACGACCAGGGCCTGACCTTCGACGAGGCGGTCGAGGCGGCCCGCGGCGGCACGGTGTTCACCACGCACACGCCCGTCCCGGCCGGCATCGACCGGTTCCCCCGTGAGCTGATCAAGAAGTACTTCGGCACCGACAACGAGGCCGCCAGCGTCTCGACCGACCGGATCCTGGCGCTCGGCGCGGAGACCTACGACGAGGGCGACCCCGACGTCTTCAACATGGCCGTCATGGGCATGCGCCTCGCGCAGCGCGTGAACGGCGTCTCG
>JAOPYG010000118.1 GCA_025964685.1 Actinoallomurus sp. | reverse complement strand
ACATCGGGAACGTCTCCAGCGGGCTGGGCACCGTCGCGTTCCTCACCGACCCGGACTCACCGCTGTGGCACTACGCGAACCTGCTCGGCTCCAACTCCTCCAAGGCCGCGGTGAACGCGATCACCCTGATCTACGCCAACTCGCTGCGCGAGGCCGGGATCACGGTCAACGCGCTGTCACCGGGTTCTGTGCGACGGACCTGAACGGCCACACCGGTCACCTGAGCGCCGCCGAGGGCGGAGCCCACATCGCCCGTCAGGTCACCTTGCCCGGCGATGGCCCGACGGGCGTATTTCTCAGCGAGAACGGCGGCACCTACCCATGGTGAGACCGCCTGGAGGGGACCGTCGGAGGTCAGCGGCCGGCGACTCGGCTGAGAAAGCGTTCACCGACTTCGATGATGTCCGCGGCCGTCAATTGGAGAGCGGGGCCCGCGACGGTGATCTCGGTCATCGCGATGCCCGGTACGTCGGTGTCCTGCCATCCACCGGCGAACCACACCTGCTCCTCTTCGGCGAGTGCGAGCGCCGCGTCGTTGAGTGCCTGCGAAGGGTGTGGAAGCCAGAGACGGAACCGATGGGTGGGCGGGGGTTCCGGATGGACCCGTACGCCGGGTAGCGCGGTGAGTGTCTTGGCGACCGTTCGCGCGTGCCGCACGTAGTCGGGAATGCGCGGCAGTTCGCGGTCGAGACCGGCGAGTGCCGTCAGGGCGGCGGGCCACTGCTGGAAGACGTTGCCGCCGTACCGGTGCCGCCATACCCGGGCGAAGGAGGCGAGCTCCGTGGTGCCCGCGAGCGCCGCGCCGCTGATGCCGCCGAGTGTCTTGTAGAAGGAGACGTAGGTGCTGTCGGCGAGGCCGGCGATCTCGCTGAGGGAGTGTCCGAGGTACGGGGCGGATTCCCAGATCCGGGCGCCGTCGAAGTGGACGCGTGCGCCGATGGCGTGCGCCGCGGCGGATACGGCGGTGAGCTCGTCCCAGGTGGGGAGGACGAAGCCGGCGTCGCGCAGCGGGAGTTCGATGACGACGGTGTGCACGGGTTCGCCGAGCGCGGTGATCTCGTCGGCGGTGGGGTTACGGGGTGCGGTGGTCGGCCAGGCGCTGCGCAGGCCGCTCACGTGGGCGTAGGCGTGCCGTTCGTGCATCTCCTGATGGCCGAGTGGGTGGAGGGCGACCGTCGGGTGCCCGGTGTGGTCGGTCCCGTACCGCAGCGCGACCTGCTGGGCCATCGTGCCTGTGGGGAAGAAGACGGCGGCCTCGGTTCCCAGGAGGTCGGCCACGCGGTTCTCCAGCGTGGTCACGGGGCCGTCGCCGTAGAAGTCGGGATCGGCGTCCAGGTCACCGCCCGCGTCCAGGTCCGCGAGCCGGTCCCTCATTGTCGCGGGCCGGACGCCGGAAAGGATTCGGTCGCAGGCCCGCATCGCGGCCAGACGGCGCTGTCGAGTGTTGTCGGACATCGGCGGATCGTCGCATATCAGCGCTACGGCGGACCAGCGGGTTTCCTGCGGATCACTCATTGTGCGGCACTGCTCGCGCCCCCGATCACCCGGCGCCTCGTCGAACGCTTCGCGTCCGGCCACCCCACTGACCAGGCCCCGGCCGTCCACCGTGACCTCGCCACGCTGACGCCACGCGAGCTGGAAGTCCTCACGCTCATGGGCCGGGGCCTGTCCAAACACCGAGCTGGTCGCCGCGCTGACCCTCCTCAGCCGCCCGGCATCCCGGGGCTACTCGCGCCCGGCCGACACGCAGGACAGGTCGTCCCAGCGCGCGCCCATGACGTCGCGGGCGATCGGTTCGCGCCGCCCGCCTGGCCGCGGACTCCGAGCCCGTGACGTCCGCCTGCTCGCTGATGCGGCAGAACCTTCGACGGCTCCTGGGGCGAGGGCACCGCGCCGGCGTCACGCGAGACGACGTGGACGCTCAGGAACTGCTGATTCCGGTCAGCGCGGTGACGGGTGCCGCGCGAAACTCTCCCGCCCGCAGGCGTCCGCCCGGGAGTCACGGTTCGTCGACGTGGTCCTGTCCGGACTCGCCGCGACCCCGGGGCCCGAGACCATGCGAGACGCGTGACCTTGGTTGGGATCACCAGGGAAGGGTGCCTTCGGCGTCGAAGTAGCCTCCGGTCGGGCCATCGGGACCCACCTGGGCCATCCGCACGATGATCTCGGCACCCTCCTCGACCGTCTGGACGCCGGTGTTCGCGTTCAGGTCGGTCTTGGTGAACCCCGGCTCCACCGCGTTGATCCGCATGGCCGGGAACGCCTTCGCGTACTGCACGGTGATCACGTTGACCACCGTCTTCGAGGCCGAGTAGGCGACGCCCGGGTAGGCGTACGCCGGGGTGCCCGGGGTTGCCACCCGGGCCAGCGAGGCCAGGCCGCTGCTGACGTTGACCACGACCGGGGCGGCGGAACGCTCCAGCAGCGGGAGGAACGCGTGCAGGACGCGCACCACGCCGAAGACGTTCGTCTCGAACGTGCGCCGCATCACGTCGGCGGTCAGATCCGCGGCGCCGACCACGACCTTGCCGTCGTCGCTCATCTCGTCCTGGATGCCCGCGTTGTTGACCAGGACGTCCAGTCCTCCGTCGGCCTCGATGGCCTCCGCCGCGGCCCGTACGGACGCGTCGTCGGTGACGTCGAGCCGGACGGCCCGCGCGCCGAGTTGCTCGGCGGCCCGGCGCCCGCGTTCGGCGTCCCGGCTCCCGAGGTAGACGGTGTGGCCCGCGGCGACGAGGCGGCGGGCGGTCTCGAAGCCGAGACCCTTGTTCGCTCCGGTGATCAGTGTTGTTGTCATGCCCTCTATGATCGCGACGGAGCCGCCCGGTCAGCCAGGCGTCTGGTTTTCCTGGGACTGTCAGGGCCAGGAAGAATCGGGCGGGGGAGGTGCACAGTGGTGTCATGGCGACCACGGAGTTCGGGCACACGGTGCGGCGCTGGCGCGACCGGGTCTCCCCGGAGGCCGCCGGGCTACCGGTCGGCGGTCACCGGCGCGCGCCCGGGCTGCGCCGCGAGGAGCTGGCCCTGCTGGCCGGGATCTCGGTCGACTATGTCACCCGCCTCGAACAGGGCCGGGCGGCCAACCCGTCGGTCCAGGTCGTCGAGGCCCTGGGCCGGGCGCTGCGACTGTCCGGAGCAGAGCGCGAGCACCTGTTCAAGGTCGCCGGGCTCGTACCGCCGGGGCAGGGAACGGTGCCCGCCTACATCACGCCGAGCGTCCAGCGAATGCTGGACCGGCTGACCGGGACGCCCGTCGCGGTCAGCGACGCGGCGTGGACGCTGCTGCTGGCCAACCCGCTGTACACGGCGCTCATGGGTGAGTACCACGGCAACGACCGCAACGCGGTGTGGCGCAACTTCCTCGGCTCGGGCAGCCGCGTCCGCTACACCGCGCAGACCCGCCGCGCGCTCGAGGTCGATCAGGTCTCCGGGTTGCGTGCGACGGCGAACCGGTATCCGGCGGACCAGCGGGTGCGGCGCCTGGTCGCGGAGCTGCGCGCGAAAAGCTCTCGATTCGCCGAGCTGTGGGATTCCGGAACGGTGGGCCGGGCCGAGCTGTCGACCAAGACCATCGATCACCCGCAGGTGGGCGCTGTGACGCTGGACTGCGACCTGCTCAGCGTCGCGGGCAGCGACCTGCGCATCATGATCTACACGGCCGAGCCCGACACCGAGGACGCCGAACGCCTTGCGCTCCTCGCCGTCCTCGGCACCCAGACACTCGTCGGCTAGCGGACCTGCCAACCGCCGGGTTGGGTCATTCCTCGGCGCCGTTGATCCTCTCGGGCAGGCCGAAGTAGGCGAACAGGTCTTGATCCTGGAAGGAGGTGTTGCGGCTGATGCCCGACTCCGTGACGGTGAAGACCTGGAGGATGTGCAGGGCGTACCCACCGTCCTCGGCGCGCGTGTAGGCGGCCAGCGCGGGTTGTCCGTTCGCCTGCACCGGGACCATGCGCCAATCCGTGCCCCGGAGCGTGAAGACGCGTGCGATGAAGCGGATGTACGGCTCGCGGCCGACGTACCAGTTCAGGAACGGTGGCATCTCCAGTACGGCGTCATCGGTCAGCAGCTTCTCCAGAGCCGCCAGGTCTGCGTTCTCGAAGGCGACGGCATAGCGTTCGACCTTGGCGCGGTGGCCGGGGTCGGCGGGCTCGTCGATCTGGTCCTCGCCCAGCCCGGCCTCGCCGAGCCGGGCCCTGGCCCGTTGCAGGGCACTGTTCACCGCGGCGGTAGTCATGTCCAGCGCCGCGGCCACGTCGGCGGCGCGCCAGTCCAGCACCTCGCGCAGGATGAGCACGGCCCGCTGCCGGGCCGGCAGGAACTGCATCGCGGCGACGAAGGCCAGCCGCAACGAACCCCGCGAGAGCAGGACGCCCGCCGGGTCGCCGAGCATCGCGTCGGGGATCGGCTGGAGCCACGGCACCTCTTCGCCGCGGATCAGGGGTTGCTCGGGATCGTCGCCCGGCGGCGCGCCGAGTCCGGAGGGCAGCGGGCGGCGGCTGCGCTGCTCGAGCGCGGTCAGGCAGGCGTTGGTGGCGATCCGGTAGAGCCAGGTGCGCAGTGCCGCGCGGCTCGGGTCGTACCGGTCGTACGCCCGCCAGGCCCGCAGCAAGGTCTCCTGCAGTAGATCCTCGGCGTCGTGCACCGAGCCGAGCATCCGGTAGCAGTGCGCCAGCAGCTCCCGCCGGAACGGATCGGTCTGGACCGTGAAGTCCTCGCTGGTCGATGTCGCCACCCTGTCCTCCATCACGCGCATAGGTCCCGGTGCTCATACATACCGGCGGGTGTCCGGAAAGTCATCGGCGCGCGAGCGATGAGCGGCGGCGTGCCGCCAGGTATGTACCGGTGAAGGCGGCACACCGACAGAAGGAACGACCATGACCGACACCAAGGACCGCGAGGTCCTCACCGTGCTCGACAGCATCTACAAGGCCTGGGCGGACAACGACGCCAACGCCTTCGTGGCCTCCTACACCGAGGACGCGACCTCGATCCTGCCCGGCTCCTACAGCGCCGGCCGCGCCGCGACCCGCGACCGCATGGCGGCGGGCTTCACCGGCCCGCTCAAGGGGAGTCAGGTCCGGGACGAGGTGCAGAGCGTCCGCCATCTCGGCGCCGACGCCGCCATCGTCGTCACCAGGAGCGCCGTCGTGATGGCCGGCGAGACCGAGGCCCCAGACGACCGCTGGGTGATCGCCACCTGGACCCTCACCCGCCAGACCGGCAGGTGGCTCCTGGCGGCCTACCACAACTGCCCCGCCTGACCACAGAGCGCGCACCGAAGGAGACAAAAGATGAGAAAAGTGACCGTTTCCACCTATGTGACGCTGGACGGGAGAATGGACGAGCTCCGGGATTGGACGGTTCCGTACAACGACGAAGGGGTGGCCAAGTATCACACCGACCTTCTGGCGAACAGCGATGGTCTGCTCCTGGGCCGCAAGACGTACGAGGCTTTCGCCGCCCTCTGGCCACCGCGGTCAGGAGAGCTCCCCTACGTCGACAAGATCAACAGCATGGCCAAGTACATCGCGTCGACCACGCTCAGGGACCTGGAGTGGGAGAACTCCCAGCTGATCGAGGGCGATGTCGCGGAGGGCGTCGCCAAGCTCAAGCAACAGCCCGGTGGAGACCTGGTCATGTACGGCTGCCACGACCTCATGCACAGCCTGGCGGAACACGACCTCATTGACGAGTATCGGCTCTTGGTCCACCCGGTCGTGCTCGGGAAGGGGAGGAACTTCTTCCGGGACGGCGCGGAGCGAATGAACCTCGCCCTCGTCGACACCACCGTGATTCCACCGGGGGTGGCCATTCTCACCTACCGGCCGGTGCGGTAGCGAGAGCTCGCCGCCGGCGTGAGGCCGCCGAGCCTCGCGCCGGCCGCTGAGGTTCCGACCTGTCGTCGGGGACTTACTGGACGCAGAACTCATTGCCCTCTGGATCGGACATCACGACGTGTTCGGTCCCTGGCTCCTTGACCTCCTGGCGTACCGTCGCGCCCAGTTCGCACAACCGGGCGACCTCGGCGTGCCGGTGCCCGGGCCCGGCGTGCAGGTCCAGGTGCAGTCGGTTCTTGACCGTCTTGGGCTCTGGGACCTGCTGGAAGAGAAGCCGTCGGCCCAGCCCTGTGCCGGTGATCTCCTGGACCGGGTCGTCGGGATGCCGGACGGCCTGCAATCCTCGAAACGCCGCTCGCCCGGACACCGTCGTGATCATGCTTTCGTCGATGTGCCTGGCGGCCAGCAACTGCTCGATGAGGACGCTGTTGTCCTCGACCGCGTAGCCGAGGGCGGCGGCCCAGAACGCGGCTTGGGCGTGCGGGTCGGCGCAGTCGATAACGATCTTCCAGGAGAGAGTCATGACCGCCATTGTGGTGCGGATTCCTGCCACCCTGCGTCAGGTAGGCATAGGCCCTCTCGCCTCCCGGAAATGAGAGTGGGGCCCGGCGACGCGGCCCACGGCGGTGGCCAAGTTCACATGGTGAGACCGAGCAGGCTGAGGGGGTTGTGGTAGTCGCTGGCGGCCTATTGGCGGCCTGCGGCGATGGGTTCGCCGGCTAGGCGTAGCACGTTGATCGCCAGATTCCGCAGGGTCGCGGTGATTCGGGCGCGGGTGGTCTTGAGTTTGTGGGCGTCTTCGCGGAAGGTGGCTGAGTCACGCGGCCAGTGCAATACCTCGATCTGCCAGTGGCCTCTGACCAGGGCGAGCAGGGTTTCGGGGTCGGCTTGGCGGGGTGTGAGGTTGGTGATGGCCAGGACCGCGACCGCTGATTGCTTGCCGGTTTTGCGGTCGGTGACGTGCCGCTCGATGAGCATGACCTGCTTTGCGTCGGGGAAGCCGAGGCCGGGCGGGGCCGGCAGGACCTTGATGGTGCGTAGTTCGTCGCGGCCGTGCGCGCGGTCGGAGGTCATCCAGGCGGTCGGTTCGGCTTCCCAGGCCAGTGCGTCGATCTCATCGAACAGGGCCGGGTGTTCTCCTTGACGGTGAACACGTAGAACGCGCCGCGTTTCAGCAGGTAGGTGGCGTGGGCTTGGACGGTGTGCAGAGCATCGGCGGTGATGATGGCCCCGGTAATGTCCAGGGTGTCCAGCAGCGGCGTGAACGCCTTGGTCTCCCCGGTCTTGTCCGGGATGGCGCGTTGCCCGGTGACGATGCCCTCGCCGTGCAGCAGCGCGGCGAAGAGATGAACGGTGCCGTCGGTGTCGGCCACCCGCGCATCACCTTGCCATCGAGCGCAAGCGCGACCTGCCCAGGAATAATCCGGCCGGTCGCGACCTGTGCCGACACCCATCGGGCAAGAGCGGCATCCAGCGCATCACCGTCCAAATCCTTGAGCAGACGACCGAAAGTCTTCACGCTAGGAGGACAGACCCGACCGGTACGAGGGTGCGCGGTGACTCCCAGTGCCAGCAGAATCTGCGGTGGAGCATCCCGGGCCCACCGCGCGATGGCGGCCACCGAGTTCGCCCCGCCCAGCATCGCCGCCGCGGCGATGGTCACCAGCGCCCCATAGCCGTACCAGCGGCCCTGCCGTCCGCGAGGATCCGGCAGATCGGCCAGGAAAACCCGCAGGTCACCGCAGCCATCGGGATCCAATCCGGCGACCAGGCCGGCCATCGTGCACGTCGGCGCCACCGAAATACCAGACACCGGCGGCCACACGGCGGCTACGGACTCAGACACGGTGCCAGGCATGAGACAGACTGCATGAGCGGCGGGGCTCCCTGAACGCGGTGGATCTTGGTCGTTTCGCCCGTTCTATGCGAGTCCCGTCCGCGCGTCCCCCAAGGCCACGCCGCACCTGATCAAACCGTGATCAACACCCCGCGCTCATAGACGCGTTCCAGGAGAACCACGGGGATCTCCCGGGTGGTCCGCTCCTGGTAGGCCGCGTACTCCGGCATGGCCGACACCATCAGGCGCCACAGGTGTGGACGCTCTGCCTCGGTGGCGGGGCGCGCGCGTGCGGTAAAGGTCTCCGTACCGATCTGTACGGTGACGTACGGGTCGGCGAGCAGGTTGAGGTACCAGGCCGGGTGGTGCTCCGCGCCGCGGTTGGAGGCCGCCAGGACGTAGAGGTCGCCGTCGCGTCCGTAGACGAGTGCGGTGCGGCGCAGCTCGCCGGTTCTCCGGCCTCGGGTCGTCAGCAGCAGGTCGTTCACGCCCGACCGTGGTCGGCCGTCGGTCTCCTCGAAACGGCGGATGTGCTCGGCGACCCAGGCGTTCGGGCTGTCGTGGACCTCGGGCATCACGCCTCCCGGACGCTGACTGCGGCGCGGTGGTGGCGGGGCGCCTCGATTTCGTCGAGCAGCGCGATCGCGAAGTCCGCGTACGTGATCCGGCTGGCCGGGTCGCCATGCTCGGCGACCCGGTACCGGCCGGTGCGCGTGCCGTCATGGTCGAAGTCGCCCGCGGGGGCCACATACGCCCAGTCGAGGTCACAGGTCCGAAGCTCCTCAAGGCCCGCCGCGTGGCCGAGGTAGAAGGAGCGGTACTCGTTCGGGTAGCCAGGTTCGTCCATCAGGGGAGCGCCGGACGCCCCGGGCATGATCGATGCGAGGCCGACCACCACCAGGCGGCGCACGCCCGCCTTCGCCAG
>JAOPYG010000402.1 GCA_025964685.1 Actinoallomurus sp. | reverse complement strand
CTGCGGGGCCTGGTCGCCCGGGGCCTGTCCGGGGTGCAGATGGTCATCTCCGATGCGCACCGCGGCCTCATCGAGGCGATCGGCGCGACGCTGCCCGGCGCTTGCTGGCAGCGGTGCCGCACGCATTATCTGCGGAATCTGCTGACCAAGGTGCCCAAGTCCGCCCAGCCGTGGGTCGCCACGCTGGTGCGGACCATCTTCGACCAGCCCGCTGCCGAAGAAGTCCTCGCCCAGCACGCCCGCGTGGTCGACAGCCTGCAGGCCAAGCACCCCGATGCCGCCGCGCACCTGGACGAAGCTCGCGCTGACCTGCTGGCCTTCACCGTCTTCCCCCGGGAGATCTGGCGGCAGATCTGGTCCAACAACCCGCAAGAGCGGCTGAACAAGGAGATCAGACGCCGCACTGATGTGGTCGGGATCTTCCCGGACCGGGGCGCGATCATCCGCTTGGTCGGAGCCGTGTTGATGGAACAAACCGACGAATGGACCGAAGCCCGCCGCTACATGGGCCTGGAATTCCTCGCCAAAGCCCGCCTACGCGTACTGGTCGGCGAAACGCCGGACCAAGACACCAGCCAGCAAGCAATCACCGCTTAACCTGCAACAACGGATCACGCGGAGGCCGACTCGTACACCACTCCGCTGGACGTGACCCACCGTGGATCACGCAGGCTAACGCTGCAGCGTCAGCAGACCGGGACGCCACGGCAATTGGTCGTACGGGCCGCTGGCGCTGGGGGACTTGCCCTGGTAGAGGAGCTGGAGGTTGCAGGGATCGATGGTCATGGTCTGGTCAGGGTTGCTGCGGACCAGGTCACCGTGGCTGATGTCGTTGGTCCAGGTGGCCCCGCTGTTGGCCTTGCCCGCGAACGGGTTGCTCTCGCTGGCGGCCTGCGGAGTCCACGAACCGCTCAGGCTGGAGGCCGTGAACGAGCGGAAGTACCGCCCATTCGCCCCCATCGCCTCAACGATCATCAGGTACTGGTTCTGACCCTGGACCTTGTAGACCTGGACCGCCTCGAACAGGTTGGCCGTCGAGTCGCTCATCACCGTCGTGTACGACGAGCCGAAGCTACCCGGGAAGTTCCCGATCGGCATGCTCGCCCGGTAGATCTTGCCGTTGTCGCCGGCGAAGAACAGGTACATGTTCGAACTGTCACCGATCAGCGTCTGGTCGATCGGGCCGGTACCGGAGCCCGGGATGCTCCCGGTGAACAGTGCCTGTGGCGAGGACCAGCCGTTGGGGTTGGTCGGGTCGCTCGACGTCCGGTAGATGAAGGGCCACGCACCCCACTGGTACGCCAGCACCCAGATGTTCTTGGGCGCGAAGTAGAACAGCGTGGGCGCCACCGCGGCCTGACTCATCCCGGTCTGGCCGGCCGAGGCCATGTCGGACCAGTTCGTGAACGGGCTGAAGGCCATCGAACCGTACGACGATCCCGACACGTTCGATGCGTAGACCAGGTGTTTGCCGTTGTAGACGACGTTGGTGAAGTCCTTGAGCGAGACCCACCCGTTCTTCGGCGTCGCCAACACACCCGTCGACGTCCAGCGGTACGACGACGGAAGAGAGCACGTCGAGCTGCCGCCCCCCGACAGGCCGGTCCACTGCTGGTTGGAACCTCCGTTACAACTCCAGATGTCCACCGCGGTGCCGTTGGCCGTACCGGCGCCTGTCGCCTCCAGGCACAGCCCCGACTCCACGCCGACCACCGTGCCGTCGGAGTTCACGCGCCACTCCTGGTTGGCACCACCGTTGCAGGTCCAGATCTCCACCCGGGTGCCGGCAGCGGTCGCGTGGTTCGGCACATCCAGGCACTTGCTGCCATACACGGTCAGCTGGCCACTGCTGGTCGAGGTCCACTGCTGGTTCGAGCCGCCGTGGCAGTCATAGAGCTGCAGGTAGGTGCCGTCGGTCTGGCTCTGACCCAGCACGTCCAGACACCGGCTGGAACCGACACCGCGCAGGGCACCGGTGACGTCGGCCTGAGCCGGGGCCGCCACCAGGGTGGCCGCGAGGACGACCGCGGCGGTGGCCAGTGCCGAAGGCAGCGCGCGGCGCCCCTTCCTGATACGTGCTCTGTACATGGGGACCTCTTCCCGGGTCAACTGCGGGACCACTTCTGGTTGCTGCCGCCCGAGCAGGAGTACAGCTGGATCTGGGTACCGTTGCCGGTGCCCTGGCCGACGGCGTCCAGGCACAGTCCGGATTGGACGCCGACAATGGTTCCGTCGGAGTTGACGCGCCATTTCTGATTGTCGCCGCCGTGACAGGAGTAGATCTGCACCTTGACGCCGTTGCCGGTGCCGGCGGCGTCCAGGCACTTGTTGCCGTACACCTGGAGCTCACTGGCGGAGGTGGAGGCCCACTGCTGGTTGCTGTTGCCGTTGCAGTCCCACAACTGCACCTGGATGCCATCGGTCGTGCTCGCGTTCGGCACGTCCAGGC
The DNA here is from genome assembly GCA_025964685.1 of Actinoallomurus sp. Taxonomy (GTDB): domain Bacteria; phylum Actinomycetota; class Actinomycetes; order Streptosporangiales; family Streptosporangiaceae; genus Actinoallomurus. Next base: position 12,321 of record JAOPYG010000402.1, on the reverse strand, counting down.
AGCGGCCGGAGGCGACGCGCTTGATCTGTCCGGTGCCTTCGGTCGGGGTCGGGGTCGGGGTCGGAGTGGAGGATGACCCGCCGGCGTTGAGGGCGCCCAGAACCGAGCTGTAGGCGGCCTTCTTGTTGCCGTTGCCGTCGAAGAGGAGCGGGGTGTCGCCGGACCGCCAGGAGTCACTGTCCCGTACGCCCCAGACCGTCATGCCGACACAGCGCGACACGGCCAGGCAGTCGTTGGTCACGTTGGCGTAGGTCGTGGCCGAGGCACCCTGGACGTCCAGCTCGGTGATGGCAACGTCGACGCCCAGGGCGGCGAAGCTCTGCAGGGTGGTGCGGAAGTTGCTGGTGTACGGGCTGCCGCTGTTGAAGTGAGACTGGAAGCCGACGCAGTCGATCGGGACGCCGCGGGACTTGAAGTCCTTGACCATGTTGTAGACGCCTTGCGTCTTGGCGGCGCTCCAGTTCTCGATGTTGTAGTCGTTGTAGCAGAGCTTGACGTTCGGGTCGGCCGCCCGCGCGGTGCGGAAGGCGACCTCGATCCAGTCGTTGCCGGTCCGCTGCAGGTTCGAGTCGCGCCGGCCGCCGGAGCCGCCGTCGGCGAAGGCCTCGTTCACCACGTCCCAGTAGGCGAGCTTGCCCTTGTAGTGGGCCATCACGCCGTTGATGTGGTTGATCATCGCCTGGCGCAGCGCGCTGCCGCTGAGGCTCTGCATCCACCCGGGTTGCTGGGAGTGCCAGGCCAGGGTGTGGCCCCGGACCCGCATTCCGTGCTGCACGGCCCAGTTGTAGACCTGGTCGCCGCCGCTGAAGTTGAACTGGCCCTGCTGGGGCTCGGTGGCGTCGATCTTCATCTCGTTCTCGGGCGTCACCATGGTGAACTCGCGGCCCGCGATCGTGGTGTACGCCGAGTCGCCGAGCCGGCCGGAGGCGATGGCGGTGCCGAAGTACCGCCCACTCTGCGCGGCCGCCGCGCCGAGCGTGCTCGCCGCGGCATTGGAAGGAACCGCCACCGCCAGTGCGACGGTCGTCGCCCCGACGACGCCGAGGGCGAGGGCGACCAGGGCCCGGCGGAAACGGCTGACGGATGGCCGGGTTCCGGGCGAGAGTGTTTCTTTGGTGCTCACTCCTGAGCCTCCATAACTGAAGCGCGGGAATTGTCGGAAGCGCGGGGAAACCCCGCGGAATCGACGCCGCGTCCCTTTACGGGGAACGCACACCACCAAGGCATCGCCAGTCGGTGGGCCTTGCCACGCCTGGCACGCCCAACCGCCTCGGGGACTCAGTGTGAGTAACACCTGTAAAACGTGTCAAGACTTTCGAAAACATTTCGATTAATGATCATGGTTCGCCTACGTTGCCTCTTCTCTCTAGTGGACGGGTACGCCACCGAAAACTTTCGATGATCCCTTTACTGGGCATGGGTCGCCATGAAAGTTTTCATGACCGCGCGTCACCCGGCCAGGTGTATCCACTCGGATAACACCAGCTGAGCCGCAGTCGGCTCCGTCGCGTTTTTCACGATACGCATCGGGCGCTTGACAGACCTCTCCGGCTCATATTTGCTCCAGCGCACCACCACCTTCGACCGCCCGCTGAAGAAAGGAGGCCGACCGACCGTCCAGATCGTCAGCGATGACATTCCTCCTACCGTCCCCGATGTCGCGTCCGGCGCTTCGATCAGTCTGAGCGCCGGCGGCGACAACGGCGCTCTGGCCTGGTCCTTCGAATCCCACTCGAACCCGGCGTGCCGCCTCCTCCGCGCGGGAGGCCGGCGTCGGCTGTCACGTCTCGCCTTGCGGCCGACGCGGCCATGTCGGGCAAGCGACGCTGGACCGGCGCTGCAATTCACCTGCGCGGATGACGTTTTTGGCACGCGCACAGGTTCGGCGTCACGGGCGGGCTACCGATGCTGGGAAACCGGGATACATAGGGCCGATGTCAACCTGGCGACTCGTTGGTGATTCCCAGCTCTTTGCGCATGATCACCCTGACGCGGGCCAGCAGAGGGATGATTGCGTCCAGGAGTTTGATGATCTCTTCTAGGAGAGGCTCGCGAACGCTCACATGGCTTTCCGTTTCAATCCGCTTCAAGCGACTGTACGCCCGAGTGAGCTGTATATTGACGGGGTATTCGGCATCGAGCACCCCGTCACTGGCGATCATCTGCATTTCTGCACGGGCATCACGCTGTGCCCTTCGAGCTGCTGCTACCTCTGCCACCTCGGCTTCGCTGGGTGATCCCGCCTTGAGCACGTAGGCGTAAGCCAGCATGGCGTCGCGGTAGTTCCGATCATTGGCGTTGAGATGAACATAGCAGCTGCGCAGTTGGTCAGTTTTACGCTGCTTCTCAGCCGCCTCTTGCTCCTCCCGGCGCAGGCGTTCCACATGCTTGAGCTCCTGAAGCTTGGTCCGCTGAGACAACAGCTGGGTGAAAATCGCGGACGCCAGTGTGCCACACACCCCGACGACTGCCACGACGAGCGAGCTGGACATTTCGTTCCGCCTAACTCCAGAGACGCTCTTCGAACTCCTCATATGATTATCCCGAAACCAATGTTGTCGCTTGCCCGTCGCCGGCCGCAGGGTGCTCGTCACCGGCGGGAGACGTGGCCTCGGCCCGGCCGGGTCAGGCGGGCTACGCGTCGGCCAAAGCCGCGCTCAAGACCTACAGCCGCACACTGGCCGCCGAGGTCGCACCGAGTGGCGTACGAGTCGTGAACGTCCTCCCGGACTTCATCCCCACCGGCGGCGCCATCACCTACACCACAAGATGGCCGAGAGCCGAGGTGTCACGCGTGTGGGTACCCAGAATTGAGCCGCCGGTTCTGACCTGGAGTTTCTCGAGGGGCGTACAGACACAGCCGAGGCACGGCAGGATACGGATTCGTGGCTTTGCGACTGGTCTATCTGATCTTCATCCGGCTCCTCGGCATCCCTGCCTTGCTTCTCCGCTCGGACATCTCCAAGGAAGCCGAGATCCTCGTGCTTCGCCACCAACTGGCGGTGCTACGCCGTCAGATCGCCCGGCCCAAGCCGTCGTGGGCCGACCGGGCCCTGATCTCGGCGCTGGCCCGGCTGCTCCCGAAAGCACGCCGGGTGGGGCTGCTGGTCACGCCTCGTATACTGCTGCGCTGGCATGCCGATCTGGTCAAGCGGCGATGGACCTACAAGCGCAAGACGCCGGGGCGCCCGCCGATGCGGCCGACGATCCACGCGTTGGTGCTGCGCCTGGCGGCGGAGAATCCGACGTGGGGCTACCGGCGAATCGCCGGGGAACTGGCCGGCCTGGGCCGGAACGTAGGCGCTACCACGGTCTGGAGGATCCTGCGCAAGGCCGGCATCGACCCCGCTCCGCGACGGTCCGGACCGAGCTGGGGCGAGTTCCTGCGAGGCATGTTTGCTCGGTCTTTGCTCGTACGCCGCGATATAACCCGACAGCACGCGACACCGCAGTAGAGTCGTTAAGGGAGGACGGAGCAATGGGCACGGACCAAATGACATGTAGCGGCATCAAGCGTCATCGTCCGGCACGCCCTTCTCCAGATCGAACCCGGTAATTACTCCACAGCTGTGGACTTTTAATCCGCAGCTTTGAACCTACAGGTGGCCACGCCAGGGGAAAACCCTCACTGATCACGCTCCGCAGAGGCCGGACAATTATTCGGCACCCGCAAAGTAGTGCCCTCAGGGATGGCCCAGAATGTACTGATCAATCGTACGGTCACCACTCAGGGAACTTTGGGTTATCTCTTAGATCCGGACTCCCGCCGCTCGGGACCATGTCCAAAGATCGGGACCGTTCGTTGGTGACAGCCCCACTAGCGGACCATGCTCTGCTTATGCACACGTTGGAGGATTTTCACTCCTCGTAGCCTTGTCGGCACATATAGGTGATTCGCCGATTCTTTCAAGTCCTAGGGCGATATCTCATGGCCATAAACGGACACGATCAAGGTCAACTCTTAAGTCAAGATCAGCCTGTTCAACGGCCCGTGACCCGGGCCCACTCGTGTCCTCCCAGGAGAGACGTACATGCCCCACCCCCCCACATCGCGGCGTACCCGCCGCGTGCCGCATCCGCCTGCACTCAGCTCCGCAACTGGACGGCTGAGCGCTCTGCTGGTGGCGCTCGCTGCCGCGGTCGCCACGGTGATCGCCGTGCCCGCCGCCGCCAACGCCGCCGCGAAAACCCCCAAACCGCTCGTCCCGCGCACGCACGCCACCAGCCCGACTTCGCCCGGCCAGCACCCCACCAGCGACGTCTGCGCCAAGCCCTCCAAGGCGGGTGAGATGTCATGCCTGTCGATGCGCCGGGATGACATCGCCGGACCCAAGGGTGTGCAACCGAACGTCACCCCCGCCGGGTTCAGCCCCACCGACCTGCAAAGCGGCTACAACCTGCCCGCAGGCGGGGCCGGCCAGACCGTCGCGATCGTGGACGCCTATGACGACCCGACCGCCGAAAGCGACCTGGCCGTCTACCGCCAGCAGTACGGCCTGCCGCCGTGCACGACGGCCAACGGCTGCTTCAAGAAGATCGACCAACGCGGTGGCACCAATTACCCGCCGGCGAACTCCGGCTGGTCCGGGGAGATCTCCCTGGACGTCGACATGGTCAGCGCGATCTGCCCCAGCTGCAACATCCTGCTCGTCGAAGCCGACGACAGCTACACGAACAACCTGGGCACGGCCGTGAACCAGGCCGTCGCCCAGGGCGCCAAGTTCGTCTCCAACAGCTACGGCGGCGGCGAAGGCACCGACGAGGGGCAGTACGACGACGCCTACTACAACCACCCAGGCGTCGCCGTCACCGCCAGCACCGGTGACAACGGCTACGGCGTCAGCTACCCCGCCGCCTCCCAGTACGTCACCGCGGTCGGCGGCACCTCACTGGTCAAGGACACCTCCACCACCCGCGGCTGGGCCGAGGCGGCCTGGAGTGGCGCGGGCAGCGGCTGCTCCGCCTACGAGACCAAGCCCTCCTTCCAGACCGACACCGGTTGCGCCCGCCGTACGAACGCGGACGTGTCCGCCGTGGCCGACCCCAACACCGGCGTCGCGGTCTACTACGGCGGCTGGCACGTCTACGGCGGCACCAGCGTGTCCTCCCCGATCGTCGCGTCGGTCTACGCCCTCGGCGGCACCCCGGCGACCGGCTCGCAGCCCAACTCCCTGCCTTATGAGCACACCTCCGACCTCAACGACGTCACCTCGGGCAGCAACGGCAGCTGCACCCCGACCTACCTGTGCACCGCAGGGCCCGGCTACGACGGGCCCACCGGACTGGGCACCCCGAACGGCATTGGAGCGTTCCGCTCCGGCCCGCACGGGATCGTGTCAGGCACCATCACCGACGGCACCAACCCACTGGCGCAGGCGAAGGTCAGCGCCGGTGACACCAGCACCACGACGGACGGCCAAGGCCACTACACCCTGAACGTGCCGACGGGGACCTATGACGTCACCGCGAGCAAGTTCGGGTACGCCTCCAAGACCGTCTCCGGTGTCACGCTGGCCGACGGCCAGACGGTGACGGAGAACTTCGCGCTGACCGCAAAGACACGCGTCAACGTCACCGGTACCGTCCGTGACGGCTCCGGCCACGGATGGCCGTTGTATGCGACCGTGCAGGTCAAGGGCGAACCGACCGCGGTCACCTACACCGATCCGAAGACCGGGCGCTACAGCCTCAGCCTGCCCGCCGGGGACACCTACACCCTGCAGACCGACCCGCTCTACCCCGGCTACACGCAGGACTCGGCCGATGTGGTGGTGGGCTCAACGGACCTGACCCGCGACATCAACGCCACCGTCGACCAGACCACCTGCAGCGCCGCCGGCTACGCCTACAACTACACCGGCACCACCGAGACCTTCGACGCCACCACCGCACCGACCGGGTGGACCGTTGATGACAGGGTCGGCAACGGACAGACCTGGACCTTCAACGATCCCGGCAACCGCGGCAACCACACCGGCGGGACCGGCGGCTTCGCCATCATCGACAGCGACAAGTACGGCGGCGGGAACAGCCAGGACAGCTCGCTGATCAGCCCGGTCACCGACTTCAGCGCGCGGACCCATCCGGTCCTGTCCTTCCACACCGACTACTACAACGCGTGGTACCAGACCGGCGACGTCGACCTCAGCGTCGACGGCGGCCAGACGTGGAGCAACGTCTGGCACCACACCACCGACGGCCTCAGAGGGCCGCGCACCGAGGTCGTGGACCTGTCGGCGGCGGCCGGCAAAAGCGCCGTCCAGGTACGGCTCCACTACACCGGCCGAGACAGCTGGTGGTGGCAGGTCGACGACGCCTTCCTCGGCAACCGAACCTGCGACCCCACGCCGGGCGGCCTGGTCGTCGGCCAGGTCCTCGACAAGAACACCGGTGCGGCCATCAACGGCGCCTCCATCAACTCGGCCGACCAGCCGACGGTGAAGGCGACCTCGGCGGCGACGCCGGACGACCCGAACCTGGGCGACGGCTTCTACTGGCTGTACTCCTCCATCACCGGAAGCCACACGTTCACCGCCACGGCGGGCAACTACACCTCCCAGGACGTCACCGTGAACGTGGCCGCCAACTGGGCGACGGAGGGCGCGTTCTCGCTGCCCGCACCCCGGATCGCGGTGAGCCCGGGCTCGGTCAGCAAGACCGTCGACTGGCAGGGCCAGACCACCCAGACCGTCACGGTCAAGAACACCGGCACCGCCCCGGTGACCGCCAAGGTCAGTGAGCAATCGGGCAACTACCAGCCGGCCGCGCAAGGCGCACCACTGCAGCGGGTGAAGGGAGAGTACTCGCCCGGGCGCTTCCAGCCCGGCAAGACCGCGACCAAGACCGCGACCAAGGCCGCGGCAACGCCGTACGCACCGCCGTGGACCACGGTGGCCGACTACCCCATGACCATCATGGACAATGCCACAGCGACGATCGACGGCAAGGTCTACTCCGTCGGCGGCGTCGACGGTGCGGCCATCACCGCCAAGGCCTACGTCTACGATTCGGGCACCCAGGCATGGAGTGCCATCGCCAACCTGGGCACCGCCCGCGAGGCTCCGCAGGTGGCCGCTTATGGCGGCAAGCTGTACGTCTTCGGCGGCTGGGACTCCGGCGGAAGTCAGGTGGCCAAGACGGAGATCTACGACCCGGCGGCCGGCACCTGGTCGACCGGGGCGGACAACCCCAAGCCGTACGCCGGCGCCGGGGCGACCGTGCTCGGCGGCAAGATCTACCTCGTGGGCGGCTGCGCCAGCACGTGCGGTGAGACGGACGTGCAGGTATACGATCCCGCGAAGAACTCCTGGAGTTCGGCGCACGCCTACCCCGAGTCCACCGCCTGGCTCGGCTGCGGCGGCATCGGCGACCAGGTGTACTGCGCCGGCGGCTCGGCAGGCACGTCCACGTCCAAGCACACCTACGCCTACTCCCCGGCGTCCGATAGCTGGACCCCCGTCGCCGACCTGCCGATCGACCTATGGGCGATGGGCTACTCGACGGCCAACGGCCAACTGCTCGTCTCGGGCGGCGTGACCAACGGATTCAACACGGTCACCAACCAGGGCTTCGCGTACGACCCGAACGCAGGCGCCTGGACCGCGTTGCCCAACTCCAACAACGCCCTCTACCGCGGCGGTGCCGCCTGCGGCTTCTACAAGATCGGAGGCTCGATCGGCGGCTTCACCCCGTCGAAGAGCGCGGAGATGCTGCCCGGATATGACCAGTGCAGCGCCGCGACCGACGTCCCCTGGCTGTCGGAGGACAGGACCCAGGTGACGATCCAGCCCGGCGCCAGCGCCGCCATCACGGTGTCTCTCAACGCGAACATCGCCGCGATCATCCAACCGGGGAATTACACCGCGCAGCTCACCATCAGCGCGAAGACCCCGTACACGGTGGCACCGATCCCGGTGACGTTCACGGTGAACCCGCCGAAGACCTGGGGCAAGATCACCGGAACGGTGACCGGGACCGGCTGCGCCGGAACACCGGGGCCGCTGCCCGGGGCGACCGTGGAGATTGACTCATGGGCCGCGAACTACACCCTCAAAACCGACAAGAACGGCCAGTACGTACTCTGGCTCGACACCCGCAACAACCCACTCACACTGATCGCGGCCAAGGACGGATGGGCACCGCAGACCAGATCCGTCAAGATCGCCAAGTTGAAGACGACCACGGCCAGCTTCACCCTCAAACCCGACCAGACCTGTAGCTAATGCACGTGCGGGCCGGGTCCCCCCGGCCCGCAGGTGTTGCGACGCATGACCATGGAGCGCCCCTACCACTCCGGCAGGGGCGCTTCGCGTGTCCGACGGCGCGTTCCCCAGCCGGGAACGCCCGCCGCCCCTGCGGGTGCCGAAAACCTTGTGCGGCGAGTCCAGTAGGGCCAGATCCGGGGTCGGTGACAACCTCGCCGCAAGATCATCCGCTGACAAGATGGCTACATCTCGTCGGATCGCCAGGCCGCCGGCTCGAACGTGCCGCGCCCTTCTCGCCCTGCTCGGCGCGATGACCTGCGGCGTCGTACGGCGGACCATCGCGGAAGAGCGCGCAGACTACGCCGCCGGACACAAACGGCTGATCCCCTTCGTCTGATGAAATGCGCAGAATAGGTAGGGCACTACTCATTGCAGGAGCCTGTTCCCTGATCTACTCTCATAACAATCTGACTTGCTGGCGGTGTGGGGGCCCAGGGCATGGGGACGGTCAAGCATTGTGCGAGGCCGAGCGCGTCCGCGTCTGGATAGTGCAGGGGGCTGCGGAGTCGAGATGGATCCACTCCTCATGGTGAATCTGCCGCGGCTGATGGAGCGCACCAGCGGTCGGCCAGAAATTATCGTCGGTATCTTGGACGGCCCAATTGCCCAAAGTGTTCTTGACGGCGCGCCCGTAGGCCTTGCCGCGGTCGAAGGACCCGGGATCGAGCACGGGACATTTGTCGCCGCGATGTTGGCGGCGGAGCGTTCAAGTGCTGCACCTGCGATCTGCCCAGGATGCACGATCCTCCACAGGGAAATATTTGATTCCAGTCAGGGCAGGATACCGGTTGCGAGCCCATACACAGTCGCGCAGGCGATTGTCGAATGTGTGGACGCGGGCGCTGCCGTCTTGAACCTGAGCGCCGCTTTGATGAGTTGGACACATCGAGAACGGCAGTTACTTCAATCGTCACTCGACTACGCCATGAAGCGAGGGGTGATCGTCGTTGCGGCTGCGGGTAATCAGGGCCGGATCGGCGGATCTGTGATCACCGCGCACCCCTGGGTGATTTCTGTTGTTGGATTCGGCGCTGATAAGAAACCGCTGGACTTGACGAATCTCGGGGCTGCTGCCGGAAAGCGCGGTCTCGGCGCCCCTGCTGAGAAGATAACAAGTTTGGCACCCGACGGAAGCACCGTCGATGCAAGTGGCACGAGCTTTGCAGTCCCATTTGTGACGGGCGCGTCGGCTTTGCTCTTTTCGGCCGATCCTCGGGCTACCGGTGCGACCGTCAGGACCGCTCTAACGCAATCGCCACGACGACGGCGCTCCGTGGTGCCGCCATTGCTTGATGCTTGGTCGGCGTACCTCTGGATGAGGAAGATAAATGTCCGAGAATGAACGAAGGTCACGCGAAGCACGCATACCTGGGTTTATCAGTGACGACGATACCTCTATTGGCTTGGGCGATGCGATCAAAAGAGCGACGTCGAGGCTAGGGATAAAGCCATGCGGCCGTTGCGAGGAGCGGGCCCAGAAGCTCAATAGGCTGGTTTCAATTAGAAATCGGAGGTCTTAGCGTGGGGGTTACCGAAGGATCACCAGAGGACGCGACTTCACTTGAGTCGACAGCTGAGACGCCATACGTTTATGCGATCGGCAGAGTCGAACCTCAGTTCCCAAATATCTCCATCGAGCGAGAATTCGCCCAGGTGGTCGGCCGCGCATCAACGTCCAGTCAGACTGACCGTGAGGCGATGTATTCGGTGTTGTCCGAGCGCGCCAACCGATACCTGGCAAGGGCCATGTGCTGGATCTTTTCGGTCTCCGGCCTTGAGACGTATCTGCTCAAACCCCGTGATCCTGCGGACTTCTCGCAATTGATCGATGCGGTTCGACCGCGCCCCGACCAGAACGACATCGATCTGGTCGTCGGACTACGGGGCCCGATTGCCGGACCTGAGGCATGCAACGGGCTGATGCTGCCGTACGTCTACTTCGACCAGCTCTACTCTTTTGGCCGTTCTGATCTCCTGGACGCTCTGCCCGTTGCGTCCGATCTCAATGACCAAGAAAAAGATCAGTTCCGCGTCTCGGCCAATCGTCTTATTGATCGGATGACCCAGCTTTCCGAAAACGCTGGGTCCGCCGACGAGGACCGCGCCATAAACTACCTTCTAGTGCGCTATCCCGCCATCTATGACAGGACGGCGGAAGCTGAACGCAATGAGTCGACACTCACTGCGGTGAACGTGCACCTGTCGCCACTGGCGAATAGCCGCAAGATTGTCGACGTGGTCCTTACGTATACGCACAGGCGCACTGATGTGACGGAAAAGTATGTCGTAAAGGTAGATGTCGAGGACGAATTCCCGCATCTGGCCAGCAAGATCTCCCCGTACTTCGATCGGACATGAGGAGGGCCGAATGAGAGTTACGTTGCCGGGATATACCGCCGATGCCTGCCTGGCCAGATCTGGGCACTTTGCGACGGTGACCTCGCGGCGCGCCATCGCTGCGAACATCGTGGCTGCGCAGTCGATGCAATGGATCTGGGGGCCTGGCATGGGCTGTATACCGTGTGTCTGCGAGGCGTCAGTAACCGGCGAGGATTGCCCATGCTGCGGATATGAGGGAGCAGAGCGAGCGGGGTGGCAAGTCGGGCGATCGCTGTAGCCGTGAGCGCGGACGCGTGACGCGCGATCGACAGGTAATTTGTTCCATCGGAGGATCGGAGTAGTTCAATGACGTTGCCAGGCTTCACCGCCGAAGACGCGCTCGGCAGTGCCGACTCCCGGCACCGCGCCGTGATGCGTGACATGCTCTCAGATGTCGGGATACGCATGGCCGAAGGTCGGAATCATCTTCTGTGCCAGCAGGGCGACGCATGGATTTGCGAGACAGTCTGTGACCTAGTCGGAGGCGGGATGGCTTCCTCGCGAACCGGTTGGGTTGCGTGTTACTACTAGGCGAATAAAGTGACGGGAGCATGGCTGTGATTCCAGGATTTCGCGCTGCGCATTCACTCGGGAAGACCCATTCAAGGTACCGGCAGGCGATTCGCGGAAGCGGTACGTCCGGGATCTCCCCGCAGGCCTCTGCGGTGAGCGGTAAATACCTCGGAACGTACTGTCTCGGCGGCGTACTGACGGTTATCACGGCAGATTACGATGAAAGCGGAGCGATGGTAACGTGGCATAATGCCGATGAGATCGGATCGTGCTGACTCAGGGCGCGGCCAGCTCAAGACCGTGACCGCCGGCGCCTGACTGTTGCCGCCGTTCCCGGCCGCATGCCGCCAAGTGGATGCGCCTCGGTGGATTGCGGAAATGCCGGACAATCCTTACGGCATCGCCGATGCCGATCTTGTGCACGCGGCGCAGACCGGCGACGTCGGGGCGCAGCTTAGGGAACTTGCCGTCCCTGTCCCGGATCAGGAACCGCGCCCGGCAGCCTGTGTCTTCGAGATCCATGACGAGGTTCTTCGCCGCCTGTACCACCCACGACGCGGTCGGGTGCGCAGTCGCACCCAAGACCCGGATCCGGCGACTGCCGTGTTCGATCAACGCCAATACGTACATCTGCGCTCCGGACACCCCGCGAAAGTCCCAGTGTCGACAGCCGCTCCGCAGCAAGACCTTGCAGGTCAGCAACCCCGACCCTGTTCCTGTTATCCCGCAGCATCGGTGCGGTTGTGCAGGTCGGTGCGCGCGCTTTCGAGGATTTCGTCGGCGAGGGCGGGGTCGGCGTCGGCGACGGCACGTGAAAGGAGCAGTGCGCCGGCCATCTCGCTGAACAGTGCGATTGCGCGCGCTCGCCGCTCGCCCTCGCTGAGTCCGGAGGTGTCGATTGTCTGGGTGAGGCGGTCGAGGTTCGCCGCCAGGCCCTTGGCGTAGCGGGCGCGGGCGGCCGGGTCCAGTCGGCGGGCGTCGCCGGCGAAGCTCGCGTTCGGGCAGCCGTGCTCGATGTCGGCGCGGTGTTCGGGCGACAGGTACCAGCCGATGCGTTCGGTGAGCGGATCGCTGCCGGAGGCCTGGGCTGTGGTGATGGCCCGGTCGAGGTTGTCGATCCCGTCCGCCATGGCCTTGGCGAGGACGGTGTCGACGAGCGCGTCCT
>JAOPYG010000100.1 GCA_025964685.1 Actinoallomurus sp. | reverse complement strand
ACCGCCGCCGCCCGGTCGACCGCCCAGTTGATGGCCTGGCGGGCGGTCTGGTTGTCGAACGGCGCCAGATGGGTGTTGAGCGTGAGGTAGAAGAACGCCGTCAGCGGGTTGACGTGCACCTGCTTCTCGTACTTGGTGCCCATCTCGTTCAGCCGGTCGGACGGGGGCGGGTCGTAGACCCAGTCGCCCTGACCGTTCTCGACCGCCGTCACCTCCGCCTCGACGGTGAGACCGAACGTCTCATCGATCTCGTCCGGATAGCCCTGCGGTTCGGCGTCGCGCGACCATTCCTTGAAGTACGGGTTGCGGACCAGCTTGAGCGCGCGGTTCGGGTCGTAGGAGCCGACCATGTACGGTCCGGTGCTGGGCAGCGGTTTGGTGCCCGCATCCTTGGCCGGTGAGCCCTTGGGCACGATGCTGGCGTGCGGCACCGCGAGCTTGTACGGAAACTCCGGGTCCGGAGCGGTCAGGTTGATCGTCACGGTGCCCGCGCTCGCGTCGCCGACGACGCCCTTGCTCAGCGAGCAGCCCGCGGGCTTCTTCAGGCACGCGGCGCCGCCCACGATGCCGTTGTAGAAGGTGCCCGCGGTCGGACTGGAGACCGTGAAGATGCGCTCGAACGAGGCGACGACGTCATCGACGGTGAGCGCCTTGCCGTTGGAGAACTTGATGCCGGGGCGCAGCTTGAAGACGTACGTCTTGCCACCGTTCGTGACCTGCGGCATCGCCTGGGCCAGGTCCGGCACCACGGTGAAGGACTCCTGCCCGCCGGTCTTCTTGAACGCCAGCAGGCCGTCGTAGGTCGCCTGGTAGAGCTGCCAGTACTGCAGCGTGTAGTTCACCTGGGGATCGAACGAGCCGGCCGCCGCCTTGGCCATCAGATGCAGGGTGCCGCCCTTGTGCTGGGCCTGGAACCCCTGCGCCACGGTCCCCGCCTGCGTACCGGATCCACTGGAACCGGCTGAGCCGCTGCAGCCGGCGGTGAGGACGAGCAGGGCCGCGCCCGCCACCGACCCGATACGTGTCTTATGCCGTCCCGGGATTGGCATGACTACTCCCGATTCTGGTCGGTTACGGCGGTAAAGCCATGTCGTGCCGGTATCCTGGATGCAAAAAGGTCAAGCCACAAGACCTAATCGCGATGTCGTCGCGAAATAACATGGCGTTAACATCTCTGCTGATTGATTCCGACCCGAGGAGCTCCCCTGACCGGCCAGCCTGGGGCCGACGATCTCGGTGCGGAAGCCGAGGACATGACACGGCCTGGCCCGGCCGATGAGCTCTTCCGGGTGCTGACACACGTACTCGATGAGGCCGCGCCCACGCCGCTGCTGGGACCGGTGCGTGTGTCGACCGCCGCCGAAGAGGTCGCCGACCGGCTCATCACCGCGGTGGCCGTCGGGGAGTTCCTGCCCGGCGACCGGCTGCCCGTCGAGCGGGAGCTCGCTCGCCTTCTCGGCGTCAGCCGCCCCACGGTACGTGAGGCGATCAGCCGGCTTCAGGCGGCCGGGGTCGTGGACATCCGGCGTGGCCGGCTGGGCGGCACCTACGTCCGTGACAGCTGGACCGAGGTGTCCGCCCCGGCCGTCCGCCGGACGCTGCTGCCCCGGTGGCCGGAGTTCGAGCAGCTTTTCGATCTGCGGGGACTCGTGGAGGAGATGGTCGCCCGGACCGCGGCGCGCCGCCGCCTGCCCGAGCACATCGAGCAGATCTGGGGCGCCGTCCAGGCGTACGAGTCGGCCGAGACCGGGCGGCAGATGCACGCCGCGGACACGGCCTTCCACCAGGCCGTACTCGACGCGACCGGCAACCCTCAGATCGTCGCGCTCAGCCGCGCCCTGCTCACCCGGGTGGCCCTCGGGCTTCCCATCGAGCCGCACGAGGACGTCCGCGAGGTGCACGAACGTGCCCTGCGCGAGCACACCGCCATAGCGCGCGCCATCGTCACCGGCGACGTCGAACTGGCCGGGGAGGTCGCGCGCGAGCACTTCACGATCACGGCGGACACGCTGCGGGAGGCGCTGTCCCGCGGGATGGCCGCCGAAGACTGACCGTCACGGAATACGCCGCGACGGCCGAGTCCTAGGACATCAGGCGGGTAGCCGCTGGCTGAGCAGCTTCTTGGCCTGGTCGGCACCCTTACGGCTTTCCGCCTGCGCGCGCCGGAAGAAGTCGGCGAGTTCGGTGTCGCCCTCCCGCTCCGCGTCCTGAATGTAGGTCTCCAACCGCAACGTGTTGCTCAGGCACGCCTCGGTGAACCAGATGATGTTGTAGTCCTTGTCCTTGGTTCCCGTTACATGGCCGGTCTCTGCCGACATGAGTCCTCCAACGGTTCGATGTTGCTTCTCGCCTACCCTTCGCGCGTTGCGGCAAATCCACTCGACGGCCGATGGCCCGGTGCCGCAATTACCAGTAAATCCGTAAAGCTCCGAATTCTTTATATTTAGGTGCAAAAAAGCCTTTAGATTCTCGCGTTATGAGCACGCCGACCGGGGTAGGGCCGCCGGACCACCAAGAGATCCAAGGAGTGCCGCATGCCCCCGAAGCGCCAGCAGCACCAGTCCGCACCAGTCCGCACCCAAGCCGGTCGGCCCCACGGGAGGACTCGGTGAGGACGGCCGGGCGCAGGCAGGTCAGTACCTCACCACCGCGCAGGGCGTCCGCTTGCCGGACACCGACCACTCCCTCAAGGCCGGGCCCCTCGGGCCCAGCCTGATGGAGGACTTTCACCTCCGAGAGGAAATCACCCATTTCGATCACGAGCGCATCCCCGAGCGTGTGGTGCACGCGCGGGGTGCGGCCGCACACGGGACATTCGAGGCGGCAATGTCACGTCGGCCACCAAGGCGGGCTTTCTGCAAAAGGGACGTAAAACACCCGTGTTCGTGCAGCCTCACCCCGATCGCGAGATCCCGCAGGCACGGTCGGCCCATGACACGTTCTGGGACTTCGTGTCGCTGCACACCGAGGCCACCCACCACGTGATGTGGGCGATGTCCGACCGGGGCATTCCAGGGTCGTACCGGACGATGGAGGGCTTCGGCGTCCACACGTTCCGCCTGGTCAACGCCAAGGGCGCGACCGCGCTCGTGAAGTTCCACTGGAAGCCGATCGCCGGCATGCACTCGCTGGTGCGGGAGGAGGCTCAGATCGCCGCCGGCGCCGACCCCGACTTCCACCGCCGGGACATGGCCGAGGGCATCGAGGCGGGCGCGCCGCTGGAGTACGAGCTGGGCCTGCAGTTGCTCCCCGAAGGCCCGGGCGAACCCCGCCTCCTTGTCGAAGCGGTGTCCGGGCCGACCTCGCGGCGCGGTCAGCCAGAGCGGTTCGGCCGATCGCCGGAAGCGCGCGCGTCATCGCGCATTCGCCGGAGCCAGTACCGCACTTCGACGATCATCGGGTCGTCGGGCGGAAGT
>JAOPYG010000064.1 GCA_025964685.1 Actinoallomurus sp. | reverse complement strand
GACCTGGATGTGCGCCCGGCTGTATGGGCAGCGTGCCGCGAAGAACCGGCCGCCGGCGCTATCGCTGTGGCTAGGGGTGAGACCGTCGAGTGATATTGCATCGCGTTGGATCCCACCCCGCGTCAGGTCCGTGACCTGCTCCGGCATGCCGGCGTGCCGCGCCTACAACTGGGGGCCGGCCGGCCCGGGTGAAGGCGAACCTGTCCCAGCGTGCGGCGGCACCATCTGCGGCCTGGTCTTGGATCGAGATCGCAACGCCGCGTTGAACCTTGCTTCGCTGGTGAAGCGTGTCGTCGCCGGGAGTGGCCTGGAGACGGAAAACGGACGTGGAACCGACCCTGAGACCCGACCCGTTCGGGCTGGTGGCCATGAAGCGTCCAGCCCGCACCAGGCGGTCCCGGCCCGGGTAGGACGGAAACCTTCGCCCAGCAACGGGCGCATCACGGAGCCGGGAAATCGGAGCGTGCCCCTTGACCTGCCCAGATGAACTGACGATATCGTTCATAACCGGTCTTTCGGTCATTCGGCGGCCGTTCGGCTTGACGCTGAAGGAGATTTCCACCCCCATGGACGTGCTCACATTCAGTCCGGAGCCCGAACAGTACGCCTGGACGTTCGGGGGAGCCGCACCCGTACACCGGATCAAGCCGGGTACGGTCCTGCGCCTGTGGAGCGACGACGCGTTCGCCGGCCGGCTGCGCGACGTCACCGACCTGCCCAGCAGTGCGCTGGACGCCCGTTACCTCAACCCGCAGACTGGACCGTTCCATGTCGAAGGCGCCGAGCCAGGTGACACCCTGGTGCTGCACTTCGTGGAGATGACGCCCGCCCGTTCCTGGGGCGCGTCGGCCACCGTGCCGTTCTTCGGGGGGCTGACCAGCACCGATCGTACGGCCACCCTGCAGGACGCACTGCCCGAACGAACCTGGATCTACCAGGTGGACTCCGGCCGGGGCACCGTCACCTTCGAAGCGCAGGGCGGTGAGCTGACCCTGGAACTGCCGCTCGCGCCGATGCTGGGTACGGTCGGCGTCGCTCCCGCCCTCGGTGAGGTGCGCACCTCGCTGGTGCCGGACAAGTTCGGCGGGAACATGGACACACCGGAGATGCGCGCGGGATCGACCTGCTACCTCGGCGTCAACGTGACGGGTGCGCTGTTCTCCCTCGGCGACGGTCACTACCGCCAGGGGGAAGGTGAGTCCTGCGGTACCGCGGTCGAGGGTGCGATGAACACCACGCTGATCGTCGACCTCGTCAAGGGCGGCGCCCCGACCTGGCCGCGGATCGAGAACGACGACTACCTGATGGTCGTCGGATCGAGCCGCCCGCTGGAGGACGCCTGGCGGGCCGGCCAGGTCGACGCGGTGCTGTGGCTGCAAGAGCTGGTCGGCCTCGACAAACTGGACGCCTACCAACTGCTGTCCCAGATCAGCGAGGTGCCCATCGCGAACGTGGTGGACACCAACTACAGCGTGGTGACCAAGCTCGCGAAGAACCTGCTCCCGCCGACCCAGGTCCATGACGGAATTCATCGGCATCTGCGAGACCAGGCCACGAGCATTTCCGCCGGCTAGCGAAAGGCAGTTATGGATCTTCAGCTTCGCGGGCTGCGCGCTCTGGTGACCGGTGGCACTAAGGGCATCGGCCGCGCCATCGTGGACACCCTTGCCGAGGAGGGCGCCTCGATCGCCCTCTGCGCGCGTACCGAGTCCGACGTCACGGCGACCGTGACGACGATGCGGCAGAACGGGACCACCGTCACCGGGCGTGCGCTCGACGTGGCCGACGGGGACGCCGTGGCTCAGTGGACGCAGGATGTCGCGGCGGAACTCGGCGGCTTGGACATCGTCGTCGCCAGCGTCAGCGCGCTGGCCATCCCGGACGAGGAGGCCAACTGGCGCAAGAGTTTCGACGTCGACATGCTGGGCACCGTCCGGCTGGTCAACGCGGCGCTGCCGTATCTGGAGCGGAGCGATGCGCCCTCGATCGTGACCGTCTCCAGCGTGTCGGGCCGGGAGATCGACTTCGCGGCGGGGCCCTACGGGGTGTTCAAGGCGGCGCTCATCCACTACACCCAAGGGCTGGCCTACCAGCTGGCGGCCAAGGCAATCCGGGCCAATACCGTCTCTCCTGGGAACACCTATTTCCCCGGAGGGGTGTGGGAGAACATCGAGCAGAACAACCCCGAGCTGTTCGCCGAGGCGCTGGCGTTGAACCCGACCGGGCGAATGGCCACTCCACGGGAGATCGCCCGCGCGGCGGTGTTCCTGGCCAGCCCGGCGGCCAGTTTCGTCAGCGGCACCAACCTGGTCGTCGACGGAGCGCTGACCCGCGGCGTGCAGTTCTGAGCGTCAGCGCAGGTCGGCGAGGAGGAGTTCGAGGGCGGACTCTTCCTGTACGGCCGCGTTGAGGGCGGTCATGGTCGGAGCCAGCTCTGGGTCCCACACCGCGTCGACGGGTGGCCCGATGAGCGATTGCAGAGGAGTCCCTCGGTCGCGGACGATGGCGACGTGTTGTTCGTAGTCGGTGGCGGTCATTCGCCACGGGCGGGCGTCGTAACGGCCCATCATCCGGTTGGCGATCGCGATCCCCGGCCAGTCGAAGTCGCCACGATAGGCGAGGGCCGCGCCGCCTGCGCCCAGCCGGGCCTCGCCAGATCCCCGGCGCTCTGGCTGATGTGAACCTTCGGCTTTCACTGACCGTGTTCGCGCGGATCTTGTCCGTATGTGGCAATCCGTCCCGCGCTCAGCCCGGCCACGACCGGAAGGAAGACTCCAGATAGGCGTAGTCCATCGGATCGTCGGCCGATCGTGCGGTGAGAGAACGAAACCACTTCGAGGACGGTGCGGCACCACTTAATAGGGAGGTCACGCCACGCGGACATGCGCGGCACGGGGCGTCACGGCAGCCGAGGTGAGCCGCGCACGTATGCCCATGACCGGCCCGGATGGGAATTCCGGGGTCTGTGCGGCGGGCAGTATAACGCCTCCTGGCCGGCCTTCTGAGTGACGCGTCGGACGGGGATCGGCGGTGCCGCCCAGGCGTCAACCAGGAGGCACGCAGCCACGTCTCCTCATCCGGGCAGTGTGAATGTTCACGGCATGACGGGTGAGACGGATCGCCCGGTCTGAGGCTCGTGCAAGAGGAGACGGCGGACGCGGATGGTAAGAGTGCTTGTTCTCGATGAGAACTCCGTCATGCGGCTCGGGTTACGTTCGCTGCTGAACGCCCATCCCGACATCGACGTGGTGGGCGACATGCCGGACGGCGCCGCGGCAGCGGACGCGCTCCGCCTGAGCAGCCCTGATGTGATCCTGTTCAGCATCTCTCCCCTCGACACCGATCGGGTTCGCGCGCTCGCGCGGGACGCCCGGGGTGCGCGGATCGTCCTGCTCACCTCGGTCGCCGAGCCGGCGGCGTTATCGCGTGCGGTGGCGGCCGGTGCGCACAGCTGCGTCCTGCACGGACAGTTCCAGCCCGGGGAACTCGCTGAGGTCGTCGTGGCCACGGCATGTGGCCAGTCTTACCTTTCGGCCCCGGTGGTCAACGGCCTGGTCGCGTGGCTCCAGGGCGACGTCCTCACGAGTCCGCGACCGGTGGGGCCGGGGCTGACCTCTCGGGAGATCGAGATCATGAGATTGATCACCGGCGGCCTGAGCAATCGCGGTATCGCCGATCGTCTCTTCATCTCCGAGAAGACCGTCAAGAACCACGTGTACAGCATTTACAAGCGACTAGGTGCGGAAGATCGCGGTCACGCCATCAGACGCTGGCGCGACGTTACATCCAATGGCCGAGCGCACGAATAAATTCATAATCAATTCATTCCTTAAGCCCTTCCGGATCTTTTGTGCGAGGCCGGTCCTAGGACCGGTCCTATTTTTAAAATAGGACCGCGAGAATTTGCTAAACACGGACGCCGTAACGCATTCTTTGTCTGCGACTTCAATACGCAGAGTGAAGACGTGAATCACGGCTGTTACAGGCACGATCGGAACGTCGATCTTCGCCGTCCCAGCCCCGCACGCACTGGGAGGCGTTGGTGAGGTACATGAATCGCCTGGCGATCGGGCTGGTATCGGTCGCGGCGGTGACGGCATCGGTGGTCCTGGTTCCCAAGCCGGCGCAGGCCGCGGACCAGCGCATCGATCTCAAGGTGCTCGTCGTCAGCGACGGCGGCCCTTCGGTGTCCGCGATCGAGGATCGGCTGCAGGTCGAAGGCGTGCCGCACCGGACGATCGACCTGAATGACACGAACCGGCCGGTGATCGACAAGGCATTCCTCGAGGACACCGTCAGCGGGGTGGCGCGGGCCAAATATCAGGCGGTCGTGCTGCCGAATGCGAGCCCCTTCACGAACACCGCGGAGATGACCGCGGTCGCCGCGTTCGAGACGAAGTTCGGCATCCGGCAGGTCGACGCGTTCGTCTACCCCAATGCAGCCGTGGGGATGGACGCACCCGGTTTCTCCGGCGTCCTCGACGGCACCACGGCGGGCCTGTCGGCCGCCGGGGTCTCCGGCCCGTTCCGGTACCTCAAAGGCCCGGTGCGCTTCGAGGACAACTCCCCAAGCGTTTCCGAGAGCTACGGCTACCTGGCGAGCCCGCTGCCGGACACGCAGGGCACCGCTTTCCAGCCGTACCTCACCGACTCCGCGCAGGGGACGAGCGGGACACTGGCCGGCGTTTACACCCATGACGGCCGCAGCGAGATGGTGCTGACCTTCGCCTACAACTCCGCCCAGTGGCAGTTCCGCACGATCGGGCACGGGATCATCACGTGGCTCACCAAAGGCGTCCACC
>JAOPYG010000061.1 GCA_025964685.1 Actinoallomurus sp. | reverse complement strand
CGGCGTCGGCACGGGCCCGGCTGTGCCAGCCCGGTCCGTGGAACGCCCGCATGAGCGCGTCATCGGCGTTGCCCGCCTGCGCGCGCACGCTCGCCCAGCGGGACGCGGCGCGCACCGGATGAACGGTGCGGCGCTCTCCCATGGTCATGATCCAGCCGGCGTCCATCGTCCGCAGGGCCATGTCGGCGTCCTCGCGGAACGCGCGGGGGAACCGCTCGTCGAAGCCGCCCGTCTCGACCAGCGCGTCGCGCCGGTAGGCCAGGTCCGCGGTGATCCACCAGGCGTCGGCCAGCCCGGCGGTGCCGCGCTCCCAGTCGGTGGGCCGGCGTCCCTCGGGCAGCGGCACGGTGATGTGTCCCTGGACGCCACCGGTCTCCGGCGAGGCGTTCTTCAGGTCGTGTCGCAGGTCGTCGCGCCACGTCTCGGTGACCCGCACGTCGTCGTCCAGGAACGCCACCCAGGGGGCGGTCGTCGCCCGCCAGCCGGCGTTGCGCGCCGCCGCCGGCCCGCGGCCGCCGCTACGGACGATCCGGCCGGGCGCATCGAGGGGCGGGCCGCCGTCCGGCCGGTCGTCGACCACCACGATCTCGTCGGGCTCCGGACCACGGGACCGGGCGAGAGCACGCAGGCAGTCGGCGAGACAGGGACGGCCGATGGTCGGGATCACCACCGCGTATCTCACGCCGGTCTCCGGATCACGAACGGGCCGATCGCCAGCAGGTCGACCGGGGTCGCGCCGAAGCACTCCAGGGCGTCTCGCGGGCTGTCGACCATCGGCCGGCCGGCGGTGTTGAGGCTGGTGTTGACCACGACGGGCAGGCCGGTGCGCCGCTCGAAGGCGCCGAGCATGCGGGCCACGAGGGGCTCGGCCGCCGGGTCCACCGTCTGCACCCGCGCGGTGCCGTCCACGTGGACGACGGCCGGGATCCGGTCCTGCCAGGCGGGGGTCACGTCGTGGACGAAGAGCATGTACGGGCTCGGCAGCGGGCCGCGGGTGAAGATCTCCGGCGCGCGGTCGGCCAGCACCATCGGCGCCACGGGACGGAACTGCTCGCGTCCCTTGATGTGGTTGAGCCGTTCCAGGTTGGCCTTGCGGCCCGGATGGGCCAGCAGCGAGCGGTGCCCCAGCGCCCGCGGACCGTACTCGCTGCGTCCCTGGAACCAGGCGACGATGCCGTCGTCGGCCAGCGTCTCGGCCACCGCCTCGGCGAGGTCGGGCGGCCGTTCGTACGGCACGCGCGCTATTCGCAGCGCCTCTTCGATCTCGGTGTCGGTGAAGCCGCGGCCGAGGTCGGGGGCGAACACCAGCGGCCCGCTCCGCGCCAGGTGCACGGCGGCGCCCAGGGCGGTACCCGCGTCACCGGCGGCCGGCTGCACCCAGACCTGCTCGAACGGCCCCTGGCGTGACAGCACGGTGTTGGCCACGCAGTTCAGGCCCGTGCCGCCCGCGATCATGAGCGTGCGGTCGCCGGTGCGGTCGTGCAGCCAGCGGGCGAGATCGAGCAGCACCTCCTCCAGCCGGCGCTGGACACTCGCGGCCAGGTCCGCGTGCTCGTGCGTCCACTGTTCGTCCGGGGCGCGGGCCGGCGCGAATTCGGCCCAGTCGATGCCGCCGGTGACGAATCCGCCGTCCTGCGTGGCACGCACGGTCTCCCGCAGCAGATCGAGGTGACGCGGCTTGCCGTACGAGGCCATCGCCATGACCTTGTACTCGTCGCTGGACCGCAGGAACCCGACGTGCTCGGTGAGGTCCTCGTACATCAGGCCCAGCGAATGCGGAAGGTCCTGGCTCGCCAGGACCTCCAGGCCGTCCGCGGTGGTGCGCCCGCTCAGGTGGGAGGCGCGCTCACCCCGTCCGTCGCAGACCAGCACGCTGCCCTCCCGGCCGAGCAGGGCCGAGGCGGCGTGCGCGACGTGGTGCGGGACGAACCGGACCTTGGCCGGGTCCAGCCCGGGAAGCGCGTCGGCCAGGAGGCTCGGGGCCTGGTGGGCGTACATGGTCCGCAGGTGGTCCCAAGGATCCTGGAGCCCCATCTCCTCGGGCGGCCGCACGAGCGAGGGATCGTAGGAGAAGCCGACGAGGTCGAGGTCCTCGGGCCGCAGGCCGGCCTGCTCCAGGCACCAGGCGGCCGAGAGGGCGGGTTGCTCCCACGCGGAGAACGGCACGGGCCGTTTGCCGTGTTTGCGCCGGCTGAAGCGTTCTTCCTCGGCCGCGGCGACGATCCGCCCGTCGATCACCAGCGCAGCGGCCGGATCGTGGAATATCGCGTTGATCCCGAGTACTCGCAAGTCCTACCTCCTCGCCTGGGCCTGCCACGGCCAGTTCGAATGGCGCAGGGGGCTCGCGCGCCCCAGAAGTCGCTCGGGAAACGCGACCTGTTCCGAGACGAGATGGCGGCCGGTGGACTCACGGCCGGCAGGGCCAGGTAACAGGCGGGTGAAAGCGGGTCGGGGCGCCGAGCGTCGTCGCGATCCGCGTGCGGCACGTCAGCCGGCGGTGATCACCAATATCGGTGGCCGGCCCACAGGTCCGGCCACATGCTGCTCTGATCGTTGGGATTCGGGTCCGCCGGCGTGCGGGGCCGCTGCGGGCACGCGCGCCGATGACGGTCGCCCGCCTCGCAGGGGACCTGGCCGCGGACACGGTGGACCAGCTCCGTCCCGAACCCGTCGTAGGGGCGCCGTTCGGGGACGGCGAGCTCGGACCGCGTCGGGGCGCTGTTGATGGCGCTCTCGACCCGCTCGCCGAGCCGGCGTAGGTCCTCCGGGCTGGTGTGCTCGGCGAGCCGGGGGAGCAGGGCGTCCTGCTCCTCGCGGATGTGCTCGTACACCTCGATCATCAGGCGCCGGGTCAGCGCCGCGAAGACCTGGTCGACGGTCGCCGATCGCTGGAGCTCTTCGAGAAGGCGTTCGACATGGGCGTTGTCGGAGGCGAACTTGTCGGCGATCCGGTCCCCGTCGGGCAGATGGCGGCGTACGGCGGGGTACAGGTGCGTCTCCTCGATGACCGCGTGCCACACGAGTTCGATGGTGACGTCGTCGAGGATCCTCCGCCGTTCGCCCAGGTCCCTGGCGGCGGTCAGCTCACTGAACTTGCCGTCCAGCTCATGATGATCATGAGCCAGTATTTCGATCAGGTCATGCGCGTTGTCGGTCATTGGGCTCCCTCGTCCGTGACGACCAGCGAACCGTGCATGTCTGGTTCTGTACCCCCGCCACTCGGCTCACCACCGGTGGAAGCGGAACGGTTCTGGCGAACAGGCACGTCACAGGCCTGCGCGGGCATGCCACCCGGGCCCCGGCCCCGCTCGGCGGGCCGTCGGCCGTGGTGTCCCGCCCCCCAGCGGAACGATGTCACCACCATCCCCCGGTGACGGTGCCCAGTCAAGCCGCTCCGCTGAGTCAACGGACGGTATCGGCCCTGCTCAGGGCGCTAAAGCGCCCGCGCGAACGCGACGGAGACGCGCATCCGCAGCTCTTCCAGGGTGTCCGACTGCCGCCCCGCGCGGGCGATCAGCTCCTCGAGCCGTGCCCGGTCGAGACGATCGTCATGCTCGGCCACGGCGAGGAGGGTCTTCCAGCCGGCTCTCTTGCCCTCGACCCCGAGCCGCATGATCTCCAGCTCCTCCAGACTGCTCAGCGGCGAGCGCTCCAGCAGCTTGCCGTTCGGCTTGAGCCGGCCCGCCTTCTCCGCCACCCAGCCGAGGACGACCTTGTACTGCCGGACGGGTACGCCGAGGACGCCCATGATCTCGATCAGAGCGGCGCGGTCCTCGGCGATCTCCTGCGCCAGGCGCTCCAGGACGGCGCCATCGTCGGATCCCTGGTGTGCCGCCGCGATCCGGTGGATCAGCTCGGTCCCCATGGTGGCGCCGGCCAGATGGTCGTTGAGGTAGATGCCGAGTAGTTCGGGCTCGGCCGCCGCACCTCGCTCGACCGAATTCTCGGTACGGGTCGTGCCGTCGTTGTCACCCATGATGTCTCCCACCGTGCCGTGGCCGCTTCGCGTTGTGCGCGTGACCTACCCCGAGGTCCGCCCGCGTACCACGGCCGTGCGTGCGGCGGGCCCGTCAGGTACAGCGGGGGCATAGAACCGGTCACGAGCGGGCGGAGTCGGCTGTTGTCCGTGGAAAACGACGTTTTCCACGCGACGGCCCCGGGCAGCCGAGCATTGCCGTGCCACGGCAGCTCACGGGCCCATCTCAGGAGGTCGCCGATGTGCCGCCTCACCGTGGTGATCATGACCAGGAACCGGCGGGCCGGGTTGCTGCGGACGCTCGGCACGCTCGCGGAGCTGCCCGAACGGCCGGTCGTCGTGGTCGTCGACAACGGTTCCGGCGACGGCACGGCCGCCGCGGTGCGCGCCGGGCACCCCGACGTACGAGTGGTCCCCCTCGGCCGTAACCACGGCGCGGTCGCCCGCACCATCGGGGTCCATCTGGCCCGTACGCCCTATGTCGCGTTCAGCGACGACGACTCGTGGTGGGAGCCCGGTGCCCTCGCGCGCGCCGCCGAGCTGTTCGACGCCCATCCCCGTCTCGGCCTGATCGCGGCGCGGGTCCTGGTCGGCGCGGATCGCGTGCCCGACCCGATCAACGCGGCGATGGCCGGATCCCCGCTGCCCTTCGAACCGGGACTGCCCGGCCCCTCGGTCCTGGGGTTCCTCGCCTGCGCCGCGATCGTCCGCCGCCGGGCCTTCCTCGACGTCGGCGGGTTCAGCTCCCTGCTCTTCTTCGTCGGGGAGGAGCGCCTCCTCGCCTACGACCTGGCCGCCGCGGGCTGGAGCCGTTGCTACGTCCCGGACATCGTCGCGGTGCACGACCCCTCGGCGTACCGGCCCTCCTCACGGGAACGGCGCCGTACCGAACTCCGCAACCTCGTGCTGACCGCGTGGCTGCGCCGCCCCGCGCCGGTCGCGATGAGGAAGACGGCGAGCATGGGGATGCGCGCGGTGCTGGACGGCGACGCGCGTGTGGCGCTGCTCGCCGCCGCGCTCCGCATGCCGGCGGCACTTCTCCAGCGCCGGCCCGTGCCGGCCGCGGTGGAGAGCGGGATCCGCCGAATGATCGAAGAATGGCCGTGACGGACCGGTCGGTCAAATTACGTCAAAGATGAATTCTGCGAATGATTACGCTTATTGGCGTGTAATGAACCTGTTGTGACAAAGGGGGGTTTCAGTGCATGTCTTCCGGTAATCGTGTCGATAGCGCCGCCTGATAAAGGAGTGACTCATTGAAGATCGACATGGTCTCGGAGCACGCCAGCCCGCTCGCGCGGGTGGGGGGCCCGGACGCGGGCGGCCAGAACGTCCACGTCGCCGCGCTGGCCGTGGCGCTGGCCCGGCGCGGCCACGACGTGGCGGTCCTGACGCGCCGCGACGACGTCGATCAGCCGGAGACGGTGACGTTCGCGCCCGGTGTCACGGTCGAGCACGTCCCGGCGGGGCCACCGCGGCGGGTGCCCAAAGACCGGCTCCTGGCGCACATGGACGAATTCGCCGCCTCTTTGAAACTACGCTGGCTGAGCCGGCCGCCGGACGTCGTCCACGCGCACTTCTGGATGAGCGGGCTGGCCGCCCTCGACGGGGCCCGCGGTGGTGAAATTCCCGTCGTCCAGACCTTTCACGCGCTGGGCAGCGTCAAGCGGCGCTACCAGAAAGGGGCCGACACCAGCCCGGCGAGCCGAATCCGCCTGGAGGGCCAGATCGCGCGCCAGGCGGACGCGATCATCGCGACGTGCACCGATGAGGTGATCGAGCTCCGCGAGTACGGCGCGCCGCCCGGTCAGGTCTTCGTGGTGCCCTGCGGAGTCGACACGGCGTGCTTCCGGCCGGACGGGCCCTCGGAGGAGCGCGCCGGCCCGTTCCGGATCCTCACCTTCGGGCGGCTGGTGCCCCGCAAAGGCGTCGACACCGTCATCGAGGCGCTCTGCGGGGTGCCCGGCGCGGAGCTCGTCGTGGCCGGCGGTCCCGACCGTAAGTCGCTCCACCGTGACCCGGAGGCCCGCAGGCTCACCCGTCTCGCCCGACAGCGCGGGGTCGCGGACCGGGTGTCGCTCCTGGGCCGGGTCGCACACGAGGACCTGCCGTCGCTCATCCGTTCGGCGGACGTGGCCGTCTCCGTGCCCTGGTACGAACCCTTCGGGATCGCACCGGTGGAGGCCATGGCCTGCGGCGTGCCCGTGATCGTCTCAGCCGTGGGCGGGCATCTCGACACGGTCACCGACGGCGTGACCGGCCTGCACGTGCCGGCGCGCCGCCCGGACGCGCTCGCCGCGCTCCTGTGCCGGCTGCTCGCCGACCCCGGCCGCCGACGCTCCCTGGGGGCCGCGGCGGCCGAGCATGTACGCGACCGGTACACCTGGGCCCGCGTCGCCGCGGACACCGAGGCCGTCTACGAACGGCTGGCCGCGGTCGCGTCGCGGCCGGCCGTCGTCGCGGACAGCGCATGAGCCTCACCCACCCGCACCTCGCCGCGCTCGAACTGGCACTGCGCCGGTTCGACGCGCAGGCCGCCCGCATCGAGGAGTGGGGACGGCGGCTGGCGTGCGTACTGGAGGCCGGTGGGCGCCTGCTCGCCTGCGGGAACGGCGGCAGCGCCGAGCAGGCCCAGCATCTCACCGCCGAGCTGGTGGGCCGGTACGAGGACGACCGGCCGCCGTACGCGGCCATCCCGCTGCACGCCGACCTCCCGGCGTTGACCGCGATCGTCAACGACTACGGATCCGATGAGATGTTCGCCCGGCAGGTGCGCGCGCACGGGCGCCCCGGTGACGTCCTGATCGGCCTGTCCACCAGTGGCGGCAGCCGCAACGTCATCGCCGCCGCCGAGGCGGCCGAGGAGATCGGCATGCGCACCTGGGCGCTGACCGGCCCGGCGCCCAATCCGCTCGCCGGTGTCTGCGCCGACGCAGTCGCGGTCGACGCGCCGTGCACCGCGACGGTCCAGGAGATCCATCTCGCCGCCATCCACATGCTGTGCGCGGCCGTCGACGGCGTCCTGTGCCGCACGAGCGACGCGGCGGGGGAGGGCGTGGCCTGATGAGAGGCGGTCCGCTGGTGGTGATCGGTGACGCGCTGCTCGACGTCGACATCGAGGGCACGGCCGGGCGTCTCTGCCCGGACGCGCCCGTCCCGGTCATCGACCACGCGCGTGAGCGGCAGCGGGCCGGCGGCGCGGGCCTTGCCGCCCGGCTCGCCGCCGGCATCGCCGGATGCGACGTCGTCCTCGTCACCGCGGTGGGCGACGATCCCGCCGGACACCGCATGGCGGAGCTGATGGCGGCGTACGCCGACGTCGTGCGCGTACCGATGGCCGGCACGACCTCGTGCAAGACGCGGATACGCGCGGCCGGGCAGACCCTCGTGCGGATCGACCGGGGCGACGGGCATGCGGCCGGCGGTCCGCTGCCGCGCCGGGTGGCCGAGGTGCTCGGCTGCGCCGGCGCCGTCCTGGTCTCCGACTATGGGCGGGGGATCGCCGCGCACCCGGAGGTCCGGCGCCTGCTCACCGCGCTGCCGGACGGCGTGCCGGTGACGTGGGACCCGCACCCGCTGGGCCCCGCCCCGATCCGCGGAGCGCGCCTGGTGACACCGAACCACGCCGAGGCCCGCGGGTTCGCCGGAGTCGCGGCGGCCGGCGAACCGCTGACCCAGGCCGCCGGGGACGCCTCGGTCCTGGTCGGCCGCTGGGGAGCGACCGGTGTCGCGGTGACGCTTGGCGAGCGTGGCGCCCTGCTGTCCATGGGGGAAGCGGCTCCCTACGTCTGCCCGGCGCCCGTCGCCTCGACTCCACGCGCGGACGGGTGCGGAGCCGGCGACTGCTTCGCGGCCACCGCCGCCCACGTACTGCACGGCGGCGGGATGGTCACCGAGGCCGTCACCGAGGCCGTCCACCGTGCCAGCGCCTTCGTCGCGGCGGGCGGTGTCGTCTCGATCGAGGCGGTCCCCGAGGAGAAGGCGGCCGCCGCGAAAGAGGAGGGCCACGAGGAGGATGTGTGGGCGATCGTCCGGCGCACCCGCGAGCGAGGCGGACGGGTGGTGGCGACCGGCGGCTGCTTCGACCTGCTGCACGCGGGTCACGTCGGCCTGCTGCGCGAGGCGCGGCGGCTCGGTGACTGCCTGGTGGTCTGCGTGAACTCCGACGCCTCCGTGCGGGCGCTCAAGGGTCCCGACCGTCCGCTCGTGCCGGTCGCCGACCGCCTGCGCGTGCTGGCCGCACTGGAGTGCGTCGACGCCGTGGCCGTCTTCGACGAGCTCACACCCGTCGCCCTGCTGGAGCGCCTCGAGCCCGATCTGTGGGTCAAGGGCGCCGACTACTCCGGCATCGACCTCGCGGAGGCGGGCGTGGTGCGCCGCCGGGGTGGTGAGGTCGTGCTGCTGCCCTACCTGGACGGCCGATCGACGAGCGGTCTGGTCGCCCGCGCCCGCGAGACGGTCGTTCCCGGAGGTGAGACCCGATGATCGAGCACGCCGTGGTCACCGGAGGCGCGGGCTTCCTCGGCTCGCACGTCTGCGAACGCCTGCTGGCCCAGGGCGCCTCGGTGACCTGCATGGACAACTTCCTCACCGGCTCGCCGCAGAACGTCGCGCACCTCCTGGGCGAGCCGGGATTCCGGCTGACCGAGTGCGACGTGACCGGCTTCGTGCACGTGTCCGGCGCGGTGGATCTCGTCCTCCACCTCGCGTCGGCGGCCTCACCGGTCGACTACATGAAGCTGCCGATCGAGACGCTCAAGGTCGGCGGCATCGGCACCCTCCACGCGCTCGGGCTGGCGCGGGAGAAGAACGCCAGGTTCGTCCTGGCCTCCACCAGCGAGGTGTACGGCGACCCGCTGCGGCATCCGCAGCGGGAGGACTACTGGGGCAACGTCAACCCGGTCGGGCCGCGCAGCGTGTACGACGAGGCCAAGCGCTACGGGGAGGCGCTCACGACCGCCTACCGCGACAGCCGCGGCGTGAACACCGGCATCGTACGGATCTTCAACACGTACGGACCTCGCATGCGGCCGAACGACGGCCGGGCCATCCCGACGTTCGTCTACCAGGCGCTCACCGGCCGGCCGCTCACGGTCGCGGGCGACGGCAGCCAGACCCGCTCCATCTGTTACGTCGACGACACCGTCTCCGGGATCCTGGCCATGGCGAATGACGACTTCGCCGGTCCGGTCAACATCGGCAACCCCGAGGAGATGACCGTCCTGGAGATGGCGAAGACCATCCGCGACCTCGCCGCGAGCCACGTGCCGATCACGTTCGTGGACCGGCCCGCCGACGACCCGGCCGTACGGCGCCCGGACACCACGCTCGCACGCGAGCGCCTGGGCTGGCAGCCGTCGGTGCCGAGCGCCGACGGCCTGCGACGCACCATCGACTGGTTCGCGCGGGAACTGGACGTTCCGACGCCCACCGGGGTCGCCAGCACGTGAGACCGGGCACTCCGCTGAGACGCTCCACGCAGCTCGCGGAGTTGATTCAGCTCGGTGCTGTTACCGGTCGGCGTCGCGGTCTACCTCGGCGACCTCAACGCAGTCGCCCCCGTTGCCACCACTGCGGGTGCTCTTGCGCCACGTGGCGTTCACGTCGTCCATCGTGCCTCCATGATCTGCTGAATCAGGTCTCTCGACATCTCGACGGGGAGAGCCCGGTCACGTATCTCATCGTACGAGTCCGAAATAACCCTGATGTCGTCTGCCTCGTTGAGAGTTAGTCCGCGAGCCGCCATTTCTGCGTACGCGACCTCGCTACGGTCAGGCAGGGTAGCCAACACGAAGCTCCCCACGGTGCCGGCTGAAGGAACAACTCCCGGTATGAGCTGGATGGACACGTTTTTGGCCTCGGACAGCGTCAGTAGCCGGTCGAGCTGGGCCCGCATGATGTCTGGGGACCCGACCTGGTGATACAGGACACCCTCGTACATGAGGACGGAAACCCTTGGGGGTGGCGGGTCCTCCCTGAAGAGGATGTCTTGCCGACTGAGCCGAGCTGCGACCGCTTGCGCTTCGCCGCGCAGCAGTACCGAGGCGTAGTCCTCGGTCTGGAGCAGGCCGTAGATGACCATGCCCTGGTAAGTCCTCAGGTGGGTCGCCTCGACTTCGA
>JAOPYG010000052.1 GCA_025964685.1 Actinoallomurus sp. | reverse complement strand
GGCGAGGTCTCCGGCGCCGGCATCGGCTCGGCCGGTCCGCTCGACGCGATCGCCGGTACGGTCAGCCCGGTCAACATCCCCTCCTGGCGTGGGTTCCCGGTGCGGGACCGGCTCGCGGAGTTCCTGGACGGCCGGCCGGTCGTCCTGGTGAACGACGCCGTGGCCGGCGCGGTGGGCGAATACCACCACGGGGCCGGGCGCGGCGTCCGCGCCATGCTCGGCATGGTCGTCTCGACGGGTGTCGGCGGCGGCCTCATCCTCGACGGCCGCGTGTACGCCGGGCGCACCGGCAACGCCGGGCACATCGGGCACACCATCGTCGACTTGGGCGGCGACCCGTGCCCGTGCGGCGCGCGCGGCTGCGTCGAGACGATCACCTCGGGGCCCGCGATGGTGCGCTGGGCGCTCGGCAACGGCTGGAGCGGACCGGCTCCCAGCGGCGAGGCGCTCGCCGCCTCCGCCCGCGACGGCGACCCGGTGGCCCTGGCCGCGTTCGACCGGTCCGCGCGGGCGCTGGCCGCCGGGATCGCGTCCGCCGCGGCGCTCTGCGACCTCGACCGCGTGGTGATCGGCGGCGGAGTGGCGCGCGCTTGGGACCTGCTCGAACCCCCGCTGACCACGTCGCTGGGCACCTACGCCGGGCTCGCCTTCGTGCGCCGGGTGGAGATCGTCCGGTCCGAGCTCGACGGGCGAGCGGGCCTGCTCGGCGTCGCCGCTCTGGTTCACGACCCCGAAATGGCCTGACATGGAACTTCTCGACAACCCGATCCAGGAGTACGCCTGGGGGTCGCACACTGTGCTCGCCGGCTTCCTCGGCCGGCCCGCGCCCACCGAGCGCCCGCAGGCGGAGCTGTGGATCGGCGCGCACCCCGCCGCGCCGTCCCGGCTGCGGTCCGGCCGGCCGCTGGGCGACCTCATCGCAGCCGATCCCGACGCCGCCCTCGGGCCGGACTCGGTGGCGGCGTTCGGCCCGCGCCTGCCGTTCCTGCTGAAGGTCCTGGCCGTGGCGGAGCCGCTGTCCCTGCAGGTCCATCCCGACCGGGAGCAGGCCGAGCGCGGCTTCGCCGCGGAGACCGCCCCGGCCGGCGACCCGGCGAGGAACTACAAGGACGACTGGCCCAAGCCGGAGATCCTGTGCGCGCTGACGGAGTTCCGCGCGCTGTGCGGCCTGCGCGACCCGCGCGAGAGCGCCGAACTGCTCGCCCCGATCGCCGCACTGCGCCCGGTGGTCGACCTGCTCGCCGCCGGCGATCTGCGGAGCGCGGTCGAAAAGCTCCTGACCTGGCCGTCACCCAAGGACGTGGTGACCGAGGCCGGCGCGGTGGCCCCGGAGCCGTACGCCTCGCTCGCGGCGAGCCACCCCGGCGACATGGGCGTGATCGTCGCCATGCTGCTCAACGAGGTACGGCTCCTGCCGGGCCAGGCGCTGTACGTCCCGCCGGGCCGGCCGCACGCCTACCTCAGCGGCACCGGCGTCGAGCTCATGGCCGGCTCGGACAACGTGCTGCGCGCCGGTCTGACACCGAAGCACGTGGACGTGCCCGAACTCCTGTCCGTCGCGTCGTTCGAGCCGAGCCCGCCCGGCGTGGTCGAGCCCGAGCGGCGTCCCGGCGAGGACGTCTACGTCACGCCGGCGCCGGAGTTCCGGCTCTCCCGCCTCGACGCCGGGCAGCGGCCCGTGCTGACGGCGGCCGGCCCGCAACTGCTCCTCTGCGCGGACGGCGGCGTACGGCTGCGCCGCGGTGACCGGGAGCTCGAGCTGCACCGCGGCGACGCCGTCTTCGCCGGACACGGCGGCGGGCCGATCGAGCTCACCGGCTCCGGCACGGTCTTCCGCGCGAGCCTGCCGGCCGGCGGCTGAGGCGCCTCAGGGGCTGAGGCGCTCGGCGAGCCAGGCCAGTGCGAGCGGATAGCGGTACTCGATGCCGCCGTGCCCGGCGTCGAAGAGCTCGAAGTAGACCGAGTCGTCCGCCACGCCCGCGGCCTCCACCGCACGCCGGAACGCCACCGCCCCGAAGTCGAGGTGGTACTCATCCTTGCTGCCCGCGTCGATCCAGATGGCCTTCAGCGAGCGCAGCGCCTCGGCGTACTCCGGCTCGGCGGCCATGCGTACGGGGTCGCGGGACAGCCAGCGGTCCCAGAGCTCGGGGATCACCTCGCCCGTGTCGTCGAAGGGCAGGCGGACGGTGCCGTCATCGTCGGCGGAGTAGGCCGCGGAGTAGCCGTACATCTCGATGAGCGCGAGGTCGGTCTCCTTCGTGCCGGGGAGGCGGCTGCCGAAGTCGGCCAGGAACTTGTCCACCGACCCTCCGTAGGAGTCGCGCAGCAGCCGGGCGGCCTTGGGGAAGGTCGGGCGGTAGCAGACGTCGAACAGCGCGTCGCCGGCGTGCGTGGCCAGGGCGCCGAACACGTCCGGCCGCAGCATCGGGGTGATCATCGCGCCATAGCCGCCGCTGGACTTGCCGCTGATCGCCCGGTGGTCGCGGTCCGGCAGCGTGCGGTAGTGCGCGTCGACGTACGCCACGACCTCGTCGCACAGGTAGGAGTGGTAGGGCCCGGTGCCGGGGGAGTCGAGGAACTGGCTGCCGCCCACGGCCGTCCACGCGTCGACGTACACCACGATCGCCGGCGGCGCCTCGCCGCGCGCGAAGACCTCGTCGGCCAGCTCGGGGAACGGCCGCCGCCACGGGAGGCGGTTGTGCCACATGGCAAGGTGGCCGGTGTACCCCTGGATCACGTAGATGGACGGGTAACGCCGGCCGGGCTCGTCGTCGTACCCCGGCGGGACGTACACCTCCAGCGGCCGTTCGTGCGGGTCGCCGAGGGGGTTGCCGCGCAGCAGCTCGCTGCTGAGGATGTGCTCGTCGACGCGTCCGGCGAGCTCGGCCGACCAGGGCAGCATGGGTTCTCCTTCGTTCGGGTACCGCTCGACCGTATCTTCGCCGAAGCCGCCGGACGGCCGCGGAAAGGATCTTCCGCGGCCGCCCGGCGTCGCTTACGCCCTCAGTGCTCGCTCGCGTTCTCCAGGACGCTCACTTCGACGCAATCCGCCCCCTGCGAGCTGCGGCTGCTCGTGCGCCAGCCGGCGTGCATGAGATCGCGGTCACAACCCATCCCCAGCTCTCCCTTCGTGGTGGAACGATCATCCCCGTGGGTACGGGGACGTCTTCTTGAACTCGTCCGCGACCGCGGCGATGAAGTCGGTCGACTCATCGGGCGGCAACGCCGCGGCACGCAGGTGATCGAACCAGGTCGTGTGGCGGCGGACGTCCTTGTCCTTTTCCAGGAAGATGTTCCCCGCCGGCGAGTCGACGTACACGACGTCGAGGTCCGTGGGGTCGGGAAAGCCGATGATGGTGAACGCGCCGCCGAGTCCCGGATGGGCGCCGCGGGTGAAGGGCAGCACCTGGATCGTCACGCTCGGCAGCTCGTCGGCCTCCAGCAGCCGCGCGAGCTGGGCCCGCATGACCGAGTGCCCGCCGATCGGCCGGCGCAGCACCGCCTCGTCGAGCACGGCCCACATCTCCAGCGTCCCGGTGTCGCCCAGCATCGCCTGCCGCCGTCGCCGCAGGGAGATCATGCGGTCGACGTTGGCGGGGCTCTCGGTCGGGCGGCCGACCTTGATCAGCGCGCGGCTGTACTCCTCCGTCTGGAGGAGTCCGGGGACGAGATGGGTCTGGAAGGACCGGATCGACGCGGCCGACGCCTCCAGGCCGACGTAGGTGTCCAGGCCCGCCGAGAGCACCGATTCGTACTCGGTCCACCAGCCCCGCTGCTGGGCCTCCTTGGCGAGGGTGAGCAGCTGTTCGCGCTGGCCCTCGTCGGCGAGCTCGTAGAGGTCGAGCATGTCGCGTACGTCCCGGATGCGGGCGACGGACTTGCCGGTCTCGATGCGGCTGACCCGCGACATCGAGCACTCGAGATGCTTGGCGACATCCTCGATCATCAGCGCGGAGGACTCACGCAATCTGCGGAGCTCCATGCCCAGGCGGCGACGGCGAACGGTGGGACTTTGCGAGTCGGACATCGAGCACCTCCAGGGCGAGCGTCCTGGACGCAGAGGGTGGGAGTGGAGGAGGCGGGGAGTAGCTGGGGACGACCGGCGGATCGGCGGCCCGGAGACGGTGTACACAGTCAACGCGTAGGGGACGCTTTGGTGTATATAGCCGGGTTTGTCGCTGGATCCTAGCTATTTGCCTCATTTAAGCGAATTGCTCTGGAACACGAGTCACTCACTGTCGTCGGTTGAGCACCTTGCCACGACATGGCCACTTTACCTGTTGAATGCTATGTGCCTCACCCTTATGTGCGGTAGCGACAAGCCGGAATGGCGGATCTGATGGTGTCGGGCGCGTGATCCGTAGCCCCTGTCGCCGTCACATCACCTAGTGCCGCCGGCCTCTTCCCAAAACGTCGATCCGAACGTATGTTCGATGACGCCTGCCTTCCCCCGGGCACCACGGCAGCGAGCGATAGGGAAGGCGGGCGGCCCGCGTGGGCGGAGCAAGCGGTGCGGAACGACGTCCGCGAGACGCGAGAACGGTCGTGCGATGAGCCGGGCGTACGGCGACCCGGTGGAGGTCTGGCTGGCCGACGGCCGGCCGTCCAGGTTCGTGTGGCACAGCCGTCTCTACACGGTGCTGCGCGTCCTCGACCACTGGGTGACCAGCCGCGACTGGTGGCGCGACCGGAACCCCGACGTCGAGGAGGCCACCGCACGGGAGTTCTGGCAGGTCGAGGCCACTCCGGACCAGGAGATCGGCGTCTACGAGCTGCGCTATGACGAGGCGAGCGCCACCTGGATGCTCTCGCGTGCCTGGGACTGACACGCGCCGCGTCCGGCCGTCCCGCCGTCCACCGCGAGGCGGAAGTCGCGGCGATGACCAAGGAGGAGGCCGGCGCCAGGCTGCACGAATACTGGATCGATGGTGTCTGATCGGTGCGTGCCGGCTCCGGTCGGCCCCCTCACGTACCAACGAAGTCGCGGATCGCCCTCAGGGTCGGCTCGTCCTTCACACCCGCGATGAGCAGGGTGGTCACCGGGGAGTCCCGCCACAGCGCCAGGCGCTCCCGGATGCGGCCGAGCGGGCCGAGCAGGGAGATGGCGTCGGCCAGGGCGTCCGGCACGGCCTTGACCGCCTCGTCGCGCCGCCCCTCCAGGAACAGATCCTGCACGTACGCGGCCTCCTCGGCGTACCCGAGCCGGCCGATGAGGTCCAGGTGGAAGTTGCGGTCGCGCGCCCCCATGCCGCCGATGTAGAAGGCCAGCGGGATCTTCGCGACCTCCAGGGCGGCCGCGAGGTCGTCGGTGACGATCGTGGTGACCGTCGCCGCGATGTCGAAGCCCTCGGGCCGGTCCCGCAGTGACGCGCCGAAGACCGGCTCGATCCGCTCCGGGTCCACGAAGAGGGGCAGCCAGCCCTGCGCGATCTCCGTCGACAGCGCGACGTTCTTCGGGCCCTCGGCGCCGAGGTAGATGGGGATGTCCGGCCGTACCGGATGCGCGATCGACTTCAGCGGCTTGCCGAGACCGGTCACCCCGTCGCCCGGAGCGTACGGCCGCAGGGGCAGCGGATAGTGCGGGCCGTTGTTGGTCACCGGCTCGGCGCGGCGCCAGACGTCGCGAAGGATCTGGACGTACTCCCGCGTGCGGGCCAGTGGCCGGGCGAACGGCATGCCGTACCAGCCCTCCACGACCTGCGGCCCGGAGGCGCCGAGCCCGAGGACGAGGCGGCCGCCGGACAGGGCGTCGAGGGTGAGCGCGTGCATGGCCGTGGCGGCCGGGGTGCGCGCCGACATCTGGGTCACGGCCGTGCCCAGCCCGATCCGCGAGGTGCGCGCGCCGTACCAGGTGAGCGTCGTGAAGGCGTCCGAGCCGTACGCCTCGGCGGTGAACACGCAGTCGTAGCCGAGCCGCTCGGCGGCGAGCACGGTCTCGGTGTCGTCCTGGGGATCGCGCTGCCAGTAGCCGAGGTTGATGCCGAGCCGCATGGCGCCTCCCGTGAAGTAGAACGGGTTCTATTCAAGCAGGGTGGCCGGTCCGGTGGCGTCCCGTCCACCGGTCGATGTCCGATCTGCCGTATGTCATGCTGTGCTTCGGCGGAACGCGGAGGAACCCGGTGAGAGTCCGGGGCTGTCGCGCAACTGTAACCGGGGAGTCCTGCCTCAACCGAAGGCCACGGCGTAAGCCGGAAGGCCGAGGAAGGGTGATGATCCGGCAGCCAGGAGACTCCGGCCGCCGATGACAGGCCACCTACGGGCGCGCATACCCGAGGAAGGACGATCGCCGGGTGAACAACTACCCGTTCTCCGCCGTCGCGGGACTCGAGGACCTCAAGCTCGCCCTGCTGATCAACGCGGTGTCGCCGTCGGTCGGCGGCGTACTCGTGCGCGGCGAGAAGGGCACGGCGAAGTCGACCATCGTGCGCGCGCTCGCGGCGTTGCTGCCGGGCGTGCCCGTGGTCGCGGGCTGCAGGTTCTCCTGCGACCCCGTGGCCCCCGACCCCGAATGCCCCGACGGCCCGCACGGCGAGGTCGACGTCTCGCAGGAGATGCGTCCCACCCGGCTCGTCGAGCTTCCCGTCGGCGCCTCCGAGGACCGTCTCGTCGGCTCCCTCGACATCGAACGCGCGCTCACCGAGGGCGTGCGCGCGTACCAGCCGGGGCTGCTCGCCACCGCCCACCGCGGCGTGCTCTACGTGGACGAGGTCAACCTGCTCCACGACCATCTGGTCGACCTGCTGCTCGACGCCGCCGCGATGGGGCAGTCCCACGTCGAACGCGAGGGCGTCTCGGTACGCCACGCCTCCCGGTTCCTGCTGGTCGGCACGATGAACCCCGAGGAGGGCGAGCTGCGCCCGCAGCTGCTCGACCGGTTCGGCCTGACCGCCGAGGTCGCCGCGACCCGTGACCCGGATGAGCGCGCCGAGGTCGTCCGCCGCCGGCTCGCCTACGAGGCCGATCCCGCGGCGTTCGCGGCGGACTGGGCCCGCGCCGACGCCGAGCTGGCCTGGCGCATCAGCGAGGCGCGCGACCGGCTGCCCAAGACCGTGCTGTCGGACGGCGCGCTGCGGCAGATCACCGCGGTGTGCGCGGAGTTCGAGGTGGACGGGCTGCGGGCCGACCTGGTCATGGCCCGCGCCGCCATCGCGCTGGCCGCCTGGCACGACCGCGGCGCCGTCACGCCGGCGGACGTACGCCTCGCCGCGCGCCTCGCCCTGCCGCATCGGCGGCGCCGTGACCCCTTCGACGCGCCCGGCCTCGACGAGGACAAGCTCGACGAGGTCCTCGAGCGCACCGGTGACTACGACACCGAGGAGGACCCGCGGCCCGGATCTCCGCCGCCTTCCTCACCATCCGACTCCGACTCGGGCTCCGACTCGGGCTCCGACTCGGGCTCGGGCTCGGGCTCGGGCTCCGACTCGGGCTCCGATGCCGACGCCGAGGACACCGTCCAGGATCCGGACCTGGACCCCGAGCCTGACCCTGACCCCGAACCAGGCGGTCCCGGCCCAGGTGGCACGGAGGCCGACGGTGAAGGCGGTCAGGACGACGGGCCGCTGGTCGACATCGAGCAGGCACTGTCCGGCGGCGGCGGCGGACGGGAGACGGCCGCGGACCGGCCGCGCACCTCCCCGGCCGGTGCGGCCTACCGCCCCCGGCTCTTCGTCGTGCCGGGCATCGGCGAGGGAGCGCCGGGCCGCCGGTCCCGCGCGCGCACCCCGTACGGCCGCACCGCCGGGGCCCGGCCCGGCAGCCGCACGGTGCACATCACCGCAACCCTGTTCGCGGCGGCGCCCCACCAGCGGGCGCGTGGCCGGACCGGTCCCGGGCTGGTGATCCGTGCCGAGGACATCCGCGAGCCGGTGCGGGAGGGCCGCGAGGGCAACCTCGTGCTGTTCGTCGTCGACGCGAGCGGTTCGATGGCCGCCCGGCAGCGCATGCGCGCGGTCAAGGGAGCCGTCCTGAGCCTGTTGCTGGACGCCTACCAGCGGCGCGACAAGGTCGGTCTCGTCACCTTCCGCGGCAGGACCGCAGAGATCGCGCTGCCGCCCACCTCTTCGGTCGAGGCCGGCGCGCGGCGTCTGGAGGAGTTGCCGACGGGAGGGCGCACGCCGCTCGCCGCCGGCCTCCTGCGTGCGGCCGGCGTGCTGCGCGTCGAGCGGCTGCGTGACCCCGCACGGCGTCCCCTGGTCGTGATCGTCACCGACGGCCGGGCGACGCATGGCTCGATGGACGACGCCCTGCGAGCGGCCGACCTGCTGCGCGCGGCCACCTCGGTCGTGGTGGACTGTGAGAGCGGCCCGGTGCGCCTGGGCCTCGCGACGCGGCTGGCCGTACGCCTCGGCGCCGAGGCGGTCCGCCTGGAGGACCTGGCCGCCGACGGACTGGCCGAGGTCGTACGCGACAGGAGAGTGGCCTGATGCCACAGGGCAGGCCGGAGACGGTGCCCGACGACGGGCTGACCACGCGGCAGCGGCGAAACCGGCCGCTCGTGATCGTCCATACCGGCGCGGGCAAGGGCAAGTCGACCGCCGCCTTCGGGCTGGCGCTGCGCGGCTGGAACCAGGGCTGGCCGATCGGGGTGTTCCAGTTCGTCAAGTCCGCCAAGTGGCGCATCGGCGAAGAACGCGCGCTGCGCGTGCTCGGCGAGTCCGGCGAAGGCGGAAAGGTCGACTGGCACAAGATGGGTGAGGGCTGGTCGTGGATCCAGCGGCCCGGTACCGAGGAGGACCACGCGGCGGACGCCCGTGAGGGCTGGGAGCAGATCAAGCGCGACCTCGCGGCGGAGACCTACACGCTGTACGTCCTCGACGAGTTCACCTATCCGGTGAAGTGGGGCTGGGTGGACGTCGACGACGTCGTCGCGACCCTGCGGGACCGGCCGGGTCACCAGCACGTCATCGTCACGGGCCGCGACGCCGACCCGCGGCTCGTCGGGATCGCCGACCTGGTGACCGAGATGGGCAAGGTCAAACACCCGATGGACGCCGGCCAGAAGGGGCAGAAAGGCATCGAGTGGTGATCCGGTGACCGTTCCAAGGCTCGTGATCGCCGCTCCCGCGTCGGGGAGCGGGAAGACGACGGTTGCCACCGGGCTGATCGCCGCGCTGACCGCGCAGGGCCTCGACGTGTCCCCGCACAAGGTCGGCCCCGACTACATCGACCCCGGCTACCACGCGCTCGCCGCCGGGCGGCCCGGCCGCAACCTGGACCCCTGGCTCACCGCGGAGGAGCTTGTCGCGCCGCTGTTCCGGCACGGCGCGAGCGGCGCCGACATCGCCGTGGTCGAGGGCGTCATGGGTCTGTACGACGGCGCGGCCGGTGCCGGTGAGTTCGCCTCAACGGCGCACGTGGCCAAGCTGCTGGGCGCGCCGGTCGTGCTGGTCGTGGACGTCGCCTCCACCGGACGGTCCGTGTCCGCGCTCGTGCACGGCTTCGTCACCTACGATCCGGGCGTCCGCGTCGGCGGCGTGATCCTCAACCGGGTCGGCTCGGACCGGCACGAGGAGATCTGCCGGGCGGCGGTCGAGGAGAACGGGCTGCCCGTGCTGGGCGTCCTGCGGCGCCACGCCGACGCGGCGACGCCGTCGCGGCACCTCGGCCTGATCCCGGCCGCCGAACGCCGCCCGGAGGCACTCGCCACGGTCGCGCGTCTCGGCGCGCTCGTCGCCGAGTCCTGTGACCTGCGCGCCCTGGTGGCGCTCGCGCACACCGCCGCGCCGATCGCCGCCGCGCCCTGGGATCCGGCCGCCGCCGCGCCGGATCAGCCGGTACGCGCGCGGATCGCGGTCGCGGGCGGCCCGGCGTTCACCTTCGGCTACGCCGAGAACGACGAGCTGCTGGCGGCGGCCGGAGCCGAGGTGGTCCGGTTCGACCCGCTGCGCGACACCGCCCTGCCACCGGACACGGGCGGCGTCGTGATCGGCGGGGGTTTCCCCGAGACGTACGCCGCGGAGCTGTCCGCGAACGAGCCCCTGCGCCGCGCGGTCGCCGCCTTCCGCGGGCCGATCTACGCCGAGTGCGCCGGCCTGTTGTACCTGGCCCGGAGGCTCGACGGCTCCCCGATGTGCGGTGTCCTCGACGCGGAGGCACGGATGACCGGCCGGCTCACGCTCGGGTACCGCGAGGCCGTCGCGGTCCGCGACTCGCCGGTCGCGCGGGCCGGCGAGCGGGTGCGCGGGCACGAGTTCCACCGCACCGTGTGCTCGCGCGGAGCGGACGCTCCGCCGGCCTGGCAGTGGTCCCCGGACGGACCAAATGGCTTCACCTCGGCGAATTGCCTTGCCTCCTACCTCCATCTCCACTGGGCTGGGATGCCTCAGATGGCAACGCGTTTCGTGGGGGCGGCCGCATGACCTTCGATGAGGGTGTTCTGCTGGAGACCGAACGGCTGCTGCTGCGGCCCTTCGAGGAAGGTGACGCGGGCGAGGTCTTCGCCGCCGGCGAGGACCCGGAGATCCGGCGCTGGATGCCGTGGGCGTCGGCACAGACGATGCAGGCCGCCGTCGACTGGTGCACGACCCACGCGCACCCCGACCCGGCACGGGCGATGAACTTCGCCATCGTCGCCGGCGACCGGCTCGCCGGCTCGGTCGGCATCGGCCGTACCGACTGGACGGACGGCCGGGCCGAGGTCGGGTACTGGATCGCGCCCTGGGCGCGGCGCAAGGGGTACGCCGTGGAGGCGACGCGCGGAGTCGCGGCGTACGCCTTCGAGAAGGGGATGCACCGCATCGAGCTGCTCGCCGCGGTCGCCAACCTGGCCTCCCAGGGGGTCGCGGTGAAGGCCGGTTTCACCCGGGAGTGCGTGCTGCGCGAGGCGATGCTCATCAGCGCGGGGCGGGTCGACGCCGTGCTGTTCAGCCTGCTGACGAGTGAGCTCTGATGACCGCGTTCGAACCCACCACGTTGCGCACCGACCGGCTGACCCTGCGTCCGCCCGCCGCCGATGACGCCGCCGACCAGTTCGCGGCCGTCGACCACGAGGTCCAGCGGTGGATGTGCTGGTCGGTGAACTACTCGCCGGACAAGTCGCTCCAGTGGTGCACCGAGGAGGCGTTCCGCGACCCGAGCCGGGAGGCCAACTTCGTGATCGTGCCGCATGCGACCGGGCGGCTGGCGGGCGTGATCGGGATCAGCCGTGCCGACTGGGAGACGGGCGTGGCCGAGACCGGCTACTGGCTCGGACCGGCGGACCGGCGGCACGGCTACGTCGCCGAGGCCGTGCGCGCGGTCGCGCGTTACGCCTTCGGCCTCGGCCTGCACCGGCTGGAGGTGCTCGCCGCCGTCGGCAACATCGCGTCGCAGCGGGTCGCCGAGCGGGCCGGGTTCACCCGTGAGGGCGTGCTCCGCAAGGCGCGTCCCGTGCCCGGGGGCCGCTCCGACATGGTGCTGTTCAGTCTGCTCAAGGAGGAGCCATGAGGCTCATCGGCGTCGGGGTGGGGCCTGGCGATCCCGAGCTCGTCACGGTCCGGGCCGTACGCCTCCTGCGTGAGGCGGACCTCGTGCTCGTGCCGGTGATGGCCCCCGACGAGGAGGGCCGCGCCGAGGCGGTCGTGCGCGCGCACGTCCCGGCGGCCGAGCGCGTCGTCTTCGCGCTGAACGACCGCGGCGGCGTGACCGAACGCCGCGCGAACGCCTGGGACGCCGCGGCGCGCCGCGTCCTGCGGGCCTTCGAGGAGGGCGCGGACACGGTCGCGTTCGCCACCATCGGCGACCCGAACGTCTACTCCACCTTCACCTATCTGGCCCAGGCCGTACGCGACCGGGTGCCCGGCGTGCGGGTCGAGACCGTCCCGGGCATCACCGCGATGCAGGACCTGGCCGCCCGGTCCGGCACCGTGCTCGCCGAGGGCGCCGAGTCGCTCCACCTGCTGCCGCTCACCAGCGGCACCGGCGGGCTGCGCGACGCGCTGGAGACCGGCGACACCGTCGTGGTCTACAAGTTCGGCCGGGTCGCCGACGAGGTGCTGGCCGCGGTCGCCGACGCCGGCCGGCTGG
The DNA here is from genome assembly GCA_025964685.1 of Actinoallomurus sp. GTDB lineage: Bacteria > Actinomycetota > Actinomycetes > Streptosporangiales > Streptosporangiaceae > Actinoallomurus. The sequence goes on along the minus strand of JAOPYG010000052.1, from coordinate 258 downwards.
ACGACGCGGTGTACGGCGCCCGGCTCGGCCTGCCCGGCGAGGACATCCGGCCGGCCGCCGCGATCGAGGGACCGGTGCCGTACCTGTCCACGCTCATCGTGCCGGGGCACCGTACGGTTCTGGGCGGAAAGCTGCATGTGGGGGAGGGTTCATGACGGGCCGAGTCGTCTTCGTCGGGGCCGGGCCGGGAGCCGCGGACCTGCTGACGTTCCGTGCCGCCAAGGCGATCGCCGAGGCGGACGTGGTGATCTGGGCGGC
>JAOPYG010000034.1 GCA_025964685.1 Actinoallomurus sp. | reverse complement strand
GGCGTCGGTGAAGACCTTGGACTCCCGCCAGGCCGCGACCAGGTTGATGCGCACCGGGGTCTCCCCGGCGTGCGCGGCGTCCTTGGTGTGGATGTCGGTGCAGAAGCCGCAGCCGTTGATCTGACTGGCGCGGAGCATCACCAGGTCCTGGGTCGCGGTCGGCAGCGTCGAGTCCTTGATGATCACGTTGCTCGCCGAGGCGAAGTACTTCATGGACTTGGCTGCGAGCGGGCTGCCGGAGAGGTTCAAGCGGGCATCCATTGCGCACTCCTTGCTGTTGTAGCTGGTCGAACATGAGATGCCGGCGGCCCGACCCTTGTGACACCACACCTACGTGACGTGCGCCATACAGGCGACCAGCATCAGCCCGTTCCTGTTGACGAGAAGTGTTGATCGTTGTTCGGGTCCTCCTCTTTGCCGTCGTGGTGTCACAAAACGGCGGGCACTGGTGTCTTATGCACAGTCGAGAGTGAAGAGACAGGAGCCACCCATGGCCAGCACGTTGCAGACCGCGCCAGAGGTCGTGGTGGGAGCATGAGCGAGGCCATGACCGAGGGCGGCCGCCCGGATCCGGCTACTGAGGCGTTCGTGGCGCACCGCAACCTGCTGTTCACCGTCGCCTACGAGATGCTCGGCTCGGCCGCCGACGCCGAAGACGTCCTCCAGGAGACCTGGCTGCGGTGGGCGAACGTCGATCTCGACACGGTGCTGGGCCAGCGCGCGTACCTGGTCCGGATCACCACCCGGCAGGCGCTCACCCGGCTGCGCACGCTCGGCCGGCGCAAGGAGTCCTACGTCGGTCCCTGGTTGCCCGAGCCGCTGCTGACCGCGCCCGACGTGGCCGAGGATGTCGAGTTGGCCGACAGCGTTTCGATGGCGATGCTGCTGGTGCTGGAGACGCTCACGCCGACCGAGCGGGCGGTGTTCGTGCTTCGCGAGGTGTTCGATCTGGACTACGACGAGATCGCGGAAGCCGTCGACAAGAGCCCGGCCGCGGTCCGCCAGATCGCCCACCGGGCACGGGCACACGTCGCGGCGCGCCGACCACGCGGGATCGTTTCTCCAGCCGAGATGCGAGGTGCGCTCAAGGCGTTCCAACGGGCGGTCGAAACGGGAGATCTGCAGAGCCTGCTCGACATCCTCGCGCCGGACGTCGTCGCCTTGACGGACGGTGGCGGAGTCAAGCAGGCCCAGCTGCGGCCCATTGTGGGGGCCGACAGGGTGGCGCGTCTGTTCGCCGCCGGCTCGGACAGGGTCGGCGCCGGGATGTCGCTCGAGCCGGTACAGGTCAATGGCGGCCCGGCTCTGATCGTCCGGCTCAACGGGGAGATCGACGGCGTCGTGGCGATGCGGGTCGAGGAAGGCTTGGTCACCGGGCTCTACCTCGTGCGCAATCCCGAGAAGCTGTCGCGTGTGGAGCGGGAGACCGCCGTGAGCCGCTGAGCCCCAAGGGGCACCACAGCCGGCCTCGACGACGAGGTCACCGCCCACATCGGCCGGCACGCCTTCGTCATCCGGCTCATCCGCGGCGGCGAGGACCTGGTCACCGTCGCCGAGATCGCCGGGCACTCCCGCCTGGACACCCTGCGGATCTACCGCCGGCCCACGGATGGTGACATTGAGCGGGGTAGATCATCACAGGGCGCTACATTTCCTCTGGTGACACGGACCCGAGTGGAGGGCCCGGTCGCGACACCCCCGGCGCACTGACCGGTTACGACTCGGCGGAGCGGAGCAGGCTCTCGGCCAGCGCGCGTACGGCGGCGCGCAGCTCCTCCGGCGCGCGGACGACGAACGGAACGCCGAGTCCGGCCAGCATCCGGGCCATGCCGTCCAGGTGCTCGGCGCGGGTGCGCAGCAGGACACCTCCCTCGGTCTCGGCCAGGGTCGCCACGGTCGCCGGTATCCGCCGCCGTGCCTCGGCCTGCGTCATCTCCAGGACCACCTCGACCTCGTGCGCGTACGGCACGGCCGCGAGCGACTCGGTCACGTGCGCGACGACGTCGAAGCCGCCCGGCTCCTCGTAGCCGACCTGCAGCGGCACCACGGTGGTGACCCGGTCGACGCGGAAGGTGCGGATCTCGCCGCGCCGGTGGTCGAAGCCGGAGGCGTACCAGCGGCCGGAGTGGAAGACCAGCCCGTAGGTGTCCAGCTCGCGTTCGCTGTCCTGCCCGCGCCACGACCTGTAGGTCAGGCGGACGCGATGCCGGTCGCGTGCGGCGGCGGCGAGGATGAACAGTACCGCCGGGTCGGGCATCGCCGCCTCGCGCGGCGTCAGCGTGAACCCCAAGGTCTCCCGCAGCGCCGCGACGCGGTCCCGCAGCGGCGCGGGCAGCACCCGGCGGATCTTGTCGAGCGCGGGGCCGGTGGCGATGCCCAGCCGCTGCCCGACCAGCAGTCCGAGCACGATCGCGACCGCCTCGTCGTCGGTGAACATGAGGGGCGGCAGCTTGTATCCGGGCAGCAGCCGGTACCCGCCGTAGCGTCCGCGCCGCGCTTCCACCGGGACGCCCAGGTCGGCGAGGCGCAGGGCGTAGCGGCGTACGGTGCGCTCGTCCACGCCCAGCGACGCGGCCAGCTCACGGCCGGTCAGCTCACGGCGCGCCTGCAGGAGCTCCAGCATGGCCAGCACGCGGGTCGTCGGATAGGACATCGCCACTCCTGCCTCACTGATACCGGACCGATCCTGTCCGGTATCGAGCCTAGGGTCGGCGGCAGGCGAAGCGAAAGGACGTGTCATGGCGACATTCGTGCTGGTTCCCGGGTTCTGGCTCGGCGCGTGGGTGTGGGATTCGGTGGGCCGGGAGCTGCGTGCGGCCGGTCATGAGGTGCTGGCGGTGACGCCGACCGGTCTGGGCGACCGGGTGCATCTGGCCACTCCGGAAGTGGACCTGGAGACCCACGCGGCCGACGTGATCAACACGATCCGGTACGCCGGCCTGGAGGAGGTGATCCTGGTGGGGCACAGCGGCGGCGGCCTGCCGGTGGCCCTGGCCGCCGACCGGATCCACGAGCGGCTGGCACGCGTCGTCTACCTGGACTCGGCCCCGCTGCCGGACGGCATGCGCCAGCTCGACGCCAACCCGCCCGAGGCACGCGAGGAGATCGAGAAGCGGGTCGCCACCCAGGGCGACGGCTGGCGGCTGCCCCCGCCCCCCTTCGCGGATATCGCCGACGACCCGGTCAACCTCGCCGGGCTGAGCCGGGCCGACCTCGCGCTGCTCCGGTCGCGCGGCGTGCCGCAGCCGTTCGCCACGGCCACGTGCCCGCTGCGGCGCTCGCACGCCGCGCCGGTGCCCGAGACGCTCATCGCATGCATCTTCCCGGAGGCGCAGGTACGGCAGATGATCGCCGGCGAGCATCCGATGTTCGCCGGGTTCCACGGCCCGCCGCACGTGGTCCCGCTGCCGACCGGCCATTACCCGATGCTGTCGCGGCCCCGGGACACCGCACGGGTACTCGCCTCACTTGCCTGATCCGGCACGGACGATCGCGGTCTCCCCAGATCCGCACCCGACATTCGGGCGACAATGCCCCGCTCCTAGACGGCGGCGTGTGATGCGAACGGTGGTGTTCGCCGGTGTGCGCTTTTGCTGGCGATGGTCCCTGCCGTCCTGAGCGGCCTCGGCCTTCGGCTGGCGCTGGAGGGTCAGTGATCCTCAACGCTTGACGGCGTAGATGCGGTTGGTGATGCCTTCCATGGCGAGTTTCCAGTCGCGCAGGCCCGCCTCTGCGGCGATCTCCCGCATCGCCTCCTCGCCCCCGTGGTTGCCCAGCGCCTGCGGCCCGTTCTGGGCCATCGCCGTGGGCAGGCACAGGGTGACGGAGGTGGCCGTGAAGGCCCGGCCGATCGGGTTGATGTTGTCCAGGACGTTCGCCGAGGCGTTCGGTTCGACGATCATGCAGGTGCCGTCGTCGGCGAGCGTCTGCTCGGCGCGGCGGAGCGCCGCGCCGGGATCGCCCAGGTCGTGGAGGCAGTCGAAGAACGTGATCAGGTCGTGCTTCTCGCCCGGGAAGTCCTGGGCGGTCGCGACCTCGAAGCTCACCCGGTCGCTCAGGCCCTGTTCGGCCGCCAGCCGGCGCGCCCGGTCGATGGAGGGGGCGTGAAAGTCGTACCCGTGGAACCGGGACTCGGGGAAGGCCTGGGCCATGAGCAGCGTGGAGTAGCCGTAGCCGCATCCGACGTCCGCCACCGACGCTCCGCGTTCGAGCTTGGCCACGACGCCGTCCAGGGCCGGCAGCCACTCCGATACGAGCCCGGCCGCGTAGCCGGGACGGAAGAACGACGCGACTCCGTCGAACAGCTCGGGGCCGTGCTGCTGCCAGCCGACACCCGTACCCGTGCGGAAGGCCTCCACCAGGGCGTCCTCGGTGGCGTACAGCGCCTTGAGCATCAAGAAGGAGCCGATCGCGTAGGTCGGTGCGGCCGGGTCCGCCAGTACGGCGGCATGCTCGTCCGGCAGCAGGTAGGTGCCCGTTTCGGGGTCGTAGTGGACGTACTGCCCGGCCACCTGGGCGGCCAGCCATTCGCGCACGTAGCGTTCGGAGGTGCCGGTCCGGGCGGCCAGTTCCTTCGAGCTGAGGGGCCCGGCTCCGGCCATCGCCTCGTACAGGCCGAGCCGTGCGCCGATCGCCGTCGACAGTCCCGCGAACGCGGCACCGCTGTCGGTGACCACGCGCCCCAGGAACTGCATCTTCTTGTCTTGATCGAGTGTCTCGTCCGCCACGGCCGTCCCCTGTCCTTGTCCCCATGAAGCGGGACAAGACCCTACCCACCAGCCCGGTCACCGGAGATGGCCGGGGCCCGCGCACATCAGCCGTGGGACTCGGCGCGGGCCTTCAGGGCGGCGTTCATCGCGTCGAAGCGGTCGCAGGTGGCGGCCAGGGTGCCGCGGAAGAACGGGACGGCGATGCCACGGAACGTCTCGGCCTGGGTGAAGCGGATCCGGCCCTGGCCGGCCGGCTCGATGGTGAACCGGTGCTCGCCGTCGGCCAGCCCGCCGATGTCGTGGTAGCGGCTCAGCCAGCGCAGCTCCCGTCCCGGATCGGCCGCCCGCACGGTCGGGCGGACGGTCGAGGTGCCGCCGGTGGAGCGCAGGCGCACGGTCAGGGTCTCGCCGGTGACCGCGCGGCCGTCCACGACCGTGAGCTCGGGGTTCCAGCGGGGGTAGGCGCGCAGGTCCGTCAGGACCTGCCAGACCCGGTCGGCGGGCGCGGCGATCTCGGTCGACCTGGAGATGGTGTACGGGTGGGAGCGGCCCCACAGATAGAGACCGGCGAAGACGATGACGGGCGCGAGGATCCCCGCGAGCATCCGTCTGAACATGACCGGGAGCATGCCACAAGCGGCACACACCGGACACATCTGTAGGACATTCCCTACGGTTGCGCGTAGGGGATTTCCTACCTATTCTCTCTGTCTGTGAACAGCGATCCCCCGCCGGCGGCCCCGGCGGACACGATCTTCGCCGCTCTGGCCAGCCCGGTACGCCGGGACCTGCTGCGGCTCCTGCTCGAGGGCCCGCGCACCGCGGGCGACCTCGCGTCGCACTTCGCCATGCGCCGCCCGAGCGTCTCCGAACACCTGCGGGTGCTGCGGGAGGCCGGGCTGGTCAGCGAGCGCAAGAGCGGCCGCGAACGCCACTACCGGCTCGAGGGCGAACCGCTGCTGGACCTGCGGGAGTGGCTGCATCCCTATGAGATCTTCTGGCGCCGCCGGCTCACCACGCTGCGCGACGTCCTGGACGAGGAGGACGAGTGAAGGACGACCCGCGGACCATCCACGTCGATGAGTTCCTGCCCCATCCGCCCGCGAAGGTGTGGCGGGCGCTGACCGACTCCGCGCTGATCGCACGCTGGCTCATGCCGAACGACTTCCAGCTCCGGATCGGGCACACCTTCACGTTCCACGGCTCCGCTATGCCGCAGGCCGGTTTCGGCGGCACGGGGCACAGCGAGGTGCTCGACTTCGCGGTGGAACGGATGCTCAAGATCGCCTGGAACGCCGGTCCCGATGACCGGAGTGGCCTGCGCTCCACCGTGACGTTCACCCTCGAACCCGAGGGCACCGGCACGCGCCTGTTCCTCGCCCACGAGGGTTTCGACCCGGACGACCCCTACCAGGTGGCGGGCCGCCGGTTCATGGGCGGCGGCTGGCCCGGCGTCCTCAGGCGCGTCGCAGGCGTGATCGAGGAGACAGCCTCGGGCGTCGGCTGACCGGCGGCCTCGCGCGCCCTCAGGGTGGTGTCGGATTCTCGCTAGCGCAGGCGGGTGACCACAGCGATGCTGGGGACATGCATGAAGACGTGGAACGCTGCGTACGGGCGGTGCAGTCGAAGGACGCGCGCTTCGACGGCTGGTTCTTCACCGCGGTGCTGACCACCGGCATCTACTGCCGGCCCAGCTGCCCGGTCGTGCCGCCCAAGGTACAGAACATGCGCTTCTACCCCAGCGCCGCCGCGGCCCAGCAGGCGGGGTTCCGTGCGTGCAAGCGGTGCCGTCCCGACGCCAGCCCCGGCTCACCACAGTGGAACGAGCGTGCCGACCTGGTGGCCCGCGCGATGCGCCTCATCGCCGACGGGGTCATCGACCGTGAGGGCGTGCCGGGGCTGGCCGGGCACCTGGGGTACAGCATCCGGCAGATCGAGCGTCAGCTGCACGCCGAGCTCGGCGCCGGCCCGCTGGCTCTCGCGCGGGCGCAGCGCGCCCAGACCGCCCGGCTGCTGATCGAGACCAGCACCCTGCCGATGAGCGACATCGCGTTCGCCGCCGGGTTCGCCAGCATCCGCACGTTCAACGACACGGTGCGGGAGGTGTTCGCCCTGTCGCCGACCGAGCTGAGGCACCGCGTCGGCCGGGGGCGGCCCGCGGAGGCCTCCGGCACGCTCACGCTGCGGTTGCCGTTCCGTACGCCGCTGTGTCCCGACAACCTGTTCGGCCATCTGGCGGCGACCGGCGTGCCCGGGGTGGAGGAGTGGCGCGACGGCGCGTACCGGCGCACGCTGCGGCTCCCGCACGGTCACGGGATCGTGTCCCTGCGCCCCACTCCCGCCCACATCGCCTGCCGTCTCGCGCTCACCGACCTGCGCGACCTGTCGATCGCGATCAGCAGGTGTCGCTGGATGCTTGACCTGGACGCCGACCCGGTGGCCGTCGATGACCTGCTGCGCCGCGACCCGGCGCTGACCGCGTACGTCGACAAGCATCCGGGACGGCGGGTGCCGCGCACCGTCGACGGCGCCGAGTTCGCCGTACGGGCCGTGCTCGGCCAGCAGGTCTCCACGGCCGCCGCCCGCACCCACGCGGGCCGCCTGGTCACCGCCCTCGGCGAGCCGGTCACCGACCCGGAGGGCGGCCTGACCCACCTGTTCCCCGGCCCGGCGGCGCTGGCCGCCGTCGACCCGGCGACGCTGGGCTTCCCCCAGGCGCGGCGCACCACGCTGACGACGCTGGCCGCGGCCCTCGCCGCGGGCGACGTCGACCTGGGCCCGGGCAGCGACTGGGCGCAGGCTCGCGCCCGGCTCGCCGAACTGCCCGGCCTCGGTCCCTGGACCATCGAGACCGTCGCGATGCGCGCGCTCGGCGACCCTGACGCCTTCACCCCCACCGACCTGGGAGTACGCGCGGCGGCCCGGCATCTGGGCCTGCCCGCCACACCGGCGGCGCTGACCCGCCACTCCGCCGCATGGCGGCCTTGGCGGGCGTACGCGGTGCAGTACCTGTGGGCCACCGGTGACCACGCCATCAACCGGCTCCCCGCCTGAACGCCCACCGACGATCGGACACGCCAATGCCACTGCGGACGCACACCGTCATGGACAGCCCTCTGGGGCCTCTTACTCTCGTCGCCGTCGACGGCACCCTCACCGGCCTGTACATGGACCGGCAGCGCTACCGGCCGGAGACCGAGACCTTCGGCGACCGCGACCACGAGCCGTTCGCGGCCGCGGTCGCGCAGCTGGAGGATTACTTCGCCGGGCGGCTCACCGAATTCGACCTGCCCCTGGCGTTCGCCGGGACGCCGTTCCAGCGGCAGGTCTGGGACCTGCTGCGCACGATCCCCTACGGGCGGACCGTGTCGTACGGCGAGCTCGCCCAGCGGCTCGGCCGGCCCACCGCCGCCCGCGCGGTCGGGCTGGCCAACGGCCACAATCCGATCAGCATCATCGTTCCGTGCCACCGCGTCGTGGGTGCGCGCGGCGACCTCACCGGGTACGGCGGCGGCCTGGACCGCAAGCGCCACCTGCTCGGCTTCGAGCGAGGCGTCAGCGGGGGTTAGCGCTCGTGGCGGGCGCGCCATTCGTCCTCGAGGATCGCGTAGACGACCTCGTCGGTCCACTCGCCCTTGATGACCTCGTTCTGCACCAGGTGGGCCTCGCGGCGCATGCCGAGGCGTTGGAGGACCCGCGCCGACGCGGTGTTCCGCGCGTCGATGCGGCCGGTCACGCGGTGCAGGCCCAGCCCCTCGAAGCCGAGCCGCAGCATCACCTCCACGGCCTCGGTGGCATAGCCATGGCCGGCGTGGTCGGGGTGGAAGATGTAGCCGATCTCGCCCTGGCGGTGCTCGCGGCTGTGCCAGATCAGCAGGACGTCCCCGATCAGCGTGCCGGTCTCTGGCAGCACCACGGCGAGCGTCACGTCGTCGCCCTCCTCGCGCAACCCCGACGAGGCGATCTTCTTCCGCAGTGACTCCCGCGCCTCTTCGCGGTCTCGCGGCCCCCACAGGAGGTAGCGGGTGACGTCCGGGCGGGACTGGACGTCGTGAACGGCATCGAGGTCGTCTTCGGTGTAGAAGCGCAGGAGGAGCCGCTCGGTCCGGATCGGGCAGTCGGGTGTCAGTGGCACCGGGCAAGGCTAGTGACCGGCCTTCGGCAGGGCGATGGATTTTCGTCCCGGATGGGGGGTTCGCTGACGGCCGCGGCTACGGCACGCTGGACCCATGCTGATCACGACGGGCGCGGACGTCGCCGCGCAGACCCGCGCGTACAACCGGGCCATGGCCGAGACCCTCGCCTCCCTGCCGACGCACTACGAACTGGACGACCCACCGGCGTCACGGGCGGCGCGCACCCGCGGCGAAGGGCCGTTCCCGGCCCCCGAGCGCGTGGCCGAAGGCCAGGACCGCACGATCCCGGGGCGCTCCGGCCCGGTGCCGCTGCGGATCTTCACGCCGCCGGTCGTCAACGGCGTGTACCTGCACATCCACGGCGGCGGCTGGACGCTCGGCTCGGCCGCGGACCAGGACCTGCACCTGTGGCGGCTCGCCACGGCCGCCAAGCTCGCGGTGGTCAGCGTGGAGTACCGGCTGGCTCCGGAGCATCCGTACCCGGCGGCCCCCGACGACTGTGAGGACGCCGCCCGGTGGCTCATCGCCGGCGCCCGCCAGGAGTTCGGCACGGACCGGCTGACCATCGGAGGCGAGTCGGCCGGCGCGCACCTGGCCGGGGTCACCCTCCTGCGGCTCGGTGCCCAGTCCGCCGCCTTCCGCGCCGCCCAGCTGACCTTCGGCGCCTTCGACCTGTCGATGACGCCGAGCCAGCGTCAGTGGGGGGAGTACAACCTCCTGCTGTCCACGCCGATCATGGCCTGGTTCTATGACAAGTTCCTGCCGGGCCTCACCGCCGAGGAGCGCCGTCGACCGGACATCTCACCGCTGTACGCCGACCTGAGCGGCATGCCGGCCGCGCGGTTCGTGGTCGGCACCCAGGACCCGCTGCTGGACGACACGCTGTTCATGGCGGCGCGGTGGGAGGCGGCGGGCAACGAGACGACGCTGGAGGTGGTCGCCGAGGCCGCCCACGGGTTCTTGCAGTTCCCGCTGACGGTGTCCGAACGCGAGCTCGTCGCTCAGGAGGAGTACCTGGCCAAGGCCGTCACCGACTAGGGCCCGGCGCGTACGGCCGGGTCTACCAGTGGGCCGGCCGTACGCGTGACGCCGGGACTCCCGTCCGGGCGTCGCCCTTCGCCGCGTCCAGCTGGGCCTGGGTGAGGAAGATGCTCTCGGTCAGGTCCGCGCCGCGCAGATCGGCGTCCCGCAGGTCGGCGCCGGTGAGGTCGGCCATGGCCAGGTCGGCGTCGCGGAGGTCGGCGCCGATGAGGCGGGCGCCCCGCAGGTCGGCGGCTCTCAGGTTGGCGCCACGGAGCCGCGCCCCGATCAGGTCGGCGCCCCGATGGTCCTGGTGCGCGACCCCGGCCCGTACGAGGTCGCTCGCGCGCCGCAGCAGGGCGTTGACCTGCTGCCGGTGCGCCGGCACGTCGACTCGCAGCAGGCCGGCCGGGGTGTCGCGGGTGAGGTCCTCGGTCTCGCGGCGGGCGCGGGCGAGCTCATCGTGGAGCGGGCGGGCGGGACCCAGCGTCATCGCCTCGGTCAGGTACCACAGGAGTTCGTGGAGTTCGCGCATGACGGGGAAGACCGCGAACATCTGCTCGGCCGTGGCGGGGTGGCCCCGCCAGTCCCGGCCGCCGAAGGTGACCTGGGAGACCTTCTGGCCCGCGCCGAAGCAGTCATAGACCGTGCAGCCGCGGAAGCCGTCCTCCCGCAGCCGCGCGTGCACGCCGCAGCGGAAGTCCGGCCGCAGGTTGGGGCACGCCCGCCCGGCCCCCTTGTCGATCGCGAAGTCCACCGAGGCCGAGAAGGCCGGTACGACGCAGCACAGCGCGAAGCAGCTGCCGCAGTCGGCGCTGAGCTCTCCTCGGTCGGGCACGTGCGCGATCCCCTGTGGATGGTGCCGGTCACATCACGGTTTTTTCGCACACTAGCCGACCTTTCCGCCGGGTCCGTATTCGGTAGCGGCTTCACGCGATGTCGCGCAGGCGGCGGATGGCGAGAGCGACCAGGAGCACGGTCAGGGCGAGGAAGATGCCGGTCTCGATGGCCTGGAACTCCCAGAACCGGCTGCCGGGCTGGTACAGCTGCCAGTTGTAGGAGCCGGCCGCGACGCCACCACAACCGGGCGGCGCGCACGGGCCGATCTGGGCCCCGGATGCGACGAGGTGGCCGGCGGCGTCGCGTACGCCCTGGCCGTAGACCCAGTCGCCGGTGGCGGGGTTGGGCCGTAGGACGCTCTGCGGCGAGAAGGTCAGCGTCTTGGGGGACATGTAACGGGGCCGGGCGAGGGTCTCGACGGTGAGGCGTACGGCGGCGAACCCGACGAGGGCGGCTCCCATGGCCGGCAGGACCTTGCGCCACAGCGTGCCGGCGAAGACGCCCAGGGCCACGGCGAACAGGGTGTAGCCGACCGGGGCGACGCCCTGCACGTCGAAGGACAGGTAGCCCATGCGCCCGCTGCTGGCCGTGACCAGGGGACCGAACCACCAGGAGACGCCCACCGCGTACAGCACGGCCAGGACGACGGTGACCCCGCCGACCAGGCCGAACTTGGTCAGGGCCCAGCGCCGGCGGCTGACGCTCTGGGTCCACACCAGCCGGTGGGTGCCCTGCTCGACCTCGCGGGCGACCAGTGGCGCGCCGAAGAACAGGCCGACGAAGACCGGCAGGATCACGAACAGGATCGCGACGAAGGCCAGGTCGCTGTACTGCTGCTGGAACTGGTGGCTCAGCGCCTGGCAGTGCACCGCGGCCTCGGACTGGCGGATCATCTGGGCGTCGCCGAGATCGGCCAGACAGGCGGCCAGCCCGGAGCGCTCGTACCTGTGGTGCATCGCCAGGCCGGTCGGCACCATGACCGCGGCGACCACGGCCAGGGCGATGAGGGTGAACAGGGCCTGCTTGCGGTGCTGTCGCCAGGTCAGCCAGATCATGCCGTCACCTCCCAGGCGGTACGCGTCGCGCGGGTGTCGGCCTCGGCCAGGTACGCCAGGACCAGGTCCTCGAGGGTCACGTCGTGCTCGATCCACGCGGGATCGATGACGGCATCGTCGTCGCGCCGTACGAGCAGCGTGGACTGCCGGTCGGTGTGCCGGGCCCGGACGACGCTCACCACACCCCGCGGCGTACCGGTGTCAGTACTGCGCGGGCCCACCAGGGTGCGGTGCTGGGCCAGCAGGTCATCCACCGCCCCGACCAGCTGAACGCGCGCGGTCTGCAGCACGATCAGGTAGTCACAGGCCCGTTCGAGGTCGGCCAGCAGATGGGAGGAGAGCAGCACGGTGGTGCCGCTCTCGGCGACCGCGCCCATCAGTGCCTGCATGAACTCCCGTCGAGCGAGCGGATCGAGGCTCGCGATCGGCTCGTCGAGCAGCAGCAGCCGCGGGCGTTTGGCCAGCGCCAGGGCGAGAGCGACCTGGGCGCGCTGCCCGCCGGACAGCCTGCCGACCGGCCGGTCCGGCGGGATGCCGAGCGAGGCCAGCCGGTCGCGCGCGAGCGGGGCGTCCCAGCGGCGGTTGAGCTTGCCGCCCATCCTGATCAGGTCCACGGCGGTGAAGTCGCGGTACAGCGGGGTGTCCTGCGCCACGAACCCGATCTCGGCCAGCACCGAGGTGTCGTCCCGCGGGTCCCGTCCGAAGACGCGGACCTGCCCGGCGTCGGGCCGCAGCAGGCCGACGGCCAGGTGCAGCAGCGTGGTCTTGCCCGCGCCGTTCGGGCCGACCAGCGCGGCGACCCGCCCCGCCGGCAGGTGCAGCGAACAGTCGCGCAGCGCCCAGGCACGTCCGTAGCGCTTGCCCAGCGCGCCGGTCTCCAACGCCAACTCCATCGTGTGCGCTCCCTGGTCGTTCGTGGTCATGAGACGTCCTGTGGCAGTGACGGGTCCTGGCCGGCCCGCATGGTGGTGTCGATGAGAGCGGCGATGTCCTCATGGCCCAGGCCCGCGGCCCGGGCCCGGCGCAACCAGGCGACCAGCCCTTCGCGTAGCTCGGCGTGGCCGGCCAGGGACGGAGCGGCGAGGGTCTCCACCACGAACGTGCCCACCCCCGGACGGCCCTCGGCCAGCCCCTCCAGCTCCAGCTCCCGGTAGGCCTTGAGCACCGTGTTCGGGTTGATGGCCAGCGTCTGGGCCACCTCACGTACGCGGGGCAGCCGGTCACCCGGCCGCAGCAACCCGACCCGCAGGGCCTGTTTGACCTGCACGACGAGCTGCATGTACGTCGCGACCCGCGAGCGGCCGTCGAGCACGAACTCGATCATCGCCATCTCCTCCTAATGTCTTACGACAATAGGACAACATGGCGGCGTACGAGCGGTCAAGGGCGTGGACAGAGAAAGCGATCACTGCCGGCGGCAATTGCGGTTGACGCCCCGCGCCGCCTGCCGGTTTGCTGCTCCGGTGCCCAACCTGCGCATCGAACGGACTGCGCTCCGCGCTGGCGCACGGGTTCGTGGAGTTCTAGCGCTACGTGCTGCCGGGCGACACCATCCCCTACGTCACGTTGCGGCTGCCCCTGAGCGGCTGAGGTACAGTGCTCGAGTCCTGTTGTCTCCGATAGAGGTGGACGTTGCGCATCTGAGGTCCGCGATCACCGCGCGGTACGGCATCGGCCGTACGCCCGTCACGCAGCAGCCGGCTTTCCCGCCGCCCGTGACCCGCGCGGATGCGACCTCGGTGCATGCGCCGTCCTTCACCTTCCGGAGGGCCGCACCCTCTTTCCCGGCCCGGTCGCCGCGTGGTGCTCGCATACGAAGTCCCTGACCACCACGTATGCGACTGCGAGAATCCACATGGCCAACCCCATCACGCCCAGCACGTCGGTGACCTGCTCCGCCCTGTCCTTCCAGTGGCCGGACGGCACGACCGTCTTCGACGGGCTCTCCGTCACCATCGGCCGGGGCCGCACCGGCCTGGTCGGCGCCAACGGCACGGGCAAATCCACCCTGCTGCGACTGCTGGCCGGCCTGCTGCGCCCCTCCGAGGGCTCGGTGACCGTCGGCGGCAGCCTCGCCTACCTTCCGCAGAACATCACCCTCGACACGACGCTGCGCGTCGACCAGGCACTCGGCATCGCCGGCAGGAGCACCGCCCTGCGCGCCATCGAGGCCGGAGACGTGAACGAGGAGCATTTCGACGCGATCGGCGACGACTGGGACGTCGAGGAGCGGGCCCTGGCGACACTGGGCTCACTCGGGCTCGGCGACGTCGAACTGGACCGCACCGTCGGTCAGCTGTCCGGCGGTGAGACCGTCCTGCTGCGCCTGGCCGCGCTGCTGCTGGAACGTCCCGACGTCCTGCTGCTGGATGAGCCGACCAACAACCTCGACCTGTTCGCGCGGCGCCGGCTCCATGAGGCCGTCGAGTCCTGGCGCTCCGGTGTGCTGGTCGTGGTCAGCCACGACCGTGACCTGCTGGAGCGCGTGGACCGCATCGCCGAGCTGCGAGCCGGATCGGTGAGCTGGTACGGCGGCGGCTGGTCCGCCTACGAAGAGGCGGTGGCCACCCAGCAGGAGGCGGCCGGGCGGATGCTGCGGGCCGCCGAGGCGGACGTACGCCGGCAAAAACGCGAACTGGAGGAGACCCACATCAAACTGGCCCGCCGCCAGCGGCTCAGCAAGAAGATGGACGCCGAGCGGCGGGCCCCCAAAATCGTCGCGGGCGAACGCAAGCGGTCCGCGCAGGAGTCGGCGGGCAAACTCCGCGGCCTGCAGGAAGACCGTCTCAACGAGGCGCGCGAGCGGCAGGAGGAGGCCGCGGACGCGATCCGCGACGACGCCGAGATCCGGGTGAGCCTTCCCCATACCGCCGTGCCCGCGGGCCGTACCGTCCTGAGCGTGCACGAGCTGCGGCTGCGTTTCGGCAGGCTGCGCGACGGCGACCTCCACGTGCAGGGGCCCGAGCGCATCGCGCTGGTCGGACGCAACGGAGCCGGCAAGACCACGCTGCTGCGCACCCTCACCGGCGAACTCACGCCGCTGTCCGGGGAGGCCAAGGCGTTCGTGCCGCTGCGGTTCCTTCCCCAGCGCCTGGACGTGCTCGACGAGGAGCTGAGCGTCGCGGCGAACGTGGCCCGCATGGCGCCCGGGATCACCGACAACCACATCCGCTCCCAGCTCGCGCGGTTCCTGTTCAAGGGGGCACGCGCCGAACAGCCGGCGGGCACCCTGTCGGGCGGGGAGCGCTTCCGTGCCGCGCTCGCGGCCACGATGCTCGCCGCTCCGGCGCCGCAGCTGCTGATGCTGGACGAGCCGACCAACAACCTCGACCTGGCCAGCCTGCGGCAGCTGACGAGCGCGCTCGACTCCTACGAGGGCGCGCTCCTGGTCGCCAGCCACGATCTGCCCTTCCTCGAGTCGATCGGCATCACCCGCTGGCTGCTCGTCGCCGAAGAGCTCCAGGAGACCACCGCCGACGAGGTCCGTGACCTGCTCGCAGCCTCAGAGGCCGGCTGATTCAGGTGCGCTGGCCTTCCCATGGGAGGAGGTGCGGGCGTTTGGCCGTGCGGCCGTCGCCGGAGGAGCGGCCTCGCAGGCGCCTGCCGAGCCAGGGGCCGAGGAAGGTGGCGGCCCAGCGCAGTTCGGTGGCCGCGACCCGCCATCCGGAGGGGGTGACCGCCGGCGACGAGAGCGGGCAGGTCCAGGAGTCGCTGCTGCCGGGAAGCCGGAGTGCGTGGGCCAGGGCGGCGGCGATCCGCTCGTGCCCGAGGGGGCTGGCGTGGAGCCGGTCCTGGGTCCACAGCCGCGGGTCGGTGACGACCGGGTGGTGGGCGGTCTCGGCGACGATGACCCCATGGCGGAGGGCCGCGGCGCGGATGCGGTCGTTGAGGGCCGCGGCGCGGGAGCCGAACGGCTTGGCCAGCGGGGTGATCCTCGCGAGGTCGGGGAAGGTGACGGTCGCCACGCGGGCGCCCTGTGCGGTGAGCGCGGCGAACATCGCCTCCAGGTGGCCGCCCACCTCGTCGGCGTCGAACCGCGGCCGGAGCAGGTCATTGACTCCGGCGACGACGGTGGCCAGGTCGGGGCGCAGGGCGAGCGCGGGGCCGAGCTGTTCGGCGTGGACCTGGGCGGCGAGGCGTCCGCGTACGGCCAGATTGGCGTACTGCAGACCGGGGCTGCCCGCCGCGAGCTTTTCGGCGAGCCGGTCGGCCCAGCCGCGCAGACCGGTGAGGTCGTCGCCGTCACCGAGCCCCTCGGTCTGGCTGTCGCCGAGGGCGACGTAGCGCAGGTACTCATCGCCGGACATGAGCCGTCCTTTCCCGCAGGATCGCCGCGGTCTGGCGGCACCAGTCCCGATTGCCCTGCTCGAAGGCGAGGCCGCGCTGACACGTCAGGTAGGGGCCGATGCGTTCGCCGTGGCGCAGGAACTCCTCCTCGCTCCTGTCGCCGCGCATCTGCCGCAGCAGCCCGCCGAACAGTTCGATCTTCGCGTCGGCGAAGGCGGCTCGCTCGGTGAGCTGTGCGATCAGCTTGCCGGCGCCGACGTGGTCGGCGGCCTGGACCTTGACGAGGAGGTCGTCACGGATGAAGGAGGGCTTGTTGGCGGTCGCCGCGAACCGTTGCAGCTCGGCCAGACCGGCCTCGGTGACCTGGAAGAGGCGTTTGTTGGGCCGGGTGTCCTGGACCACCTCCCGGCCGGTGACCAGCCCTTCCTTCTCCAGCTTGGCCAGCTCGGCGTACAGCTGCTGGGGCAGGGCGTGCCAGAAGTTGGCCACACCCATGTCGAACGCCTTGGCCAGCTGGTACCCGCTGAGCTCCTCGTCCAGCAGTGCCGCGAGCACGGCGTGCCGCAAAGCCATCGAGACGCCCCTTCCCTGTGAACCCTTGCCGTGATACTCAAATATATGACTAATCACTTCCTTGAGTACAGAGGTGCAGTCATGACCACCGCAGACCGTTTCCGGGCCGCCGTCGAGCGCCGCGACCTCGCCGCGCTGAGCGACCTGTTCACCGACGACATCCGCTTGTACAGCCCGGTGAAGTTCACCCCGTTCGAGGGCAGGCCCATGGTCCTGGGCCTGTTCGGCGTCCTGGTGCGCACGTTCGAGGACTTCCGCTACGTCGGGCATCTGGACGGCACCGCCCAGACCAGCGCCGACGGCACCGAGGCCCCGTCGGTGATCCTGCTGTTCCGAGCCACCGTGAACGGCAAGCAGATCCATGGCATGGACCTCCTCCAGCTCGGCGAGACCGGCCTGATCAAGGAGTTCACGGTGATGGTCCGCCCGGCCTCCGCGGTTCAGGCGCTGGGCGAAGCGGTCCTCACCGGCCTCGTCGCGGACGGCCTCGTCCCGGACCCGCACCCGGTGTGAGCACACGCCGTCCGCGCGTTCTTCCAGACCGGCCGCCCATCCGGCGCCGATCTCGGAGGAATCGTTCGGTTGGGTCAAGGGCCTTGCGCCGACGGCCGAAGAGTGGCTGACGTCGTCTACTGCCGCGTTTAAGCGGACTTGAGATCAGGGCAGCGTGAGGACGCGAGGGCCATCTTGGGTGATGGCAATGGTGTGTTCGATGTGGGCGGCTCGACTGCCGTCGATCGTGCGCAGGGTCCATCCGTCGGAGTCGGTGCGGTAGTCGTTGCGTCCTCCCGCCATGAGCATGGGTTCGATGGCGAGGGCGAGGCCGTGGCGTAGGGGGAAGCCGCGTCCGGGACGTCCGTGGTTGGGGACGTGGGGGTCTTCGTGCATCTGGCGGCCGATGCCGTGGCCGCCGAAGTCGGCCGGCATGCCGCATTCAGCGGTGCGTGCCACCGTACTGATGGCATGGGAGATGTCGCCGATGCGGTGGCCGACGGTGGCTGCGGCGATGCCGTCGTCCAGGGCCTGCTGGGTGGCTGTGATGAGTTCCAGGTCGGCCGGGCGGGGAGTGCCGACGGTGAAGCTGATCGCGGCGTCACCGGCCCAGCCGTCCAGTTCGGCCCCGCAGTCGATGCTGACCAGGTCCCCGTCGCGCAGGCGGTAGTTGTCAGGGATGCCGTGCACAACGGCGTCGTTGACCGAGGCACAGATCACGGCGGGGAAGGGGGCGGGGGCGAAGGACGGCTGGTAGCCCAGGAACGGAGAGCGTGCCCCCGCCTTTGTCAGAACGAGGCGGGCAACTTCGTCGAGCTCACGCAGACGAACCCCCACGGCTGCCGCTTCACGGACGGCTACGAGCGCGCGGGCCACGACGCGCCCTGCCTCTCGCATCGTCTCCAGTGCCGTGTCGGTCTTGATCTCCACCATGTGTCTGACTCCCGCGATGCGACGCTTCCCAATATTTATACCGGTATTAGTATCACGCGCATGGTGAGAGATCCCTTGAGTCCGCAAGAGCGCCAACGTGGAGAGCGCTTCGGGGCCCTGCTCCGCCAGGCCCGCGGTGACCGCAGCATGGTGGACGTTGCAGCAGCAGCCGGGGTGTCCGCGGAAACCCTCCGCAAGATCGAGACCGGCCGGGCTCCGACCCCGGCCTTCTTCACCGTGGCGGTCCTGGCCAGCGTACTGGACCTGTCGCTGGATGAGCTGGCCGCTGCCTGTGTGGAGGATGCCGACTGCGGCGGGCCGGCCGTGTCGGCTTGAACGACGGACGAGTTGTGCCATGCGGCCGGGGTATCGGATGTCTCTGACGTAGCCCCCGGAATGCATTCACCAGCTTCAACACGGCGAACCGGAATGGGCCGGCCTTCTCACGCCCGCCGACCGGCGTGGCCTGACCCGCTGTTCTGGTCCCATTCACATGAGCTCGCCGTCACCACCACCGCCCGCCGGCTCGCCCAGTGCGAGGTGAAGATGCAGGAAGCCATCGACGCCATGGACGTCCGCGACCGCATCCACACCATGGCCGTCCACCGCCTCGCACTCCAGCTTGCAGTCTTCAGCCGCAAGGGCGTCCAGCGCTCACGCGACCAGGCCGCGCAGACGACCGAGACGATCGGGCGGCCGAGGCCGTGCAGCGTTGCTCGATGTGGCGGCTCAAGCCGCGAGAAGTTCTTCGCGGCGCGGCCGAGCTCGCCCGGATCACCGCGCGGACCGCTCCGTGGCCCCGCGCCATCCGTCCGAGCGGGTGACGCCGTCCATCAGCAGGTCGAGCAGCCGCTCAGCCTGCACGCGCTGGTGGACAGCCCCGGCCACGAGGGTGACGCCCGCCAGGGACATGAGGATGTCGGGTGAGGGCACGTCCCCCCGGATCACCCCCTGGGTGATCCCGGCGAGACGGAACTCTTCGATCGCGCCGGTCAGCTGCTCGCGCGTCTGCGAGCTCAGCTGCTCGTCGCTCTGC
>JAOPYG010000023.1 GCA_025964685.1 Actinoallomurus sp. | reverse complement strand
GGCCGTCGTCGGGCAGGGTCGCGAGCCGGATCGCGATCGCCGCGCCCTGTTCGGGGGTACGGACGCCGCGGAAGCCGTTGAGGTCGGTCGCGCAGTAGCCGGGGCAGGCGGCGTTGATCAGGATGTTCGTGTCGCGCAGCTCCTTGGCGTACTGGACGGTGACGGCGTTGAGAAACGTCTTCGACGGCGCGTACGCGGCGGACAGCGGGCCCGTCGCCGACTCGCCGGCGGATTCGGTCTGCCGGGTGAGGGAGCCGACGCTGCTGGACATGTTCACGATCCGCGGCGACGCCGAGCGGCGCAGCAGCGGCAGCATCGCGTTGGTGACGCGGATGACGCCGATCACGTTGGTCTCCACTGCCGTCCGTACGGCCGCGAGGTTGGCCGTGGTGGGCTCCTGCGGCCTGCCGCCGGTCACGCCGGCGTTGTTGACGAGCACGTCGAGGCGGCCGGCGCGCTCCTCGACCAGTCCGGCGGCGGCGGCCACGCTCGCGTCGTCGGTCACGTCGAGCGGTACGCCGAACGCATCGACGCCGGCCGCGCGCAGCTTCTCCACCGCGGCTTCCCGGCGCTCTTGGTCTCGGGCGCCGACGCCGACGCTCCAGCCGAGGGCGCCCAGGCCGGCCGCGATCTCGTACCCGATTCCCTTGTTCGCGCCGGTGACCAGCGCGATTGTCTGTTCGCTCATGCACTCGATCCTGTCCGCGCCCCAGCAGGCCGCCAACACCGTTTAAGTGGGCATCGATACCTCCCGGGTATCGATCCAGGGCCCCCGCCGTGGATTTGCGCCGGGGCGGCACGGGCCGTCCCGCCGGTACCGTTAGGGCATGGAGACGCGGGAGCTGCGGTACTTCGTCGCCGTCGCCGAGGAGCTGCACTTCGGGCGGGCCGCGCAGCGGCTCGGGATCGCGCAGCCGCCGCTGTCGCGGGCGATCGCGCAGCTCGAACGGCGGCTCGGGGTGGCGCTGCTGGAACGCACCAGCCGCATCGTCGCGCTGACCGAGGCCGGCTCGGTGCTGCTGGTCGAGGGCCGGGCGGCCCTCGACGCGGTCGACGCCGCCGACCGCCGTACCCGCCGCGCCGCCCTCGCCGCGACCGGCCATCCCGGCCTGGTCCTCGTCACGAAGGCCGGAGCGTCCGGCGAACTGCTGTCGAAGCTGCTCGACGCGTACGCTGCCGAACCCGGCGCGGCCACCGTCGACGTGCTGCTGTGCGGGATCGGCGAGCAGGAGCGGCTGCTGCGCGACGGGCGGGCCGACGTGGCGCTGCTGCACCCGCCGTTCGACACGACGGCCGGGATCGACACCGAGGAGCTGAGCACGGAGGGGCAGCTCGTGGTCCTGCCGGCCGGCCACCCCCACACCCGACGGGCCCACCTGCGGATGGCCGACGTCACCGCGCTGCCCGGCCTGCCGATGCCGCGCTGGCCCCGCCTCGACGGCACGTACCCGGACGGCCCCGGTCCGCAGGTTCGGGACAGTGCGCAGTTGTACCAGCTCATCGCGCTCGGCCGGGCTTCGGCGGTCCTGCCGGCGTCGTGCCGGGCCAATCTGCGCCGCGACCTCGCGGCCGTGCCGGTGCTGGACGCGCCGAGGGTGACGACGGTGATCGCGTGGCCGCCGCACAGCCGCTCCCGGGCCCTCGCCGGACTGGTCCGGGCCGCGACCCGCCTCTAGATCGCCCAGCTCCGGAGACCTGGGCACGTATCAGGCACAGCCACCCGCCGCAGGGAAGTCGCCGGCCGTGAACCTGCCGGTCGTCGGGCGTGAAGTCGGCCAGCAGCTCTGAGACGGCCAGCCACGCCACGCAACACCTCTTCGGTTCGCGACCAGGGCGTGCCGCCGCCTGGTGACGCGACGCATCCGGTGGATCGGGCCCTGTCGTACGCCTGCCCTATGGTGAGGCGCCATGGAAGATCACTTTCGTCCGGTGGCGGACGAGGACGCCCTGGTCATTCCGGACTCGTGGCGGCGCCGGTTGTATCCGCGGCGCGGCGGGGAGCGGGGCCCAGTGATCAAGGTCGACCGTTCCGCGGGGGCGGCCGTGCGGGAACGGGTCCGCGAACTGGAGGATTCGAAGCCGCTCACCGAGCGGGCCGGCGGCAAGCCGAGCATGGCTGAGGCGGCGCGGGACCATCTGTCCGGCGGCGCGAACCCCTTTGGCGCGGCCGTGGTCGCCGCGCTGCTTGCTGAGGACGCGCGGTACGACGACGTCGTCGGGAAGCTCGCGGTGCTGGTGGCGGACTCCTGGGTGACCGAGCACGGGCCGGCCTTCGCCGCCCGCGCGTTCGCCGAGCTCAGCCAGATCCTCTGGCGATGTCCCGGCCTCGAACCCATCGAGCACCGCCGCTCGGGACGTGGCGAGTCGGTCGCCTCGACGGCTATGGCGAAGGCCGGTGCGCGGCTGCGAGCGCTTCTGGTCGTCGCCGGCGACGGTGAATACCAGGACGCGGTGGACCGCCTGGCGCGGTGTCGTCGTACCGCGTCCCAGCGGGCGGTGGTCTCCTTCCTCGTGCCCACCCGGCACGACTGGGTGGAGGAGTGTTGCGCCGCACCGCCGGACACGGCGCATGAGACGGACTTCTGGTGGATGCTGTACTGCTCGCTGGGATCGCTCCGCCATGTCGATCTGCTCGCGCCGTACGGTGTCGTCCACCAGTACTCGTGGAATCGATCGTGTCTGGTCACCATGGTGGACGGTGTGGGAGCGGACGCCGCACCTTTGTTCGTCAAGGCGTTCGACGCCGACGCCGAGGCCACCGCCCTTCGCAAGCTGATTCTGGAGACGCTGGCGATCCTGCCGGGCGACGAGGCGTTCCAGGCCCTGGTGGACCGCGCCGACCAGAAGTATGTGCAGCCCGCCCTGCTCGCGGCGATGAAACGCTTCCCCGTCCGGGCGCTGCGGCTGCTGACACCAGCGGTCTCCGGTGCGCCGAAGCTCGCCGGCCTGCTGGCCGGGCATGCGCAGACCCACCGTGAGCTGGTGGCCGAGATGCCGCCCGTGCCGCAGGCCGAGATCGGCGCGGTGGCCGGCTCGCCGGCCGCCGACCGTGACTCGCTGCCGGACGCTCCGGCGGACGCGCTGCCCCGGCTTCTGGTCGACCCGCCGTGGCTGCGCACCGTCAAACGGGCGAAGCCGGCCGTCGTCGGGGGCCTCACGCCGCCCGCCGGGCCACGGATGCGGTGGGAGCCGGGCGAGCGGGACCAATGGGCGAAGACCGACTGGCGGCATCGAGTCCCGGCCGGCGACGACTGGGACAAGCTGATCGAGGAGTTTCGCGCCGGGCGTGCCGGGGGGTACGGGTTCGGCGTCCTCACCTACGGTCCCGAGGAGAAGGTCCGCCCGTTGCTGGCCTCCTGGCAGCCACAACTGTGGGAGGCCGAGATATGGCTGAGGCCGGTCGCGGCCCGGTTCGAGGTCGATGCGCTCCCCGTCGCGCTGCGGATCGCGGAGGTCGATCCGGGTCTCGCTGATCGGGCGCTGCCGTTCCTGGACGCCGGTATGGCGCGGCTGATGGCCGAGCGCCTGACCCGGCCGAAGCGGGTCCGCAAGGTCGCGCTTTCCTGGTTCGACCGGCATGGCCTGGACGCGGTGCCGCTGCTGGTCCCGGCCGCGGTGGGCAAGGCCGCCGCCCCGCGGCGACAGGCCGAGGGCGCGCTGCGCCTGCTGGCCGACAGGCACGGAAGCGAGAAGGTCGTCGAGGCGGCATCGCGCGCGTACGGCGACGAGGCGGCGCACGCCCTGAAAGCGATGCTGACGGTGGATCCGCTCGAGCTTCTGCCCACCCGCGTACCGGTGCTGGGCGAGTGGGCCGACGTGCAGCCGCTGCCGCGGATCCGGCTCCGCGGCCGACAGGACGCGCTTCCGGCGGGCGCCACGCGCCATCTGCTGACGATGCTGGTCATGTCCAAGCCAGACGGGGTCTACGCGGGCGTCGGGATCGTCAAGGAACTGTGCGACACCGCGTCGCTGGCCGCGTTCGGGTGGGCACTGTTCCAGCAGTGGCAGCGGGGCGGGGCTCCGTCCAAGGACGGCTGGGCGCTGGCACAACTCGGATGGCTCGGTGACGACGAGACCGTACGCCGGCTTGCTCCTCTCATCCGCGCGTGGCCTGCGGACGGCGGCCACGCCAAGGCGGTCGCCGGGCTGGACGTCCTGGCGGCGATCGGCACGGACGTGGCGCTGATGCATCTGTACGGCATCGCGCAGAAGGTGACGTTCAAGGGCCTCAAGGCGCGCGCGCAGGAGAAGATCGAGGAGGTCGCCGCCGGGCTGGGACTGACACCCGAGCAGCTGGGCGACCGGCTGGTCCCCGACTTCGGCCTGGACGCCGACGGCGGGCTCATTCTGGACTACGGGTCGCGCCGTTTCGTCATCGGCTTCGACGAGCAGCTCAAGCCGTACGTGGCCGACGAGGACGGCACCCACCGCAAGGCCCTGCCCAAGCCGGGGGCCAAGGATGATCAGGAGCTGGCGTCCGCCGCGTACCAGCGGTTCGCCGCGTTGAAGAAAGACCTGCGAACAGTGACCGGCGACCAGATCCGGCGGCTGGAGTCGGCGATGGTGACGCGGCGCCGGTGGACGGCCGGCGAGTTCCGCCACCTGTTCGTGGAGCATCCGCTGATCTGGCACATCGCGCGGCGGCTGGTGTGGGTCGCCGAGGACGGCGGCAAGGCGACCGCGTTCCGAGTGGCCGAGGACCGCACGATCGCCGACGCCGGCGACGACGCGCTGACGCTGCCGGAGCACGCGGACATCGGCATCGCCCACCCCCTGGAGCTGGGCGCGGCGCTGGGCGCATGGGCGGCGGTGTTCACCGACTATGAGATCCTCCAGCCGTTCCCGCAGCTCACCCGTACGGTGCACGCCCTGACCGACGGCGAACGCGTCGGCCGGCGCCTGGAACGGTTCCAGGGCGTCGCCGTACCTGCCGAGGCCGTGCTCGGACTGGAACGACGCGGCTGGCGGCGCAGCCGGCCCATGGACGCCGGCATCCAGGGCTGCGTCTTCCGCGAGCTCCCCGGCGGCCTGTACGTCAACATCAAACTGAACCCCGGGATCAGCATCGGTCACGTGGACGACAGCGGCGCCCAGTGGCTGGAGGAGATCCGGCTCGACGATCGCCCCGCCGATGACCACTGGACTCCACGCGCGGGCCGGCCCTTCGGCGAGCTTGATCCGGTCACCACCTCGGAGGTGCTCGCCGAGTTGGCCGAGGCGGCGTCCTGACCGATGCAGGAAGACACGCCGATGACCCCGAGGAGGACCCCGAGAAGCTGAGATGATCAGCAAGCAGCAGGTCGACCAGCGCGGTCAATTCCAGCGTCGCCGAGGTCACTCACATCCCGCAGGGCGTGCTGACCAGCGGCAGCGGCTAGGGCATGGCATCGGTCGTCTGGCGGGCGTGAATGGAGGGCGCGCTCCGCGGCACCGCCTCCACGCCGTTCATATCCCGCTCCCCGACAAGTGAATCGGCAAGGCTCCGATCAGCAAGGTCGCCGTTGCGCCCCCCTCCTGAGTCGCAAGCGGGGCCCTTCCCGCAGGTCGGATTCGGTGGGCAGGGGCAGGGTCGAGCCGCCGACCTTCCGCTTTTCAGAAGTGACATCGACTCTGCTCACGGCGCCCGAACCGAGGTCAGACGGTGGTCGACGTGTGCCGGCGTGAGCCTCCGGAAGGGGGCGTTGTCGTCAACGTTGTCGCCAGGTGGAGCTCTCCGCTGCCGATTCGGATTGCGCGGACAGGGTCGTACGGCTGCTGTACGAGGTGCGGGCGGGCGGTGTCCAGGCCATCCAGGCGGGTGACTCGGGCGCGGTCGCAGACGGTGATGTCCACATGCCCGGCACGTACGTCGCCGGCCGTGACCTTCATGTCGGAAGCGACGGCTGAGGGTTTTCGCTTTTGCACCATCGGGGCACTGTGATCCTCAATCCCTCTCCCCTTCGACGCCATTTGTGGTGAAATATCGTTCAGGTATCTGAAGATCGTTTCAGGGGGCGGGCGTTGCCGGGTGAGCTGAGCCTGGAGGCTGGCCTACTGCTGGCCCGGCGCTACCGGCTGGACGCTCCCATCGGCGCAGGCGGCATGGGTCAGGTATGGCGTGGGGTCGACCTCGGCCTGAACCGGCCGGTCGCGATCAAAGTCCTCCTGTCGCAGATGGCGCAGGACACGACCGGAGTCGCGCGATTCCGCCGGGAGGCCGAGTCCGCCGCCGGCCTGCAGCACCCGGGCATCTGTGCGGTCTTCGACATCGACACCCACGGTTCCGTGATGTTCCTGGTGATGGAGCTCCTCCAGGGAACCGACCTGGCCGGGGTCGTCACGGCGTGTCCCGGTGGGCTGCCGATCGACCAAGTGGTGGGGCTGGCGGAGCAGATCACCGACGCGCTCGCGGCGGCGCACGCACGCGGTGTCGTCCACCGGGACATCAAACCGGCCAATCTGTTCCTGCAGCAGGACGGCCGGGTGAAGATCTGCGACTTCGGCATCGCCCGGCTGGCCGACCGTACGACGCTGACAGCCACCGGCGGCCTGCTCGGCACGCCTCGTTACATGGCTCCAGAGGAGTTCCGCGGCCAGCCGGCCGACTACCGTGCTGACCTCTATGCGCTTGGCGGGGTGCTGTACGAGCTGTTCACCGGGGTGCCCGCGTTCGACGCGGACGACTCGGGACTCGCTTCGATCATGTACAAGCACCTCAACGAGGCGCCCCTGCCGTTGCGTTCACACCGTTCGGACATCCCCGTTCATCTCGAACGGCTGGTGCTGGACCTGCTGGCCAAGGAACCCGACCAAAGGCCCGTCAGCGCCGCCACCGTACGCGACTTCCTGCGCCGGTCCGGGCACACCGTCACTCCTCCAGCCGGCCCGCCGCAGTACCTGCGCCGGCAGCCGTCCCCCGTGGGTCGATCCCAGGGGACGACGACGGCCACCGCGTCCCCCGTCATCAAGGCACCGAAGAGCCGGAAGGGCCTTGTTGCTGCCGTCGGTGGCGTGCTCGCGGTGGCGCTGGCCGGAGCCGGGGCCTTGGCGCTACTGAACGGCTCCGGTGGTGACGCCGCGAAGTCGAAGACCACGGTTACGCCGCGTACGTCCTCCACCGGACTTCCGACAATCCAGCCGGTCGGTGAAACGGTGCCTGGTCAGGCCAGGCGCGGTGACCAGCACGTGATCGGTCAGATGGCCATCGTGCCCGTCATCCACGGGGCGCATACGGATGCGGTGGGGTTGACCGTGACCTCGATCGTCAAGGGCTCCAAGGCCGACCTGGCCAACCTGGCGCTGTCGCGTTCGGACAAGCACAACACCCCGTACTACGTCCATTTCACGCTGACCAATCTCGGGCCGGATGACCCGTACATGGACTTTGATCCCACCGACAAGATGGTAGGGATCGACTCCGCGGGCAGTTCCGTCACCACCACCATCGCGTCGGACGATCCGAAGTCATACCCCAGCCAGTGTCGCCCGGTCGCCATCAAGGACGGCGGGTTCCATCACGGAGCCCGTTACGACACGTGCACGGTCATCTTGGACTTCAGATCCCAAGACATCACCACCGTGCAGTGGTGGGAGAAACCCTACGACCTTGGCAACAACCAGGGCGTCTACTGGAAGCGATGAGGGACGATCGTGCGGAGCACCCTGGGACAGCAACCCGGACAGGTACTGGCCGGGCGATACCGTCTCGACGCGGCGATCGGCACCCTCGGCGCCGGAGCCGGTGAGGTATGGCGCGGGTTCGATCTTCGGCTGAACCGGGTCGTCACCGTCAAGGCCTTCGCCGCACCGGCCGCCGCCGACCAGGCAGGCGTCACGGCGTTCCGTCTGCGGGCCGAGAAGGCAGCGGCGATACGGCATCCCGCGGTCGAGGCGATGCTGGACATCGGGACCGCCGAGTCCCCTGTGTTCCTGGTGACCGAGTATCTCGGGGGGCAGGATCTGAGAACAGTCCTGGCCACGCAGGGCGGCGGCCTGCCCGTCGGGCAGGCCACCCGGGTGGCCGCGCAGGTCCTCGATGCC
Source organism: Actinoallomurus sp. (assembly GCA_025964685.1). Taxonomy (GTDB): domain Bacteria; phylum Actinomycetota; class Actinomycetes; order Streptosporangiales; family Streptosporangiaceae; genus Actinoallomurus. The sequence continues at coordinate 2,078 of JAOPYG010000023.1, read as the reverse complement.
ATGACGGTCGCGCATGCCCAGGGCGTCGTTCACGGTGGCCTCACATCCGCCGATCTGTTCCTACTCCGCAACGGGGACGTGAAGCTCTGCAATCTGGGCGTCAGCGTAACGCGGGCGGATCCCGCCGATCCCCATGGCGATCTGTACGCCCTCGGATGCGTCCTCTATGAACTGCTGACCGGTGTACTGCCGGCAGAGTCGCCCCCGGTGCCGCCGGCCTCCCGCCGGGCCGATGTGCCGCCGTACCTCGACCGTCTGGTGCTGGATCTTCTGGCTGAGGACCCTGCCGCACGGCCGCAGAGCGCGGCCGCCGCCCTCGCGGTTCTCCGCGAGTCGATGGAACCCGCCCCTCAGCCCACGGCCGGCTGGCCGCTGGCGAATCCCTCATCGATGAACTCGACCGTCAACGACCACGTGCCGAGCGGGACCGCGAGGAAGAGCAGCCGAGCGCGTCTGCTGACGGAGATCGCGGCGGCCGCCGTGCTGGTGGTGGCCGCGGCGGCCGCTGGGTATTTCGTGCACGGCGGTACGGCTGCCAAGGCTCCGTCCCGCCCAGTGGCCGTCAAGTCCACCGCGGGCACCACGGCCCCGGCGCCGCCGGGTGTCACCCCGAAATCGCCACCGCTGGTCCCAGGTTGGCAGGTCGTGGTCTCTCCCGACTTCGGCGTGGTGTACGACGTCCCGCCGGGTTGGAAAGTGGAGGATCCCGGTACGGGTGTGGGCCTCACCGACGCCAGCGGGAACGTCGCCGTCGGTTCGAACGGCGTCGCCGACATCAGCCAGAAGGGCCCCCACGACAGCACCTGCACGATCGTCCAGTCGGGGCTGTTCGGTGGCGTGGGCCTCACCTCGGCCTCGTCAGGTGAGCTGGATGCCCTTGACGTGACCGCCGCCCACAACGCGCTGCAATGGGCGAACTTCGGTTACCAACTCGGAGGCGTGCTTCCCCGGACGGTGGAAGAGAGCCCGAAGCACCAGACGATCGGCGGCGTCAAGTCTGTGGTCCAGAAGGTCGCAGTGAAGACGAAGGGCGGCAAGGGGACCGCGTGCGAACCGAACGGGGGAACGTTGTACGTGGCCGAATTCGCCTCACGGCAAGGCGCGCCGGTCACCTTCTACGTCCTTTCCAACAGCACCGGTCCAGGGAACGTGAGCAACACGATGCTGCGGCGGATCATCGACACGATTCGCCCCCTGGCGTAAGTCCGCGGGCCGGCGCCCGCCCGCTGCTGCTGGCCGGCGCCCCCGGCTGCGCCGGCGGTCTGTACTGGCTGTCGCTGATGACCGAGAACGCGGGCTACGCGGGCGGACTGCTCGGCCACCTCCTGGTCACCGGCACCGGGCTGGGCCTGCTGTTCCTGCCGCTGCCGCTGGTCGCGCTTGCCGGCGTCGCCGACTTGACCATCTACGCCCATGCCCCACTGGATGAGAAACGGAAGGCTCTGAAGAAGCTGGGGGACGTCGGTCACAGTGCACCGGAACGAATCCTGCGAGGCCTGACCGTGCTCGGCACAGACGGCACGGCCTGGACGTCCCGGCCGTTCGGGTGACCGCAGTGCTGGGCTGGCAGGACCCGGGTGGCTGCGCCAGCCCAGCATGAGTCGATCAAGCCCCAGCCGAGAGTCACGTTCAAGCTCGCGTACCTGAACGGGGACCGCGCTGGCAACGGTTGTGGATTTCGCTGCGGCGAAGGGCGGAGCGGCGCCTTTTGGAGCGTAGGCGACCGGAGCGGGCTCCGCCGGAGAGCCGGACTCAGTTCCCCACGCCGAGGCTGGACATGAACGCGGACGGGTATCGGTCGCCGCGCGCCACGCCCGGCGGCACCGCCTTCTCGATCTCTGCGAGGTCGGCCGCGGTGAGGTTCAGCTCCATCGCGGGCAGCGCCTCGGCCAGCCGCTCGCGGGTGCGAGCGCCGACCAGCGGCACGATGTCCGCGCCCTGCGCGGCCACCCAGGCGATGGCCAGCTGGGCGACGGTGCAGCCCTTCGCCTCGGCGATCCGGCGCAGAGCCTCCACGAGGGTGAGGTTGTGTTCCACGTTCCCGCTCGAGAACCGCGGGCTGAAGGCGCGGAAGTCGC
>JAOPYG010000020.1 GCA_025964685.1 Actinoallomurus sp. | reverse complement strand
CGGACCGGACCGCGCCGGCCCGTACCGTGCCCTCGCAGATCGCCCGTTTCGCCGCCCTCCCGACCGTGGGTCCCCTGGCGGCGCTGATCCTGGCCTGCCTGTTCTTCTGGGTGCGCACCGACCGGTTCATGACCGGCGGCAACCTCTCGCTGGTCGTCCAGCAGGTGATGGAGGTCGGCACCCTCGCCATCGGCCAGACGGCCGTCATCCTCACGGCCGGCATCGACCTGTCCAACGGCGCGGTGATGGCGTTCGGCACGATCGTGATGACCCGGCTCGCCGTCGGCGGCGGCATGCCCGCTCCCCTGGCGATCGGCATCGGCATCGGCGTGTGCGCGGCGTTCGGCGCGCTGAACGGCACCCTGGTCACGATGGCGCGGCTGCCCGCGTTCATCGTCACCCTCGGCACGCTGAACATCGCCTTCGCCCTCACCCACATCTACTCGCGCGACCAGACGGTGACCGGCCTGCCGAAGGCGATGACCGCGCTCGGGCAGACGTTCCCGCTCGGCAACACCGACGTGACGTACGGGTCGGTGGTCATGCTCGCGATGTTCCTGATCGGCTGGTACGTCCTCCGGCACACCGCCGCGGGCCGGCACGTGTACGCGGTCGGGGACAACCCGGAGGCGGCCCGGCTGACCGGCATCTCGACCCGCCGCCTGCTCATCACCGTCTACACCGTCGCGGGCGCCGTCTACGGCGTCGCCGGGCTCCTCCTGGTCGGCCGTACGGCGGTCGGCGACCCTCAGGCCGGCCAGACCGACAACCTCGACAGCATCACCGCGGTCGTGCTGGGCGGGGTCAGCCTGTTCGGCGGGCGGGGCAGCATCGTCGGCGTCCTGTTCGGCGCGCTGATCGTCGGCGTGATCCGCAACGGCCTGCAGCTGATGGGGGTCGCCTCCATCTACCAGGTGCTCATCACCGGAATCCTGGTCATCCTCGCCGTCGGCGTCGACCAGCTGGCCCGGAGGAGGCGCGCGTGAACCCGGTCCTGGAGGCGCACGGCCTGGTCAAGCGGTACGGGCACGTCACGGCCCTGGACGGCGTCGACTTCGAGCTCCTGCCCCGGGAGATCCTGGCCGTGATCGGCGACAACGGCGCGGGCAAGTCCACGCTGATCAAGGCGCTGTCCGGCGCCCTCACCCCCGACGACGGCGAGATCCTGCTCGACGGGCGGCGGGTGCACTTCCACAGCCCGGCCGACGCCCGGCGCGCGGGCATCGAGACGGTCTACCAGGACCTCGCGGTGGCACCGGCGCTGGACATCGCCTCCAACCTGTTCCTGGGCCGCGAGGTACGCCGCAAGGGCGTGCTCGGGCGCGTGTTCCGAATGCTCGACACCGGGAGGATGCAATCGGAGTCAGGCGCGCACATGCGGGATCTGAAGATCGGGGTCGGCTCGATGGGCCAGACGGTCGAGACGCTGTCCGGAGGCCAGCGTCAGGGTGTCGCCGTGGCGCGCAGCGCGGCCTTCGCCCGCCACGTCGTGATCATGGACGAGCCGACCGCCGCCCTCGGCGTCAAGGAGTCGGGCATGGTCCTCGACCTGATCCGCGAGGTACGCGAGCGCGGGCTTCCGGTCATCTTGATCAGTCACGACATCCCGACCGTCTTCGACGTGGCGGACCGCATCCACATCCAGCGCCTCGGGCGGCGCGTGGCCGTGGTGCGTCCCGGGGACGTCGACATGGCCGAGACGGTGGCGATCATGACGGGAGCCGCACCGCGATCCACCTGACACGACGCCGAGCCGTCGTCCGGGGTCGTCGCGGTGGCCGCGGTGCGCACCTGCCCCATCGGAGCCGGCCGAACAAGGAGTGTTAACGTGGGGTCCGATGAGCGCGCCCACCGAGGCTGGCCGAGCGAGGAGTGCCGCCGTGTCCTCCGGTGAGAGCGGAGTCGTCGCGGTGGCCGGCGAGGCCGTCGTCGACCTGGTCGCCGCCGACTCCGGCGGCGCGTACGTGCCGGTCCCCGGCGGCAGCCCGGCGAACGTCGCCGTCGGGCTCGCCCGGCTCGGCGTGCCGGCCCAGCTGATCGCCCGCGTCGGCGGGGATCCGCTCGGCCGCAGGCTCCGCGAGCATCTGGCCGGCAACGGCGTCGGCACCGCGATGGTCGTGCCGGCGCCCGAACCGTCGTCGATCGCTCTCGTGCACCACGACGCCGACGGCGTGCCATCGTTCGACCTGCGGATCGAGGGCACCGCCGACTGGCAGTGGACCGAGGCGGAGGCGGCCGGGCTGCGCCTCGACGGCCTGGCCGCGCTCCACGTCGGGTCGCTCGCGATGGTGATGCCGCCGGGCGCGGACGTGCTCGCAGGGATCGCCCGGCGCGTCCGCGCGACGGCGACCATCAGTTACGACCCCAACTGCCGGCCGGCCGTGATGGACGGCGTTCCCGGTGCCCGCCCCCGCATCGAGGCGCTCCTGCGCCTCGCGGACGTCGTGAAGCTGAGCGACGCGGACCTGGAGTGGTTGCGCCCGTACGGCGGGCAGGAGGAGTTCGCGGACGAGCTGCTGTCGGCGGGCGTGAGCGTGGTGGCCGTGACGCACGGCGCGGCCGGCTCCGTCGTCACCGGCCGGCGGTGTCCTCCGCGGCGCGTACCCGCCTACCGGGCGGACGTCGTCGACACGACCGGGGCCGGTGACTCGTACATGAGCGCGGTCCTCGCCGGGCTGGGCCGCCGCGGGCTGCTCGGTGCCGGGCGCCGCGACGCGCTGCGCTCGGCCGAGGCCACGACCCTGGTGGACGTCTTCGACGAGGCGTCCCGCGCCGCCTCGCTGACCTGCTCCCGGCGGGGCGCCGACCCGCCGACCCGTTCCGAGCTCGACGCGTTCGGACGTTCCGGCCCGGCCGGTGACGCCTGATGCCGGGCTGACGGAATCCACCGTCCGGCGCGTGAGATCTCCACCGCGAGTACACGGACAAATGGCCATACAAGCGCTTAGATGGTGCAAGCTATGTAGCTATGCAACAACGGCACCAGCCACCACGGCGCTCCCCGAACGCCTACGACTTGGATGAACTCACCGGTTCATACGATTCGCGGCAGGACCCGTACGCCGGTGACTTCCAGGAGCCCAAGCGCTCACGCGTCCTCGGCCTGGCCCGGCGCGTGGCCACGAGCACCGTGGTGATCATGTCGGTGATCGTGGTGCTCGTGCTCGTCGTCGTGGCGAACATCAACTTCGGGAAGGGCGAACCGCCCAGCGGCTCGGCGAACATCTCCACCAACGATCTCCTGAAGGAGATGTCGGGCTACCAGATGGACCCGGTCGTCGCCAACGCCGAGGCCGGCGCGAAGCGGCGTGCGTACGAGAAGCAGGTCGCGGCCGAGAAGGCCGCCGCCAAGAAGGCGAAGGCGAAGGCCAAGGCGCTGAAGGCGAAGCGCGAGTGGGAGGCGCTCAAAAGGAGGATGAGCAACGACCCGAGCGCCGCGGAGAACCAGACCTACGCCAAGCAGATGAACGCCGCCAAGGGCTGGGGCGGCTGCTGGAGTTCGCTGCTGACGATGTGGAACCACGAGAGCGGCTGGAACGAGCACGCCGCCAATCCCGGCAGCGGCGCGTATGGGATCCCGCAGGCACTGCCGGGCTCGAAGATGGCCTCGGCCGGCCCCGACTGGCACAACAACGCGATGACCCAGATCAGCTGGGGTCTCGGCTACGTCGGCGCGCGCTACGGCGACCCCTGCAAGGCGTGGTCCTTCTGGCAGGCCCACCACTGGTACTGAGGCACGACTAGGAGCGCGGCAGCTTCGAGGCCACGGACCGCACGAGCGCGGGGAGCACGTCGCGCACCCAGTAGGTCCGCGCCTCCATCGTCTTCGGCTGTCCCACGAAACTGTCGATGTACAGCGTCGGGCCGGTGCCGACCGAGAACGCGATGTGCGGCATCCGGCAGTAGTAGTCGGCGGCCGCCAGTGCGCATTCGAGGGTGCCGAGACCGCCCGCGACCCGGGGACTGGACCCAGCCAGCGAGTCGTAGTTGTCCTTGACCGTGTCGGTGTCGCCCACGGCGATGTCCTCGACGCGTACGAGGTCCGGCTGCGCGCGGGCCTTCTTCTCGGTTCCGGCGACCCAGAACCTCGTCTCGCAGGAGCTCCCCGGAGCGTCGCGGTCGTCACCGGGGCCGTCGCCGAGATTCGTTACCCTGATCCGCTGTTCCCGTGGGGTCTGCACGACCTTGGTGATCTGTGGCAGGGCCGCTCGAAGATCCGCGGGAGTGAGCAGCTCGCAGGCCCGCGGCCAGCTGTCGAACCGCGTCAGCCCGTCGGCCTCGGCGGGTGGCAGGGAGACACGCGACGCCGCGATACGAGGCGCCGCCACCCGGATCGGCGGCGTCGTCCGCCGCACCGCCGGGTCGCACGAGGCCAGGGCCGGCGTCGCCGTGGCCAGTGCACCGGCCAGGGCGGCGGCCGCCGCCCGCCTTCGTCTGTGTCGCATGTCACCGCGACCCTAACCGCCCACGCGGCGGAGCCGCCCGCGAGGCCACGCGACACGCGGCGCCCAGGAACCGGCGGTCAGCCGCAGGCCAGAAGCGGCGGGCCGGAGTCGTCGCGCTCCTCCGTCACCACCTGCGTGCGCTGAGCCTGCAGCTCCAGCAGGGCCTTCAGGAGGGGAGCGTCACTCTTCTCCCGCTCACCGACGTACTCGATCGCCTCGGTGAGTTCGTCACTGGTCAGCTGGGACAGCGGTTTCCCACTCGCTCTCCACAGCGGCCTCGCGGCCTCATTCATCTGCACACACATCCTCTTCCCCCGTGGCCCGGTGACGCCGATGGGCGCGTCGACCGGGTGACAAAGCATGGCAAGCCCCGCTAGGACGCGAACGCCAGGCGGATGGTTTCAATGCCGAATCGTGATCGGCGTCATCCCAGACGCGGAGCGGGAACCGGCTGCGACGGACCGGTCGCGGCGATCTCGGCGGTGCACTCCGGGCAGCGCCGTGCCCTGATCGGAATGCTCCTCGTGCACTCCGGGCAGTCGCGCTCGGTCGCCTCGACGTCGCGCTCGAACAGCCGCAGCAGGCGGGCCACCGGCAGCACGATCACGAAGTAGACGACCGCCGCCGAGATCAGGAACGACAGGACCTCGGTGAGGAACTTGCCGTACATGAACGGCGTCTTGCCGACCCTGAGCACGAGACCGTTGAAGTCCGGCTCGCCTCCGATCAGTGCGAGCAGCGGGGTGACGAACGACTCGACGAACTGCTTGACCAAGGCGCTGAACTGCGTCCCGATCACGACCGCAACGGCCAGGTCGACCAAGTTCCCGCGCAGGATGAACTTCCGGAAACCGCTCATGATCCCTCGCTGCCCTCCAAGCCGGACTTATTCGCGAAACCTTGTAACGACCGCATCTCACGTCACGGCCGTTCCCCCGTCCGGCGCACCACCGTAGCGGCGTCGGGTACCGGGCAACGCCTACATCGTCGGTTAGGCTCCGATGATGACCGATCTCACCGACTTCGCGGGCCTCATCCCCGCCGAGCGCGGGCTGTGCGTCGTCTCCACCGTCCGGGCCGACACCACCGTGCAGTCGTCCGTCGTCAACGCCGGTGTGCTCGAGCATCCGGTGACCGCCCAGGGAGTGGTCGGTTTCGCCGTACGGGACGGAGCACGGAAGCTGGCCAATCTGCGAGCCCGTCCCCGCGCCACGATCGTCATCCGGACGGGCTGGCAGTGGGTCGCCGCCGAAGGACCGGTCGAGCTCGCCGGCCCGGCCGACGACCTCGACGGGCTCGGACCCGACGGCCTCCGGGTGCTGCTTCGCGACGTCTTCACGGCCGCGGGCGGCGAGCACGACGACTGGGAGACCTACGACCGCGTCATGGCCGAGGAGCGCCGCGTCGCCGTGCTGGTGACCCCGGATCGCGTCTACTCCAACGCGTAGGCGGCACCCGCGACCTGACGGCGCGCGTCCCGTGGCGCATCATCGATCCATGGGGGAAGAAGACGGCTACCTGCTGGACAACGCGCGCGCGGAGGCCGGGACGCGCTTCACCGCGCTGTCGGCGATCTTCGATCCGCCGACGTTCCGGCGCATCGAGGCCCTGGGGATCGCACCGGGGTGGCGGTGCTGGGAGGTCGGGGCAGGTGGGCCTTCCGTCCCACGCGGGCTGGCCGAACGCGTGGGCCCGGCCGGCCGCGTCCTCGCCACCGACATCGACGTCTCCTGGACCCGCGAGGCCGCGGGCCCGGCGCTGGAGGTGCGCGGGCATGACGTCGCCCGCGACGACCCGCCGGCGGAGACCTTCGACCTCGTGCACGCGCGGCTGGTGCTCATGCATCTTCCGGACCGCGAGCGGGCCCTGCGCTCGATGATCGCGGCACTCCGCCCCGGCGGCCGGCTCCTCCTCGAAGACGCCGACCCGTCGCTGCAGCCGCTGAGCTCCCCGTATGAATGGGGTCCGCGCGAGCGACTGGCCAACCGGATCCGGGCCGCGTTCCGGACGATGATGGCCGAGCGTGGCGCCGACCTGGCGTACGGCAGGCGGCTTCCCGGACTGCTGCGCGAGGCGGGCCTGCTCGAGGTGGCGGCCGAGGTGTACTTCCCGATCGCCTCCCCTGCCTGTGACCTGCTGGAGACCGCGACCGTCGGCCACATCCGCGACGGGCTCGTGGCCGGCGGGCACGCGACCGAGGAGGAGATCGAGCGGCACCTGGCCAACATCGCGGCCGGCGGCATGGACCTGGCCACCGCGCCGATGGTCTCCGCCTGGGGGCGCCTCCCGGAGTGAACCGCCCGGCACCGTCGCCCGTCCAAGGTACGGACGGCCCTCACACGATGGCCGCCGGAGATCTGTCCGGGACGGTCACGGGTCGCGTGTTCGGCCGTTACCGCGACCCGCGCGGCGTGCCGAACCTCGACGAGTCCGACTTCCGCGACGACCGCTGGGAAGGCGGCCGGTTCGCCCGGCGCCGGCGGGAGAGGATCCTCGATCGCCGGGACGAGCGACTCACGCGCAGGCTCACCTGGGTCCACGGGGGAACACTCCCACCGGCCGGTCACCGTGGCCGTGGTGTACGGCGCCGCCCACATGCCGGCGCCCGTGGACCATCTGCGGGCGGAGTTCCGCTACTTCGTCAGGGGGTCAGAGTGGCTCGTCGTCCGCAACGCCCGCGGCTGACCGGTCCCCGCTCTCTGCGGCCAGGGCGCGGACCTCGGCGAGCACCTCGTGCACGGGCCGGCCGGCCGCCCGCGCCGCGGCGCGCACCTCGTCGTACTCCGGCTGCGCCGTCACGACGCGGTCGCCGAGCAGCCCCCGCTTGACGCCCACGGTGACTCCGCCGGCCGTGACCTCGACGCGGTCGCGGCGGAGCGAACGCCGCTCGACCGCGGAGATCCGGACGCCGAGACTCGTCGTCTGCTCGAAGACCACACGGCACACCGCGTCGAGGCGCTCGGCGTCGACGAGGACGCTCAGCACCTGGCCGGGGCGGCCCTTGCGCATCAGCGCCGGCGCGCACCAGGCGTCCGCCGCGCCGGCGGAGCGCAGCGCCTCCAGGACGTCCGGCCACAGCCGGGGGTCGAGGTCGTCGATCGTGCTGTCCACCCGGTGCAGGTCCGCGGACGTCCAGCCCGACGGCGCCGACGCCTCCCCCACGACCACGCGCACGACGTTCGGGTGTCCTTGAGGATCGGCGGTCCCGGCACCCGTCCCGACCGAGACGGGCACGCAGTCGGGCACCGGCCCCCAGCCGGTGGCGAGTGTGGCGAGCAGCGCGGCCCCGGTCGGCGTGCACAGCTCCATCGACGCCGGATGGGACCGCAATGGCGCGCCCGCCTCCGTCAGCAGCTCCAGCACGGCGGGGACCGGCACGGGCAGCGGGCCGTGGGCGGCGCGTACGACTCCGGACCCGGCCGCCACCGGCGACACGACGCGGGTGGCCGCTCCGAGCAGGTCCAGGCTGTGCAGGGCGAGGGCGCAGCCGGTGACGTCGGCGATGGCGTCGAGTGCGCCCACCTCGTGGAAGTGGATCTGTGACACGTCGACGCCGTGCACCCGCGCCTCGGCGCGCGCCAGCCGCTCGAAGACCGCCAGGGCGAACTCCCGTACGGCCTCCGGCAGCGAGGCCGCCGACAGCACCGCGGTGACGTCGGCGAGGTTCCGCGAGACGTCGTCGGGCGGCACGCGCACGTCCGCGTGCAGGGCGCGCAGGCCGTGCCGGCGCACCTGGCCGACCTCGACGTCGAGGGGGCCGACGACGAGCCCGCGCAGGCCGGAGCGTACGGCGTCGAGGTCGGCGCCGGCGTCCAGCAGGGCCGCGAGCAGCATGTCGCCGGCCGCGCCGTTGCCCGCGTCGACCCAGAGAGTCCTCACCGGCCGGTCCTGCGGGCGATGCGGGCGGCCGCGACCCCGGCGCCGAAGCCGTTGTCCACGTTGACCGAGACGACACCGGGCGCGCAGCTGTTCAGCGTGGCCAGCCAGGCCGTGACGCCGTCGAGGTTCCAGCCGTAGCCGACGCTGGTCGGGACGGCGATCAGCGGCACGCCGACCAGGCCGCCGAGCACCGAGGGGAGCGCGGCCTCCATGCCGGCGACGGCGACGACGACATCGGCCTCGTTGATCCGGTCGAGCTGGGCCAGCAGCCGGTGCAGGCCGGCGACGCCGACGTCGATGATCTCGTCGGGCTCGGCGCCGAAGACGCCGATGGTCGCGGCGCACTCGCGTACGACGGGCAGGTCCGAGGTGCCGGCGGCGACCACGGCGACCCTGCCGCGCGTCTCGCCCTTGCCCAGCACCGCGGTACGGCCGACCGGGTCTAGCCGGGCCTCCGGAAGGTGCTCGGCGCACTCCTCCAGTGCGGCCTCGGACAGCCGCGTGGCGAGTATCGCCCGGCCGGGATGCGCGTCGTGCAGCGCGCGCAGCGTGGCGACGATCTGCCCGGGCGTCTTGCCCTCACCGAACACCACCTCGGGATCACCGGTGCGTTCGGCGCGTGCGATGTCCAGACGGGCGAAGCCCAGATCGGTGACTCCGTCAGGCTGAGATACCGTCATCGGAGTCCCTCGACTGATAGGTGTTGCATGGTGGACGTTGCGGTCCTCTCCGACGAGCTGCTGGCCGAAATGGCAGGCTACGGCAGAACCCTCGTCGCGTTCTCCGGTGGTGTGGACTCCAGTGTCGTACTTGCCGGGGCGGTGCGCGCACTCGGCACCGACCAGGTCGCCGCGGTGACGGCCGTCTCGCCGTCCCTGCCCGCCGCCGAGCTCGACGCGGCACGGGAGTTCTGCGCCGGCTACGGGATCGCGCACCACACGCCGGCCACCTCCGAGATGGACGTCGCCGGATACCGCGAGAACGGCCCGCAGCGCTGCTACTTCTGCAAGAGCGTCCTGCTGGACACCGCGAACGCCCTGGCCGCCGACCTCGGCTTCGCCACCATCACGACCGGCACCAACGCCTCCGACGTCGTCGCCGGGTTCCGGCCGGGCATCCGCGCGGCGACCGAACGCGGCGCCCGCACCCCGCTCGCCGACGCCGGGCTGGACAAGGCGGCGGTGCGCGCGATCGCGCATCACTGGGGACTCCCCGTATGGGACAAACCCGCCGCCGCGTGCATGGCCAGCCGGGTGGCCTACGGGATTTCGGTCACCCCCGCTCGGCTGGCCCGGATCGAGAGGGCCGAAACCGCCGTCCGCACCGCCCTCGGCGGCGCCGTCCGCGACCTGCGCGTCCGCGACCTCGGTGACGCGGTACGCCTCGAAATCGACTCTGACCTTGTAGAACGGGCCCGCGATGACCGCGCGGTCGGCATCGCGATCCGCGAAGCGGGGTTCGTCTCGACCCCCATCAAGGTGGAGACATTCCGGTCCGGATCCATGAACGACGTTCTGGCCGTTTCGGATACGCGAGAATGAACGCGACCTGAATTCGGTCGGACCCTCCCGGCCGTTGGTCGCCGGACGCCCAGCCGTTAGTCTTGCCCGGACAGCTCGCGACGGGACGGCTCATGCCCACGATCGGAGAAAGCCAGCGGATGACGCCAGACCGACCTGAGTTCCGTCGTCTCGACAGCTCACACCTACTCCTGACAGGCGCCACCGGTTTCCTCGGGCAGGCGACGCTGGAGAAGCTCCTGTCCTCCTACCCCGGTGTGCGCGTCTCCGTCCTGATCCGGCCGAGGTCCGGCCAGCCGGCCCAGCGCCGCTTCGACGCCCTGCTCCGCAAGCCCGTCTTCCGTGAGCTGCGCGAGCGCATCGGCGAAGAGGAGCTGCGCCGTATCGCGGCCGAGCGGGTGACCGTCATCGAGGGCGACCTCGGCGAGGTGACGCTGCCCGGCGACGTCGACGTGGTGATCCACGGTGCGTCCACGGTCTCCTTCGACCCGCCCATCGACGAGGCGTTCCGCACGAACGTGTCGGGCGTCGTCACGCTCTATGAGGCCCTGCACAAGGCCGGCGCCGACCCGCACGTCGTGCACGTGTCCACGGCGTACGTCGCCGGCGTGCGCAAGGGCGTCGTGCCGGAGGACCGGCTCGACCACACGGTCGACTGGCGCACCGAGCTGGACGGCGCGCTGGCCGCCCGCGCCGACGTCGAGCGCGACTCACGCCGTCCCGAGGTGTTGCGCAAGTCGATGTCCCGCGCCCAGGGCGAGCACCGCAAGGCGGGCCCCCAGTCGGTCGTCTCGGCCGCAGAGGAGGCCCGGCAGGCGTGGGTGACGGACCGCCTCGTCGACTACGGCCGCGCCCGCGCGCAGAGCCTCGGCTGGCCGGACGTCTACACCTTCACCAAGGCGCTCGGCGAGCGTGCGGCCGAGGAGATGTGGGGCGAGCGCCGGCTGTCGATCGTCCGGCCGGCGATCGTGGAGAGCGCTCTGCGCCATCCGTACCCGGGCTGGATCGACGGCTACAAGATGGCCGACCCGATCATCATCGCGTACGGGCGCGGCGTCCTGCCGGAGTTCCCCGGTCTGCCGGACAGCGTGGTCGACATCATCCCGGTCGACCTGGTCGTCAACGCGACCCTCGCGGTCGCCGCCGCGCCGCCCGAGGTGGGCACGCCCGGCTACTTCCACGTCGGCTCCGGCTCGCGCAACCCGCTGCCCTTCCGCGGTCTGTACGAGAACGTTCGCGCCTACTTCCAGCGGCACCCCATGCCGGCCGGCGAGCGCGGCCACATCCGCGTGCCGGTGTGGCGGTTCCCGGGCAGCCGCCAGGTGGAGATGATGTTGAGCGGCGGCGAGCGGGCGGCCTCGGTGGCCGAGCGCACGCTGCTGCGGCTGCCCGCCTCGGCGAAGACCCGCGGCTGGATGACCGCGGTGCACCGGCAGCAGTCCAACCTGGACTTCCTGCGTCGCTACGCCGACCTCTACCAGGCCTACACCGCGGCCGAGGTCATCTACGACGACAGCCGCATCAACGCGCTGCACCGGCTGCTTCCGGCCGACCAGGTGGACGCCGACGGCTTCGACCCCTCGGTCATCGACTGGAAGCACTACCTGCAGGAAGTGCACTCCCCCAGCGTGACCGAGCTGATGCGCGGCTTCTCCCGCGGGCGTGGTGCCAGCCGGCGTACGGCGGCTCCCGCGCTGCCCGAGCGCACCGACATCGCGGCCGTGTTCGACCTCGAGGGCACGATCGTCGCCTCCAACCTGATCGAGTCCTATCTGTGGGCCCGGCTGTCGTCGGTGCCACGGTCGCAGTGGAGCGGTGAGATCGCCGACCTGGCCCGTTCGCTCCCCCGCTACCTGCGGGCCGAGCGCCGCGACCGGGGCGACTTCGTCCGCGCGTTCCTGCGCCGCTACGAGGGCGCCGACATGGCGGAGCTGCGCGATCTCGTGGACGACGTCCTCGGCGAGGCGCTGCTGCAGCGGGCCATGCCCGAGGCCGTGCGCCGGATCCGCGCGCACCGCGCCGCCGGGCACAAGACCATCCTGATCACCGGCACGGTCGACGTGTTCGTGCGGCCGCTCGCCGGCCTGTTCGACGAGGTCGTCGCCAGCCGCATGCACACCCGCGACGGTGTGCTCACCGGCTACCTGGACTCCCCGCCGCTGGTCGACGAGGCCCGCGCAGCCTGGCTGCGGCGGCACGCCGTCGACGCGGGCATCGACCTAGACGCCTCCTACGCCTACGCGGACAGCTACTCCGACCGGCCGCTGCTCGAGGCAGTGGGCAACCCCAACGCGGTGAACCCGGACCCCTCGCTGTACCGCCACGCCAAACGCAAGCACTGGCGCATCCACGAGTGGGGCGCCCATACCCGTGGACGCGGAGACGTGCTGATCGACACCATCAACGGGACGGTGAGCGCCCGATGATCCTCGCGCTCGAGTACCACCGCTCGCCGAGCCGGTTCATCGCCGCGCGCGGGCTGACCGCGACCAAGGTCGGCGGCCGCATGAGCGGCATGATCGCCGGGAACCTCTCACCGCTCCGCCTGATCAACCGCCAGGCGCCAGAGCTGCCCGGTGAGGGCTGGACCCGGGTGACGCCGCGCCTGTCCGGCATCTGCGGCTCCGACCTCGGGCTGCTGACCGGGCGTTCCTCGCCGTACCTGTCCCCGATGACCTCCATGCCGTTCGTTCCCGGTCACGAGGTCGTCGGCGAGACCCAGGACGATCTGCCCGGCATGCCCAAGGGCACGCGTGTGGTGATGGACCCGGTGCTGTCCTGCGCCGCCCGCGGCACCCCGGAGTGCCGCTGGTGTGCGGCCGGCCAGCAGAGCCGCTGCGATCACATCACCACGGGCCGCATCTCCGCCGGCCTCCAGACCGGCAGCTGCGCCGACACCGGTGGCGGCTGGAGCCGCCAGTTCGTCGCGCACGCCAGCCAGCTGCACGCGGTGCCGGACGACCTCCCGGACGAGCGCGCGGTGCTCGCCGAGCCGCTCGCCTGCGCGGTCCACTCGGTACGCCGCGTGAAGATCGCGGCCGGCTCCACCGCAGTGATCATTGGGGCCGGCACCGTCGGCCTGCTGACCCTGCTGGCGCTGCGTGCGCTCACCAATGTCGGCGCGGTCTACGTCGTCGCCAAGCACGGCCACCAGCAGGAGAAGGCCAAGGCCCTGGGGGCGACCGCCGTCATCGAGCCGCGCAAGGCCGTCCGCGCGCTGCGACGCGTCACGGCCGCGCGGATGCATTCGCCGGAGATCGGCGGCGACTTTCTCCTCGGCGGCGTCGACGTCGCCTTCGAGTGCACCGGCGGCTCGGGCGGCCTGGACACCTCGCTTCGGCTCATCCGTGCCGGCGGCACGGTCGTCGTGTCCGGCATGCCGTCCGGCGGGGTCGACCTGACACCTCTGTGGTACCGCGAGCTGGAGCTCGTCGGTGCCTACTGCTCCGGTGCGGACGGTGCGGACTTCGCCGACGCCATCCGTCTCGCCGGCACCGCGCCTCTCGACGGATACGTCGGAACGACCTACCCCCTCGCCCGCTGGCGTGAGGCTCTCAATCACGCGGCGGACGCGGGGCGTCTCGGCACCGTCAAAGTCGCCTTCGATCCGGCCCGTTAGGAAGGTTACGAGTGAGCAGACCAGGCTTCGTACTCGACGTGGATGAGCGGACACCGCCGCTGCTCATGCACCAGGGTGAGGGCTTTCGGCTGGAGCGGCTGCCGCTCGGTGCCAAGGTCATCTACCCGCCGGACTCCCTCCCCGGGATCCGGAACGTCGATGCCGCCATCCGGCACGCGCTGCTCAACCCGCACGGCACCGAACCGCTCCCGGAGCTGCTGACGCCCGGGATGCGGCTGACCATCGTCTTCGATGACCTGTCGCTGC
>JAOPYG010000498.1 GCA_025964685.1 Actinoallomurus sp. | reverse complement strand
CTGACGACGATGTCCTCTTTGGTGTTGAAGTGGTAGTACAGCGCCGCCTTGGTGACGTCCAGGCGTTCGGCGATCTCGCGGAGCGAGGTCTTCTCATAGCCGTGCTCGGCGAAGAGCTCGAGCGCGACCGCCTGGATCCTCTCGCGCGTGCCGCTTCGTCGTTCGCCCATCGCCGTCCCCTCCCAGAGCTTGCTAACTTGACGCCCGGCTAGTTGGGACCTTACCGTACGGCAAGTAGGGTGCCTAGTCGGTCGGCAAGTAAGTACTCGTTGGCATCCGAAGAGGGGGTACAGATGGCGGTCACGGAAACAGTGGACTCGGCGCAGTCAGAGGCTGCGCCGGCGAGAAGCACGCGGTCGATCTACATTGCCATGATCGGCCTGATGCTCGGGATGTTCCTGGCCATGCTCGACAACCTGATCGTCGGCACCGCGCTGCCGACGATCGTGGGAGATCTTGGCGGGATCGCGCACCTGTCATGGGTGGTGACCGCCTATGCGCTCGCGACGGCCGCCGCGACGCCGATCTGGGGAAAGCTCGGCGACCTGTACGGCCGCAAGGGCATGTTCATGTCCTCGATCGTGATCTTCTTGATCGGCTCGGTGCTGGCCGGTGTGTCGCAGAACATGGATCAGCTCATCGGCTTCCGTGCCATCCAGGGTCTGGGTGCCGGCGGGCTGATGGTCGGGGCGATGGCGATCATCGGAGACCTGGTACCGCCCCGCGAGCGCGGCCGGTTCCAGGCGATGATCGGCGGCATGATGCCGCTCGCGTTCGTCGGCGGTCCGCTGCTCGGTGGTTTCCTCACCGACAATCTGAGCTGGCGCTGGGCGTTCTACGTCAACCTGCCTCTCGGCGCGCTGGCACTCATCGTGACCGGCGTGGGGATGCGGCTGCACACCACGCACGTCAAGGCCAAGATCGACTTCATCGGGGCGTTCCTGCTGACCGTGGGCGTGGTCGCGCTCACCCTGGTCGCGAGCTGGGGCGGTACCGAGTACCCGTGGGTGTCGACGCAGATCATCGTGCTCGCCGTCGTGGCCGTCGCGGCGCTCTTCGGGTTCGTGTTCGCCGAGGGCCGCGTGCCGGAGCCGATCCTGCCGCCCCGGCTGTTCCGCGACCGCAACTTCACGGTGGCGCAGATCCTGAGCTTCCTGGTCGGCGCCGCGATGTTCGGGGCCGTGAGCTTCCTGCCGCAGTACATGCAGTACGTCCAGGGCGCGTCGGCGACCGCGAGCGGACTGCTCCTGCTGCCGCTGATGTTCGGGATGCTGGCCGTCATGCTCACGACCGGGCAGCTCATCACCCGCAACGGCCGGTATCGCATCTACCCGATCATCGGTGGTGCCGTGCTGACCGCGGGCATGCTCATCCTCGTCCTGCTGAAGGTGGACACCAGCACCTTCATGAGCTCGGCGCTCACTCTCGTGGCCGGCCTGGGCATGGGCTTCATCATGCAGAACACGATGCTCGTCACGCAGAACAGCGTCGAAATGCGTGACATGGGCGCGGCCAGCGGATCGGTCACCCTGTTCCGTACCATCGGCGGCTCACTCGGCGTGGCCCTGCTGGGCTCCATCTACACCAGCCGGCTGAACCACGCCCTCATCGAGCGCCTCGGTCCGAAGGCGGGCCATGCGTTGACCTCCGGAGGCATCCACGTCACCCCGGCCGCGCTGCACACGCTGCCGGCGGCGATCCGCGACGCCTTCAAGGTGGGAGTCACTAACGGCATTCATGGCACGGTCATCGGCGGTGCCGTACTCGCCTTCGCCGGGTTCGTGGTCGCCTGGTTCATCCGCGAGGTGCCTCTGCGAGGAAGTGCTCCCACCCCTGCCCCCTCCGGCACCACCGGCACGGGCGGTCGTCACGCCACGCGCAGCCAGCCGGAACCGGTCTCCATCGGCGCTGAGACGAACGGCCCGGCGACGGCGGCGTACGCCCCCGAGGGGGCGTACCTCCCCGCAGACGGTGGCGAGCCTCGAAACGGCGCCGTGATCCGCGGTTCCGTTCACCGCGCCGACGGTGTCCCGGCCGGCCAGGCGGCGCTCACGCTGATCGACGTCCACGGTCGTCAGATCGGCCGTACCACCACGCAGGCCGACGGCCGGTACGGAATGCCGACGCCGGAGCGCGGCACCTATGTCCTGGTCGCGGCGGCGGGGCAGCACGCCCCGCAGGCGGCCACCCTCGTGGTGGGCGACGAACCGATCGACTTCGATGTGACGCTCACCGGAACCGGTGGCCTGCTCGGCGCCGTACGCGACGCGGACGGCGAGCCGGTGGGGAGCGCGCGGGTCGTCGTGACGGACATGCGCGGCGAAGTCGTCGCGACCGGCACGACCGACGCTGAAGGCGGCTACGCCCTTCCCCAGGTGGCGGCGGGCGCGTACACGCTCGCGGTGAGCGCCACCACGCACCGGCCGACCGCGATCCCGATCGAGGTCGGCGACGCGCAGACCCGCCAGGACGTCGAGTTGCTGCCCGCCGCACGGATCCGCGGCGTCGTACGAGCGGAAGGACACGGGCCCCTTCCCGATGCACGGGTCACCCTGCTCGACGCCGCCGGGAACGTCCTGCGTGTCGCGACCACGGGTCCTGACGGTGAATATGTCTTCACCGGCCTGACCGGCGGCGCGTACACCGTCACCGCCTCCGGCTATCCGCCGGCGGCGGGCGCGGTCACGCTCAACGGCCACGACGAAGACGCATTCGACATGTGGCTGGGCCACCCCGCCGAATGACGCCGGCCGAGACGGCCGCCGTGCGAAAGCGCGGCGGCCGTCGTGTCGCCGGTCAGGCCACGGCGCTCGTGAGGAACCCGCGGACCGTGTTGCCCGACAGCTTGGTCTTCGGCAGGAATCCGAGGGCGGGGCTCGCCTCGATCAGATCGATGAAATCCCGTTCGGCGTGCGCCGACATGAGGATCACGCGGGGATCGGCGGAGTTGGCATCCGCGAGCCTGCGCGCGAGATCCGTCCCGCACTCGGCGCCGAGTTGGACGTCGACGAGTGTGACATCGGGCCGGAGCTCGCTGGTGCGCCGAAGCGCCTCGGCACAGTCGGAGGCGACGCCTACGATGGTGATCCCCTCTCGTTCGAGCAGTTCACGGGCGGCGGCGAGGAACCGATCGTTATCGTCGACGATGAGGCAACGTATGGTCATGGGACGGGTTCTGGTGTTCGTGGTGGCGAATCGGGTGGAGTCGTCGTGGACCATGGCTCCAGGTAATCCCCTGACCCGCGTCGTCGGGCGTCTCATCTTGAGATGGCGTGCCTTCGCCCCGTCGGCCTCATCGCGGACCGACGAAGATCCCGTAAGTGTTGATCTTGCGATAGACGGTCGCACGGGAGATGCCCAGCAAGCCGGCCGTCGCGATCTTGTTGCCGCCTGTTTCCAGCAGCGCACGCACGATCGAATCGCGCTCGGAGACCTCCCACGCGGTGAGGATCCGCCGGCTCGTCGTATGGCATGAGCCCGGCAGGTCTTCGGGCTGGATCTGTCCGCTCCGTCTTCGGGTCAGCACATGCCGGAGCACCTGCGCGAGTTCGGTTACATTTCCCGGCCACGCCGATCTCAGCAGCACCCGCATGGCCGCCGCACCGCACGACACCGACCGGCCGCCGTTGAATCCCCGCAGGAGCGCGGGGACGAGCTCCCGCACGTCATCGATCCGATGACGCAGCGGCGGCACCGTCAGCGTGACCGTCAGCCTGCTCAGGAGTTCATCGGGGAGCTCGACGCCCGCCGGCGTGGTGGCGACCACCCACAGCCGATCCTGGGATCCGGAGACGGTGTCCAGCCAGTTGACGACCGCGTCCAGGGAGCCGGGCGCGAACCGCTCCGGATGGCGTAGCACCACGGTGCATCCTGCAGCACCGAGGGACGACGCCGTCCGGTTCAGGCACCTCGCCACCTCCTCGGTCACGGCGTCCGACTCGATCACACAGAGCGTTCCCTCGGGGGTGCATCTGTGGTGCACGGCCTCGGCGAGCGCCAGCTTGCCGACACCGGGCTCGCCCTCCAGCAGCGCCCAGGTCCGGGCCCGGCACTGAGCCTCCAGGTCGGCGCAGACCGTGTTGAACGCGATGGAGGTGCCCGCCAGGTTCAGCCCGGGAGGCCGTTTCACGTGCCGTCGTGCCGGCCGGTCCTCGGCCATGTCGATCTCGACCACGGCACCGGCCGTTCCGGCGTACGTCACGATGGGACGGCATCGGATGACGGCCAGGTCACCTCGCGAGAGGGCGACCTGGCTGACCAGTCCCCGGCCCGACTGCAACAGCTCGGCCACCTTGTCCCGAACGATCGCGTGGTCGGCCTGTTCGAGCAGATCGGCCGCCTGCTGGTTCACCATGGTCAGGGCCTCGCTGAAGGTCAGGATGGCCCGGCCGCCGCGGTTGGGGACGGCCAGGAACTCCGTCAGCATGGCGCGTTCGCGCACCGATCCCAGCTCCACCAGTCGCTGTTCGATGTCGCCGGCGGCGTTCCTCATCAGGGCGAGCATCAGCGGACTCGCGTCCGTGTGCCACGACGTGACATCGAGCAGCCCGGTCAGCCTCCCGGTCAGACGATCATGAATGGGCACACCGGCGCATGCCATGTTGTGCAGCCGCTCGCTGAAGTGCTCATGGCCGCACACGTATGAGCGGCGGCGCGTCTCGAGCGCGGTGCCGATTCCGTTGGTCCCGACGTACTGCTCCGCGTAGCTGAAGCCGGGAGCGAGCAGGATGCCGTCGAGGTCCCTGATCAAGAATCTGTCCCTGACGCGCCGCTCCAGGACCCGGCCCTGGGCATCGGTGAGCAGAAGGCTCATCGCGGCGTCGGAGAGCGTCTCCTCCAACTGGTCCAGCATGGGTTTGGCGGCGTGAATCAGGCGACTGTCGGTGTCGATGTCGCCGAAGTAGGGCGGATCAAGACTGTCGCAGTCCACCCCGGAGAACTGCGAGCGGCGCCAGGATTCCATGATTCCGGCGCGCAAAGGCGGAGACCCGTCCCCGGCCTCGAGGAAACGCTCCCGGGCCCTCGCCACGATACGGGCCGTATCACCGCTAGAACCGGTCAAATCAGCGGCCTCCCGCCTTGCGGCGGTCGTCAACCCTTCCAGCCCCAATTCTAGGCTTCTCGCCCAAAGGGGGCGTATCGCTCAGAGCAGGCCGACCGTCACTCGGGTCCAGGCAGCGCCGGTTTGGGTCGCAGGCGGAGCATGGTCGCGGTTCCGTCGCGGTCAACGATCCGTACGTCGGTCTCCGTCGGCCGCGGGACGGTGAAGTCCACCTCGGTGGGATGGTTGATCAAGTGGCGAAGGAGCACGGGGAACCGCGCGGAGTCGCCTCCGACTCCGATGACGATCACGTCGTCTTTTGGATCGTAGGAGGCGTAGGCGAACGGCAGGCGCTCGGTCTCGTACTGGTTACCGACGTCGGGGTCGACCAGTTCGATGGCGGCGTTCTCGCCCTTGTGGTCCGCGGTCAGCAGGTCGAAGAAACCGCCCCACCCGTCGCGCTCGATTGTCGTGGTCTCGGTCATGTTGATCGTCCTCGTCGTCATGTGCCTGGCTGCTTCTGGAAGTACCCTCCGTAGTTGTCCTGATACGCGAAGTCACCCTCCTCTGCTGTCCGCCCCGGTCCGGACGCCCGGTAGGTGCGGGACGGACGCACGTCGCTGTTCCGCGGTGGTCATGACGCGCTGGCGGGGCGCGTCGCTGTGCAGGTCCGCGGGCGGACTGTCGCGACGTCCCTCGGGGATCACGGCGACGCCCATGGCACCGCAGTTGGGGCAGATGACCTCATCGCCGGTGGGCGCGGGAACCGGAACGCCGTCGAGCCGGTAGAACGCGAACGTCGCCCCGACGTCGTCGCTCACGTACTGCACGTCGTAGTCGGCCGTCCAGGTGTAGCCGCACCGTCCGCAGGTGAACCTGTAGCGCTCTACGGCGGTCTCGACCAACATCGTCATCTTCGTTCCCCCGCTTCGGCGGACACCCCTCGTTATCGTTCCCGCTCACCCGCCGCCGCACCGCATGGAACAGTGCTCTGACCAGCGTCGACGTCGAAGGCCGCCGCGTCTCGGTACGGTTTTGGCGTTCGGGAGGCGGGGTAGTAACCGCACCTCCATGGAATACCGCGAGTTCATCCAGATCACGCAGCGCGAAGCCGCTCTTGACGCAGACAGGGCCGAGCGTGCCGCGCAGGCGACCCTGACGACGCTGGCCGAGCGCCTGTCGCGCGGTCAGGCACGCGATCTTCTCCAGCAGCTTCCCGCGGAGATGAAGCCGTGGATCCACACCGAGCGCGACGCCGAGGGCTTCAACGTGGACGAGTTCCTGCGCCGCGTCGCCGAACGCGAGGGAGTGGACGCTGAGACGGCCGAGGTGCACGCTCGCGCCGTCTTCTTCGCGCTGGGGCAGGCGGTCAGCGACGATGAGATCGCCGATGTCGCGGATGAGCTGTCCCAGGACTTCGAACCACTGATCGCCGAAGCCCAGCGCCGGTTCTTCGAGGTCATGCCGGCCGAGGAGTTCCTGGCCAAGGTGGCGGAGCGGACCGGCCTCGACTCCGAGGGAGCCCGCCGCGCGACCGCGGCCGTCCTCCAGGCGCTCGGCGAGCGCATCGCCGGTGGCGAGGTCGACGACCTGATCCCACGGCTTCCTCTCGAGCTGCACGATCCGCTCAGACGCTGCAGGGCGGCGAACGGGTCGGCGCGGCGGATGACGCTGGACCGGTTCCTCGGCCGCATCGCCGAACTCGAGGACGCGGAGGACCCGCTCGAGGTGCGCGAGCACGTCCGAGCGGTCTTCGCCACACTGCGCGAGGCGGTCGGCGACGAAGAGTACTTCGACGTGACCGTCCAGCTCCCGCCGGACTACGGAGTAGTGCTGCCCGCGCCGTGAGGCGCGCACGAGCCCGCCGGCGGCCTGATGTCAGAGGCCGTCGTGAAGGGCACGCCGAGCGGACTCAGGGCAGGTTCGCCGTGACGCCGCCCTTGTCCTCCCGGATGGCCGCCGCGATCCCGTCCAACGCCGATGCGACGGCGAGCGTGGCCTCGGTCTGCGCGGCGACGAGCTTCTCGTTGCTCATCCTGGGGTCCAGGGTGAGCGCCTCGGTGATGAAGAGACGAGCAGCGCTCATGTGGTCTTCAACCGTTTCCATGTCTCGGACGCTATGCAGCGCCCATGAGGGACGACATCCCCCAACCGACTACTCCCGGCGGCTCCCCGGCCGTGCGAAGTCACCGCAATGACCAGGGTCGTTCCGAGACCCTTAGAGCCCGCGTGGATAGGACTGCGCTACTGCGCGGCGCCCAGGCGGCGCCTGGCGGCGTTGTCGTCGGTCGACGGCCAACACCGGGCCGACTCCCTCCTCCGCCTTGCCAAGCACCACCTGGACACCGCTCGCTACGCGCGCCCTATCCGCGCGGGCTCTTAGGTTAAAGAGCTCGCAACCCCAGGCGTGTGTCGGGGCATGGGGGCGCCGGCCATGCTGCGATGTCACGCGCCATGCTCACCGAAGAAGAACACCGGCCGCGCTACTCGGTCGGCCAGGCCGCCCAGATGCTCCGCACACGTCCCAGGTTCCTGCACCGTCTCGACACGTACGAGGTCGTCCGGCCCAGCCGTACGCCCGGGGGGCACCGGCGTTACTCGCCACACGAGATCGGCCGGATCCGCCGCGTCATCCAGCTCGCCCAGGAGGGCATCACGCTCGCGGCCATCCGCCACATCATCACGCTGGAGAAGAGGGTGCGGGAGTTGGAGGCGCAGCGCGACGCCGCCTGGGAACACCTCACCGACCGTGATTACCGGCAACCCCGGATGCGGCGAGAACGCGTTCCGCCGATGTGAGGCGGGCGTCAGGGCCCGGTACGGGCGTAGTGGCGGCGGGCCTTCGTGCGGTTCCCGCAGCGGCGCATCGAGCACCATTGGCGGTTGCGCGCCGGGGACCGGTCGACGAAGCGGATGCCGCAGTCGTCGGCGGCGCAGACGCGGAGCAGGTCCTTCCCGGTCACGAGGTCGATCGCGTCCAGTGCGATGCGGCCCAGCGCGGCCGCGACCGAGGGCTCGGGTGGGACGGCCACCAGCCGGCCGTCCGTCAAGGCCAGCCGCGGATCCGACGGCGCCTCGGCGGCCGCCGTGTTGACCACCTCGACCGAGGCCGCCGGCGATGAGCCGTCGGCCGGGTAGGCCAGCGCGTCGATCGCGGTGCGCAGGGCGCGGGCGGCCGTCAGGTCGTCTCCGTCCACGTCGCCGTCGAACAGACGCGCGGCCCGCAGCCAGAGGGCGAGGTCATCCGGGGTCCTGAGTGTCTCTCGGGCGTCCAGCGCGCGGTCGCGGACGGTGTTGAGCAGGTCGATGCTCGGCCGGCCGCCGTCCCATACCCACTCCTCCATAACCCCATCATAAGGTTAGACTGCGCTTGTAACCGTCTTAGGGAGTTAGAGATGGCGATCGCGTCGGTCAACGGAATCCGGATCCACTATCGGCAGGAGGGCGCGGGGCCGCTGCTCCTGCTCCTGCACGGCTGGCCGCAGACCGGGCACTGCTGGCGGCACCTCGTGGGCCCGCTCAGCCGGGCGTACACCGTCGTCGTCCCCGACCTGCGGGGGTACGGGCGCAGCGACCTGCCGACCTGGGGGCACGACAAGCGCACCAAGGCGGAGGACCTCCACCGGCTCATCCGCGCGCTCGGCCACGAGTCGGCGACGGTCGTCGGGCACGACCGCGGGGCACGGGTCGCGCACCGCTGGGCGCTCGACCATCCCGGCGACGTCGAGCGGCTCGTGGTCATGGACATCATCCCGACCCGCGAGATGTGGCGGCGGATGGACGCGAACCTCGCCCGCGGCACCTGGCACTGGCTGTTCCACCTCCAGCCCGACCTGCCCGAACTCCTCGCCGGCGCGAACACCGACGTCTACCTTCGTTTCCTCATCGACAACTGGTCCCACGTGCCGCTGCCCGAGGAGGACATCGCCGAGTACGTCCGGGCGTTCGAACGCCCGGGTGCGCTACGCGCCGGGTTCGACGACTACCGTGCCGCGTTCCCCGTCGACGCCGAGCACGACGACGCCGACTTCGGCCGCAAGATCACCATGCCGCTGCTGGCGCTGTGGGGCGAGCACAGCTTCCTCCAGTCGATCGACGCGCTGGAGGTCTGGCGGGAGTACGCCGACGACGTCACCGGCACGGTGATCGAGGACTGCGGTCACTTCCTCGCCGAGGAGCGCCCGGCCGCCGTACTGGACGAACTGCGCGCCTTCCTGCCCCGCGAGGTCTGAACCGGGCCCGCTCCGGGTCTCCCCGGAGCGGGCCGGAGTTCAGCCGAGCGTGCGATGTACGTTGTCGACCTTGGACGGCCCGGGCTCGGCCGGGCTGATCCATGGGCCGGGGATGGAGGGGTCGACGACCCCTGCCTCCTGCCACGTGTGGCGTCCGGCCATGACGTCCTTGGCGAGCTTGACGTCCATGTCGTCGGTGTTGTGCCACAGCTTGTCGAACAGCTCGCCGACGCGCACCTGCGCCTGGGCGCAGAACGCCTCGGCCAGCTCGTAGGCCTCCGGGCGGTCGTCGGCCTTGGCGCGGACGCAGACCGCGCTCATCGCGAACAGCTCCGCGCCGATGTCGACCATGCGGCCGAGGAAGCCCTGCTTGCGCTCGAGCTTGCCCTGCCACCGACCGGCCGCGTAGAAGATGGAGCGTGCCAGCTTGCGCGACGCGCGCTCCACGTAACGCAGCCGCTTGGCGAGCGGCCCGAACTCCGCGTACGCGCGCGGACGCTGGCCCGCGCCCGTGACCAGCGTCGGCAGCCACTTGGCGTAGAAGCCGCCGGCCCGGCGCACGGCCGCGGCCTTGCGCGACATGTCGGCCTCGGGGTCGATGATGTCGCCGGCCACCGAAAGGTGCGCGTCCACCGCCTCACGGGCGATGAGCAGTCGCATGATCTCCGAGGATCCCTCGAAGATCCGGTTGATGCGCATGTCGCGGACGAGCTGCTCGACGGGCACACCGCGTTCGCCGCGCGCAGCGAGCGACTCGGCGGTCTCATAACCGCGCCCGCCCCGGATCTGCATCAGCTCGTCGGCGATCAGGAAGCCCATCTCGGAGGCGTACAGCTTGGCCAGCGCCGCCTCGATCCGGATGTCCCCGCGTTCCTCGTCGGCGAGCGAGCTGGACAGGTCGAGCATCGCCTCGAGCGCGTACGACGTCGCGGCGATGAAGGAGATCTTGCTCGCCACCGCCTCGTGCTCACCGACCGGACGGCCCCACTGCACCCGTACGGCGGCCCACTCACGCGCGATCATCGTGCTCCACTTCGCCGCGCCCGCGCACATGGCCGGCAGGGAGAGGCGGCCGGTGTTCAGGGTGGTCAGGGCGATCTTCAGGCCCTGGCCCTCCTTCCCGATCCGGTTCGCGGCGGGCACGCGCACCTGGTGGAGGCGCGTGACGCCGTTCTCGATGCCGCGCAGGCCCATGAAGGCGTTGCGGTTCTCCACGGTGATGCCGTCCGCGGTCGCCTCGACGACGAACGCGGTGATGCCGCCGCGGTTCTGCTCGGTTCTGGGCACGCGTGCCATCACGACGAGCAGGTCCGCGACCACACCGTTGGTGGTCCACAGCTTCACGCCGTCCAGGAGGTAGTCGTCCCCGTCCGGGACCGCGGTCGTCCGCAGGCGCGCCGGGTCCGAGCCCACGTCCGGCTCGGTCAGCAGGAAGGCGCTGATCTCGTTGACGCAGCGGGGAAGGTAGGTGCGTCTCTGTTCCTCGGTGCCGAACAGTTTGACCGGCTGCGGCACGCCGATGGACTGGTGGGCCGACAACATCGCGCCGACCGCCGGGTGCGCGGACCCGAAGTACATCAGGGCCCGGTTGTAGTAGAGCTGGCTGAGCCCGAGCCCGCCGTACTCCTCGGGGATCTTCATCCCGAAGGCGCCCAGCTGTTTCAGGCCTTTGATCACCTCGTCCGGAATGCGAGCATCGCGCTCGATGGTCCGGGCGTCGACCTTGGTCTCGCAGAATTCCCGGACCCGGGCGAGGAAGTCCTCCCCCTTGCGGTGCATATCCTCGGTGCCCTGGGGATGCGGATGGATGAGATCCAGCCGGAAATCCCCGAGGAAGAGCTGCTTGCCGAAGCTGGGAAGGTCCCACTCGGTCTGACGGGCCTCCTCGGCCACGCGCCGAGCGGTGCGTTCGTCCACGTGTGTCACGACGATCACCCCATCAAGGAAGTTACTCCTGAGTTCTACCCGCCAGTAGCTCCGGCATGCGACAAACTCCCCACATGGAAGGGAAACGGGTCGAAGCCTTTAGCGACGGCGTGTTCGCAGTGGCCATCACGCTGCTCGCGCTTGAGCTGAAGGTGCCCGAGGACGGTGGCACGCTCGTCCACCGCATGCTGGCGATCTGGCCGTCCTACCTCGCGTACGTCGTCAGCTTCCTGACCATCGGCATCATGTGGCTCAACCACCACACGATGTTCACGCACATCGTCCGGGTGAACCGCGCGCTGCTGCTGCTGAACCTGCTGCTGCTCATGGTCGTGGCGGTCGTGCCCTTCCCGACCGCGCTGGTCGGCGAGGAGCTGGGCGCACACCTGCGCGGCGACGACGCCAAGACCATCATGGCCACGTACGGCCTGGTGATGATCCTCATGTCGATCTTCTTCTCCGCGATGTGGTGGTACGTCGTCCTCCACCCGCAGATGCTCGACGAGGGGCTGCCGTCACGGTCGATACGCCGCTCCGTCCCGAGGTTCGGCTTCGGCCTGTTCGGCTACGTCCTCGCCACGGTCATCGCGCTCGTCTCACCGCTGACCGCGCTGGTCCTGTTCGGGCTGCTCGCGCTGTACTACGCCTTCGAGCACCTGCCCACCGCGCGGAAGCTCGACCCGGACGCCGGTGCCGCCACCGGGTGAGGACCTGAGCATGGCCCGGCCGCCGTGCGCCGCCGCGATGGCTGCCACGATCGCCAGCCCGAGCCCAGTGCCGCCGCCGCCGGACGCGTGGTGGAACCGGTCGAACGCGCGGGCCGCCTCGTCCGGTGTCATCCCCGGCCCCTGGTCGGCCACCTCGATGGTCATCGCGATGGAGTTCTGCGCCAGGCGTACGGTCGCTGGCGTGCCGGACGGGGTGTGCGCCCGTACGTTGGCCAGCAGGTTGGCCAGGATCTGCCGGATCCGGCCCTCGTCGGCCATCGCGGTCAGGTGCTCCGGGGCGTCGAGCGTGAGCGGCCGGTCCGGCTCCACGGCGGCGGCGTCGGCCACCGCGTCACGGGCCAGCGCGGCGAGGTCGACGCGTTCCCGGCTCAGCGCGGAGCCCTTGTCGAGGCGGGCCAGCTCGAGCAGCTCCTCGACCAGGCGCCGCATGCGCTCGGACTCGGACGAGATCCGGCGCATCGCCTCCTCGGCGTCGACCGCGCCCTGTTCGTACAGCTCCGAATAGCCGCGGATGGTGGTGAGCGGAGTGCGCAGCTCGTGCGAGGCGTCCGCGGCGAACTCCCGTACCTTCGCCTCCGAGCGCACCCGCGCGATGAACGCCTGCTCGATCCGGTCGAGCATCACGTTCACGGCGCCCGCCAGCCGCCCCACCTCCGACTGCGACTCCTCCATCCGGGCGCGCAGGTCGCCACCGCCGGCGATGCGGTGCGCGGTGGTGGCCATCCGCGACAGCGGCGCGAGCCCGCGCCGGATCAGCCACCGTCCGAGCAACGCCAGCACGCCGAGGATCGCCACGCTCGTCAGCAGTTCGGTGACCAGAAGCCAGGCCAGTGAGGCGCGGATCTCGCCGAGCGGCGCGACGACGACGATGACGTGCCCGCGTTGGCCCAGCCGGGCGACCGCGCGCATCGTCCCCATCGCGAACGGCCGGCCCCCCGAGGCCTCGTCGAAGAACCGCCCGGGGCCGATCCGCCGCGCCTGCTCCAGGGCGTCGGCCGGGTCAGGGTCGTCACCGCTGACCGCGCGTACGTTCCCGTCCGGCGCCATGTTGAGGATGATGTAGCGGGCCGGGGCCACGCTGTCGCCGACCCGGGCCAGGGCGGGCTTCTTCTGGACGGCCTGGAGCTGGCTGTTCACCCGGTGCATCAGGTAACCACGCAGCGCCGCCGTGCTGATCAGCGAGACCAGCACCATGCCGACCGCGGTGACCGCGAGCATCCCGGCCATCAGCCGGGAGTTGAGCGACGTCACGACGGCGGCCGCAGTGCGTACCCCACACCACGCTGCGTGTGGATCAGGTCCGGACCGATCTTGCGCCGCAGGTAGCTGACGTAGGTCTCCACGACGGGGGAGGAGGGCGAGTGGTCCCAGCCCCAGACGTTCTCCAGGAGCTGGACCCGCGTCAGCACGCGGCCGGGGTTGTGCATGAGGTAGGCGAGCAGCCGGAACTCC
Source organism: Actinoallomurus sp. (assembly GCA_025964685.1). Lineage (GTDB taxonomy): Bacteria > Actinomycetota > Actinomycetes > Streptosporangiales > Streptosporangiaceae > Actinoallomurus. Next base: position 22,469 of record JAOPYG010000498.1, on the reverse strand, counting down.
GTGGGCGACAGCTCGATCTCGGTGCCCGCCCGGCGTACCGTCCAGCGCGCCTCATCCAGCTCCAGGTCGGCGATGCGCAGCACCTCCTCTGGCGTCTCGCGGGAGGAGCGCCGCAGCACCGCGCGTACGCGGGCGACCAGGGCGTCCACCGAGAACGGCTTCGTCACGTAGTCGTCGCCGCCGAGCGTGAGCCCGGTGACCGTGTCCGTGGGCGTGTCACGCGCGGTGAGGAAGATGACGGGCGTCTCGTCGCCGCGGGTGCGCAGCCGGCGGCACACCTCGAAGCCGTCGAGGTCGGGAAGCATGACGTCGAGCACGATGAGCTGCGGACCGCCCTCCCGCGCGCGTCGCAGCGCCTCGTCTCCCGTGGCCGCCGTGGTCACGTCGAAACCGTGGAAGCGCAGCGCGAGCTGCACGAGGTCCCGGATGTTCGGCTCGTCGTCAACGACGAGTACACGTGGATTGTCCATCGGTCCCATCATCGCCTGAGTACGCCGGCGTGCGGGTGCGCGAAGCCCCCGGTGGCCCGTTGGGACCGCCGGGGGCGCCGCCTCCCGTCAGTACGTCAGCTGTGCGTTGGCGCCGGCGACTGGGTCGCCTTGGCCGGTACCTTCTTGGGCACGATCACCCGGTTGGCCGTACGGCTGCCGCCACCGGCCCGGCCGACGACGACGACGTAGTCATTGGAGGCCAGCTTGGCCACGGCGGTCTTCTGACCGTCCTTGCGGATCTTCGTCGTCTTGTCGGTCTTCCACTGCCAGGTCGTGCCGTCCAGGCTCCGGACGCTGAGGGTGCCACCGCTCGTCGAGGTCAGCACGCCACGCTGCCAGGCCGCCTGGACGAAGCCCTTCTTGGTGCGGACCGTGGCCTCCCCGTGCACACCGGCGCGGCGCTTGAGGGCCTTGCGGGCCTGCTTGGCGTTCTGTCCCTGCTTACCCTTGGGCTGCTGGCCGGACGCCGCGGCGGGCTCGGCCTGCGGGGACCCCGCGGAGGCCGGAACCGCGAGGTAGACACCCGTGCCCACGACGCCCACGGCCAGAGCGGAAACGCCACCGAGAACCTTCTTGTTCACCTTCGTGTCCCTCCTTGGTTTGACGCTCCCCACTGAAGCCGACGCGTCTCAGAGAAGGGGGTGGAGAAGTCTGGGAGTTCGGTGGGAGTCGCCTGGAATCCCGCAGAGTGGGCGGTTTTGATACGCCCGTCGCGCCACGGTGCTCTGTGGATAGACTGGCGCGCGCCCGTTGCCGTTGCCGGGGTCCCGCACATCATCGACATCAGCGAGTGATCGCATGCCACCAGCCAAGAAGAATTCCGTCACCAGCACGCTCCTCGGCCTGCTCGGCACCCGCCGGGAGACCACCACGGAGACCTTCGACGGCGAGCACCAGCCCGCCGCCGGAGAGGGCCAGCTGGAGAACCACCTCGGTGGTGACGAGGCGCGCAACTACCGCCAGTACGAATACGACATGGTGGCGCCGCACGTCGGAAAGTCGCTACTGGAGGTCGGTTCGGGGCTCGGCCACTTCTCCGAGCAGTTCGCCGGCCGGCTCGACTACCTCGTCGTCAGCGACAACGACGCCTACTGCGTCGAGCAGCTGACCAAGCGCTACGCCGGCAACGCCGACGTCGAGGTGCTCGACCTCGCGCTGCCCGCCGAGATCAACATCAAGCGCAAGGTCGACACGGTCGTCATGATGAACGTCCTGGAGCACATCAAGGACGACGTCCAAGCGCTCAAGGACCTCGCCTCCGTGGTGGAGCCCGGCGGCCGCATCGTGATCTGGGTGCCCGGCTACATGCAGCTGTACGGCGACTTCGACCGCAAGGTCGGCCACGTGACCCGCTACACGCCGAAGACCCTGGAGGCCACGGTCACCGGCGCGGGCCTCGGCATCGACGTGCTCAAGCCGATCAACTTCCTCGGCGGCATCGCCTGGTGGCTCGCGGTCCGCCGCGGCGGCGCCGGCTACCCCGACCCGAAACTGGTCAAGATCTACGACCGGACGGTCGTGCCCACCACCCGCGCCATCGAACGCCTCATCCGGCCCCCCTTCGGCCAGACCGTCTTCTGCGTCGCCCGCGTCCCGGAGTAGCTCACGTAAGGCGCAGGCGGTGGGCGGTCGCGGCGGCCTCGCCGCGGCTGGCCACGCTGAGCTTGCCGAGGATGTTCGACACGTGCACGCTGGCGGTCTTGGCCGAGATGAACAGCTCCTCGGCGATGTCGCGGTTGCTGCGTCCCTCCGCGACCAGCCGCAACACCTCCTGCTCCCGTGCCGTCAGGCCGAACACCGGCCGGCCGGTGCCGGCGCCGGCGCCGGCCACAGTGAGCCGGGACCGCCGTGCCAGCAGGTCGATCTCCGCGCGCAGCGGCTTGGCGTCCAGCCGGTCGGTCAGCTCGGCGGCCCGGCTGAGCAGCGCGGACGCGTCCTCCCGCCCGCCGTCCGCCACCGCGGCCTCGGCGGAGCGCAGCAGCGCGTACGCCAGCGGGTACGGATAGGCCAGCGCGTCCCACGCGGCCGCCGCGGCATCCCAGGCCGCGCGATCCAAGACGCCACCGGCACGCGCGAACTCCGCGGTGAGAGTGGCACGCCGTGCCGCCATGACCGGACCGTAGGCCGGCGTGGCGTCGGCGAGGGTACGCAGCCTCTCCGCGAGGGCGGTGTCCCGCCGCGCGGCGCACGCCCGCATACCGGCCACGAGGATGGGCCAGGTGTGCCGGGCGTCGCGGTCGAGGTCGTGCTCCGTGATGGCATGGACCGTGGCGGTGATCGCGCCTGGCGCGTCGCCCTCGGCCAGCCGCCACTCGATGACCAGGCTGGCGAGCGGCAGCACCTGCTGCGGGTACGGATCGTCGGCCGCGAACAGCGTCTGTAGCTCCGCCACCACCGTGGCCGCGAGCGCGCTCTCGCCGCGGGCGACGGCGATCTGACCACGGTTCAGCAGGTGCTGGCCGCGCAGGCCCGGCGTCGGCACGAGCTCCATGACCCGCTCGAACGTCTCGACCGCGTCGTCCCAGCGTCCGAGGGAGATCTGGGCCTCCGCCAGGTTGTTCGCCGAGAAGATGCGTTTGGTACGGGCATGGCCGAGCGACTCGGCCAGCGTGAGTGCCTGCTGCGCTGTCTCGACCGCGGTTTCGGCCTGGCCACTCGCCTCCAGCGCGTCGGCCGTGTTGACCATCGACCGAAGCAGCGAGTCGCCGTCGCGGGCGCGCTCGGCCCTCGCGCGAGCGGTGGTCAGCAGTGCCAGCGCCTCGGTGAACCGGCCATCGGCCGCTTCGGCGATGGCGAGGTTGTTGAGTGCGTCCGCGGCGCTGCAGTCGTCCCCGAACCGGTCGGCGAGGGTCAGGGTCTCCTCGCTGATCGGCCGTGCCTCCTCATAGCGCGCGAGCAGGACGAGCAGGCCGCCGAGCCGCGACAGCACCTCGGCCCGTCCGGCGGAGGCGTCCGGGACCAGTGTCTGCGCACGGAGCAGGTCCTCCACGCCACCCGTGCGCCCCAGCATGGCGGTGAGGTTGGCCCGGCGGGTGAGCAGGAGCGCGACACGTTCGGGATCGGTCTTCTCGTCCGTCTCGGCGAACGCGGCCCGTACGAACGCCAGCCCGCGTTCCGCCTCCCCGCACGCGCCCGCGGCCTGCGCCGCCCGCCGCAGCACGTTGACATGGTCGGCGCCGATCCGCGTCTCGGCGTCGGGTACCCGGTCCCAGAGTTCCAGCACGCGTTCGAGCAGCTGCAGCTGCTCGGCGTAGGCGAAGGCCGACGCGGACTCGCTCGCGGCCTTCCAGGCGGCGGGCAGCGCGCGTTCGTGGTCGTGGGCCTTCGCCCAGTGCATCGTGATCTCGACGGCGGGACGGCCGGCCAGGCTCAGCGAAGGGTCGGCCTCCAACGCCTCGGCGAAGCGCCGGTGCGCGCGGCCGTGCTCACCCGGAAGCAGATCGTCGTGGATCGCCTCCCAGATCAGGGCATGGCGGAAGGCGTACGCCTCCTCGTTGGCGAGGAGCACGTTCGCGTCGACCGCCGGGCGCAGCGCCGACGAGAGCGCCGTGTCGTCCAAGCCGGACACCTCGGCGATGAGCGGGTGCCCGAACCGTACGCCCGCGGTGCTGGCGAGGCGGAGCAGATCCTGGGTGGGTTCGGGCAGCCGGTTGACGTCGGCGAGCACGAGGTCACGTACGGACTGGGGCATCCCGCAGTCCGGCTGGTCGGCGGTGGCCTCGACCAGCAGCGGGATGCCGGAGCTGCGTTCGTAGACCATGTCGACGACTCTCGGCTCCGGGACGTGCCCGAGGATGCCGGTGAGCTGCGCGGCCGTCTCGGCGCGCGTCAGGCGCGGCAGGTCCATCCGGACGACCCCTTCGATGCGCTCGAGTTCGGCGATCACCGGCCGCATCGGGTGGTTGCGGTGGAGCTCGTCGGAGCGGAACGTGATGATCACCAGGACGGCGGTGTGCCGCAGGTTGCGGAGCAGAAAGATCACCAGGTCGCGGGTCGACCGGTCGGCCCAGTGCGCGTCCTCGATGATCAGAACCAGGGGACGGCGTTCGGCGAGGCGTTCGAGCAGGACGAGCATCTGCTCGAACAGCCGGGCCCGCGCGCTGTCGGGGTCACGGTCGGCCGGCGGCTCACCGAACTCCGGGAGCAGCCGGGCCAGATCGCGGGCGCCGTCGCGGGGCATCAGCGCGGCGATCTCCGCGGCGCCGGCCTCCCGTACGAGCTGGCGCAGCGCCGCGGTGAACGGGGCGTACGGAAAGCCGGCCGTGCTGAGTTCGAGACAGCCGCCGACGAGGACGAGCACGTCGTCGCGCACGCGGTCGGCGAACTCGCCGACCAGCCGGGTCTTGCCGCCGCCGGCCTCGCCACCGAGAAGAACGGCGCCGGGAGTGCCGCCGCGGGCGCGCTCGCACGCGTCGGCGAGCGTCCCGAGCTCCGCCTCCCGGCCGACGAAGGCGGGGCTCACCTCATGTGCGCGCACGCCTTCCAGCATGCCAGGCATATCGCGTCATGCCGCCCTGGTGGACCAGGTCGTACGGGGGCGCGGGTTGCGGGAGAGGCGCAGCGGGCGGAGTACACGGCGGTCGTGCCGGACCACCGCCGCCGCGTGGGCCTCGCGGACACGCTCGTTCATCAGGGCCAGGACGATATCGGGATGCATGGTGACCTCCTGCGTTGTTCTTCGACACCCTCCACATTCGGGGTAAGGGGGGGACCGCCACATCTGGCGTGTGCCCTATCTCCGGCTCAGCCGCGGACCCCTACCGCCTAAGCGCGCCTCAGACCGTCTTAGGGTTCGAACTACAGGTGTCGTGACCTGGCAGAACTGGGCTTAGACCAGGCCCATGCGGTGCGCGGTCGCGGCGGCCTCGCCCCGGCTCGTCACCTCGAGCTTGGCCAGGATGTTGGAGACGTGCACGCTGGCGGTCTTGGCCGAGATGAACAGCTCTCCGGCGATCTCGCGGTTGCTGCGGCCCTCCGCGACAAGGCGGAGCACCTCCAGCTCACGCGGCGTCAGCCCGAACGAGTGGCGGGCGGCCGCGCCGCCGAGCGGGATGCGGGCGCGCCGGGACGAGGCCTCGACCTTCTCCAGCAATGGCCGGGCGCCGAGCCCGTCGGCGAGCTCGGCGGCCCGCCGCAGGCGTACGGCGGTCCCCTCCCGGTCGCCGGCCGCGACGCCCGCGCGCCACAGCGCATAGGCGAGCGGATGGGGCTGCGCCAGGTCCTCCCAGGCGGCCGCGACCTCGTCCCACCGTGCCCGGCCGGTCTCTCCTTCGGCCCGGCCGGCCTCCGCCTCGAACACGAGTCGCTGGGCGAGCTGCGGGCGCCCCTGGGCGGGCATCTTCTCCGCCTCGTCGCGCAGCAGACCCAGCAGCCGGGCCGAGCGCTCGCCGGAGAGTTCGGCGCAGGCGCACGCGGCGGCGGCCATCAGCGGCCAGCCGTACCGTGCGTTCACGGACGGGTGCAGCTCGTCGACCGCGTGCTCCACGACGTCGAGTGCGCCGGTCAGATCGCCCTCGGCGACCCGCAGGTCGAGCCGCAGGCGTACGGCGGGGAACAGCTCCTGCGTGCGGGAGAACGTCGGGGCGAGCACGGCGTCGAGCGCGGCCGCCGCCCGTGCCGCCCCGATGAGGTCACCGCGGGCGAGCGCGATGTCGCCGAGGGCGTAGTGGAGCGAGGCGCGGGTGAGCGGGGGAGGAGAGAGCTCCAGCGCGTGCTCGGTCATCTCCACGACCTCGTCCCAGCGCCCGAGTGCGTGCAGCGGCTCGGTGAGGTTGATCGTCAAGAAGGCGCCCGACGTGCGGGCCTGGCCGTGCTTGCGGGCGAGGCCGATGCCGCGCTGGGCGGCCTCGATCGCGCGCCCGTGCTCGCCGATGCTCTCCAGGATGTGCGACTCGTTGGTCGCCACGCGCAGCATGGCCGAGTCGTCGGCGCCGCGGCGGTACACCTCCGCGGCCTCGGCCAGGATGGCGAGGTGGCGTTCGGCGTCCGCCTCACTGAAGTCGCAGGCGGCGAGCGTGGTGAGCGCGTGGGCCTCGACCGTCGCGTCACCGGCCTCCCGGGCCACGTCCAGTGCCTCCGCGGCCAGGGCCCGCGCCTCCTCCATGCCCTTCGGCAGGAGGTAGAGGTGCTGCGCGAGGGTGGACAGGACCCGGGCCCGGGCGACGCTGGGCGGCTCGGCGGGGACGAGGCGGGCCGCCTCGCGCAGGTCGTCCACTGCCGTACGGTGACCGAGCCGGATCTTCAGCCGGCCGCGCTGCTCCAGCACCCCGGCCGCGCGGATCGGGTCGTCGATCTCCTTCAGGGCCTCTTTGGCGAACGCGACGCCGCGCTCGGTCTCGCCCGCCAGGTCGGCGGCCTCGATCGCCTTCTCCAGGACGTCCGCGTGGCCCGCGCCCAGCCGCTCCGCGGCGTCGGGCACCCTGTCCCACAGGGTGAGGACGCGGTCGATCATGCGGAGCCACTCGGTGTAGGCGGTCGCCTCCTTGGCCACCTGTGCCGCCTGCCAGGCGCTGACCAGCGCCCAGGTCGTGTCGTGCGCGGAGTACCAGTGGTGGGCGAGCTCGGCGGCGGCGCGTCCGGGCGGCACCAGCGTCGGATCGGCGTCGAGCGCCTCGGCGAACAGGGTGTGCGTGCGCGTGTGCTCGCCGGGCAGCAGGTCACCGTGGACGGCCTCCCGCATCAGCGCGTGCCGGAAGGCGTAGGCGTCGCCGTCCACGACCAGGACGTTCGCGGCCACGGCGGGCCGCAGCACCCGCGACAGGCCGGTGTCGTCGAGCCCGCTCACGGCGGCGAGCAGCGCGTGCTCCACGCGGTCGCCTCCGGCGCTGGTCACGCGGAGGATCTCCTGGGTCTGCTCCGGCAGCCGCCGCACGCTGCCGAGGATGAGGTCGCGGAGGGACTCGGGCAGCTCACAGTTGATCTCACCGTCGCGGCCCAGCAAGGCCTCGACGAACAGGGGGTTGCCCTCGCTGCGCTCGTAGATCTCGTCGAGGAGATGGGGGGCGGGATCGCGGCCGAGGATGCCGCGGGCCTGCTCGGCGACGGCGCGGCGGGGTAGCCGGTCGAGGTCGAGCCGGCGCACCCAGCCCGCCCGGTCGAGCTCGGCGAGCAGCGGCCGCAGCGGATGGTTGCGGTGCAACTCGTCCGAACGGTAGGTGACGATCACCAGCAGACCGGGCGGCAGGTTGCGGATGAGATAGCTGAGCAGGTCACGGGTCGAGCGTTCGGCCCAGTGCGCGTCCTCGATGACGAGGACGCCGGGCATCTCCTCGGTCAGCCGCTCGAACAGCAGGAGCACATGGTCGAACAGGCGCGTCCGCGCCTCGGTGGTGGCGGCCTCGGTGTCCGGCTCACCGAACTCCGGCAGCAGGCGGGCCAGCCCGCCCGGGCGACCGCCCGGCAGCAGGGCGGCGACGCCGTCCACACCGATCTCGCGCACCAGCTGGCGAAGCACGGCGCTGAACGGGGCGAAGGGCAGTCCTTCGGAACTGATCTGCAGGCACCCGCCGACGAGGACGCGCAGCCCTCGGGCGCCGGCGCCCCGCTCGGCGGTGTCGAGGAACTCCCGGATCAGCCGGGTCTTGCCGACGCCGGCCTCGCCGCCGACGAGCAGAGCCGCCGGAGTCTCCCGGAGGGCGGCGTGCAGGAAGGCCGACTCAGCGGCACGGCCGACCATGACGGCGCTGATCCCCTGCTGATTCGGCATTCGTTCAGGATGCCATCAGGCGCGGACAAAACAGACTCAATATCCGGGCGGTCGCTACGGTGATCGGAGGAGGTGTTCGATGTCGGGCCGATCACTGCCGGCGTTTCCGGCGGCACTCTTCGCGTACGGCACGCTGCGGTTTCCCGGCGTCCTGCGGGCGTTGCTCGGCCGGGTCCCCGAGCACGCGCCGGCGATCGCCGCAGGCTGGCGGGTCGCCGCGCTGGACGGCCGGATCTATCCCGTGCTCGTGCCCGGTCCTGGCGCCGCGGCCGGGGTCCTGATCTCCGGGCTGACCGCCGAGGAGTGGTGCGTCATCGACGCGTACGAGGACGCCTTCTACGCCCTGGAGCGGCTCACGCTGGTGGACGGCCGCCAGGGATGGGCCTATCTGACCCGCGACCGTACGGCGGCACTTCCCGCCGATTGGTCACCGGGCGACTTCACGGCGCGGCACCTGGACGATTTCACCGGGCGGTGCCTGGCGTGGCGGCGCACTTACGGCTGACCATGGCGCGGGGCGCGCAGCGCGAGCTGGGTGCGGTTCTCGCAGCTCAGCGCGGTCATCAGCCGGGAGACGTGTCCCTTGACGGTGCCCTCGCTGAGGTAGAGCCGTGCGCCGACGCCGGCGTTGGACAGTCCCTCGCCGAGCAGGGCGAGCACCTCGCGTTCGCGCGGGCTGAGGGCCTCGACCGCCGGGTCGGTCGCGGATTCGGGAACGGCGGTGCGGCGGTCGCGCAGGCGCTGGAGCGCCTCCGGCGACAGGACCGACGCGCCCGCCGCGGCCGCCAGGACGAACGGGATCAGCCGCGCCGGCGGTGTGGTCTTGAGGACGAATCCGCTCGCGCCCGCGTCCAGCGCGGACAGCACGTGTTCGTCGGTGTCGAGGGTCGTCATCGCCAGGACCATCGGCGGGCGCGGGAGCGCGCGCAACTCGGCGGTCGCGGTGACGCCGTCGACACCGGGCATGCGCAGATCCATCAGGACGACGTCCGGCCGGTGGCGCACCACCTCCTCGACGCCGGCGGAGCCGTCACAGGCGACGGCGTCGACGGCGATCTGCCCGGTCGAGGACAGGATGGTGCGCAGGAAATCACAGACCATGGGTTCGTCGTCGACCACGATGACGTGGACGACGTCGTCCGGCGTCTCAGGTGGGTCCACGTCTCGTCCCGCTCGTCCTCACGCGCAGTGGCAGGGTGGCCCGCACAGCGTAGCCGCCGTCCGCCGTGGGCGCGTGCTCGCCGCTCCCGCCGAGCAGCGCCACGCGTGTCCGTACGCCGTCGAGGCCGCGGCCGGTGCCCGGGCCGGATCCCGGCTCGCGCGCCGGGCCGTTGCGGACGACGACCTCGACGGCGTCTTCGGCGACGGTCACCGTGACCGTCACCTCGGCGCCGGGCGCGTGCCTCCGCGCGTTGGTCAGGCCCTCCCGTACGGTGCCGTGCACGGCGCGGGCGACGGCGGGCGGGACCGTGCTCTGGTCACCCTCCTGGACGAGGTCGACGGCCTGGCCGGCGTCCCGCGCCTCGCTCACGAGTGCCTCCAGAGAGGGGGACGGCTCGCGGTCGTCCCGTGGCCCGCCGAGCAGGTCGAGCAGGGACCGCAGCTCGGCGAGGCCCTCGTTGCCGAGGCGGCTCATCTGCTCCGCGGCCTCGCTCGCGGCCGGGTCGCTCGTACGAACCATGAGGACGTTGGCGCGCAGGACCAGCAGGGTCAGCAGATGCCCGAGCGTTCCGTGCATCTCGGCCGCCACACGCCGTCGCTCGTCGGCGCGCGCAGCGCGCGCGACGGCCGCCCGTTCGCGCCCGAGCGCCGCGACCCGGTCGTGGCGGGCGAGGTTCAGCCGTTTGGCGAGGCTCGCGCACAGCCCGCCAAGGATCGGGGCCGCCGCGCCCATCGCGGCCGCCGGACCGTGCGCCCCGGCGCCGACGACGTACGCCAGTGCGATGAGCCCGGACAGCCGCAGCTGGGCGGGGGTACGGGAGTTCTCGATGGCCCGTACGGTCGCCCACGCGAGTGCCAGCGGCACCCACGGCACCGCCTGCGCCGCCAGCAGCTCCTGCCAGGGCGAGGGCAGGACGGCCAGGACCGATGCCACTACGGCGACGGCTGCCATCCCCGCGTAGGGGCGCGTGCGCAGGCGGACCAGGATCCAGGTCGCCGCGAGCTGGGCCAGCAGGCCACCGCCCAGCGCCGCGGGGGAGCGGTGGAGCACCACTGTGCCGAACGCGGCGCCGAGGACGGCGACCGTCGCCGTGAGCGGAGGCAGACGCCGTTCCAGGCGGCCAGGCGGGTCGGGCACGTCCGTCGTCACGCCAGGACGGTAGCCGACGCTTCACGCCCAACGGTCCGGCCGGCCGGACTCCCCGACCTTCGGCCGGCCGGGAGCCGACGTTCGTCGCACCGGACCGGTCTTTTGCCGCTGGCGCCGTGGGCCGCCGAACCCGCAGGCTCGGTTGTCATGGTGAAACAACGTTCCCGAGGCGCGCGGCTGACCCTGCTGGTGATCGCGGTGACCCTGATCGGAGGCGGCGTCGCCGGACTGGGCAGCGGGACCCTGATGGCGACCAAGATCGGCGCGGCCGCGGCGATCCTGGCGGGTCTGGTCTTCCTGCGGATGTGCGCGCGCTCACGCTCGGACTCCTAGTTCATTTGTCCTGCCCGGTCGTGGATCGATGGCTCTGCCGGGCGGGGTGGCTGGGCCGGCGTCGCCCTGCTGGCCGGCCTGGCGCTTGCGGTCCCGTTCGCCCTGACCGTACGCCGCCGGGCCTCGGCGGAGGCGGTCAGCCGGTGAGGTCGGCGACGAGTTCGTCGAGGCGTCGCCGGGCGGAGGCCTCACCTGCGGGGGCGGTGAGGTCGGACGGAGAGGGCAGGCACGCGGTCAGGCCCCAGCCGCGGCCGCGCGCCCAGGTCGCGTCGTCGACCGACAGCGTGGCACGGAACACGTCGCGGGTCTCCGCGGTCAGGAACCCCCATGCGGCGATCAGGTCGCAGGCGGGATCGCCGACGGCCAGCGTGCCGAAGTCGATGACGGCGCTCAGCCGGCCCTCGTGCGCGAGCATGTTCGCCGGAGCCGGGTCGCCGTGGATCCAGACGGGCGGCCCGTCCCACTCCGGCGCGGACAGGGCCGACTCCCAGACCGCGGTCACCGCGTCGGTGTCGACGAGGCCCTCGAGCGCCGCGATCCGGGCGCGCATGCGGGTCGCCACGACGGGAGAGTCGCGCTCGTCGTCCAGGGGCACGCCGCGAAAGCCGTTGCTCCACTCGGGCGGCGGACCCTCTTCTGCGTCGATGGCCCGCAGCGCCTTGAGGAACTCCGCCAGCTCGATCGCCGCCCGGCGCGGATCGGCGATGCGATCGAGCGTCGCGTTCTCCCCCTCCAGCCAGCGGTAGATCGACCAGGGAAAGGGATACCCCTCGCCGGGGACTCCGCGCGCGAGAGGGATCGGCACGGCCAGCGGGAGCACCGGAGCCCGCCGCGGCAGCCACCGCAGCTATAGCTCCACCTGACCGAACCATCGCGGCAGGCGCGGGAGGCGTACGGACATGTCCTCGCCCAGCCGGTACGTCGCGTTGTCCATGCCGGAGGCGCCGACCGGTCTGATCGGCAGGTGCGCCCACTCGGGGAACTGCGCCGCGACCAGCCGGCGTACGAGAGCCACGTCGATGAACACCTCGTCCGCGCGCAACTGGACCGTCGGCATCAGGCCTCTTTCCTCGATGGGCTCCGGTCATCCCACTCGGGCGAGGCGCCGGTTGTCCACTCATTTTGCTGAACCACCCCAGGCGGTGCGCCGTGCGACGTAAGCACCACCGGCGATCGCGACAATGGAGATCAGGCACAGGAAGAAAGAAAAGAAGAGACTCGAATGCGTGGCTCCCTTGTGCGTGGACGGACGCCACGCCTATCGGTCTCCCTCTAATTCCCTGGTGGTCACGGGAGGGCCGGGAAGCGTTCGATGTTGTCCTCCACCCAATAGAGGAGCGCACCCAGTGGCACGCACGCGTCTCGGCCCAGGTCGGTCAGCTCGTACTCCACGTGCAGCGGGACGGCCGGGTAGACGGTCCGGGTGATCAGCTCGTGCTCCTCCAGCCGGCGCAGCACCGCGGTCAGGACCTTGGGACTGATGCCCTCCAGTCGCGTCTTGATGGCGCCGAACCGGACCGGACCGTCCTCGAGGGCGGCCAGCGCGAGCGCGCTCCACTTGTCCGCCAGCAGGTCGAGTATGAGCCGGCATGGGCAGCTCGCGGAGTAGATGTTCCGTGCCGAGGCCGGGATTCGTATGCGCGGCATGGCCATCGTAGTTCCCCAGGGGAAGTAGGTGCCGTTGCGGGTAACTAGTACCCGTATCTTACGTTGCCGAGTATGACTGACCGGCCCTCAATCGAGATACACCCCAGCTCAGAGACCATCACGCCGCCGGCGCCCGGCGATGCGCCGCCCGCCAAGCCGTCGACCCGAACCTGGCTCGGAGTCGTTTCGCTCGCGCTCGGCGCGACGGTCATCGTGATGACGGAGTTCATCCCGGTCGGCTTCTTGCCGAACGTCGCCGCCGACCTCAACGTGACGCTCGGAACCGCGGGCCTGATGGTGCTGGTCCCCGGCCTGAGCGCTGCCATCGCGGCGCCGCTGGTCATCGTCGGCGCCGGCCGCCTCGACCGCCGCCGGCTGGTCGTCGCGCTGGGCTTCAGCGTCTTCCTCTCGAACGCGATCGCGTTCGTCGCACCGAACTTCGCCGTCATCCTCCTGTCCCGCGTCTTCCTCGGAGTGGCGATCGGCGGGTTCTGGGCCGTGGTGCCCTCGCTCGGCTTCCGTCTGTCCGGTCCCGAAGCCGGACCGCGCGCGACCTCGGTCATCGTGGCCGGCCTGTCCGCGGGCACCGTCATCGGGCTCCCGGCCGGCCAGTTCTTCGGGAACCTCATCGGATGGCGACCGACCTTCGCCGGAGTGGCAGGTGTCGCGCTCCTGACCGTCATCGCACAGCTCGCCGTGCTACCGAGAATCCCGGCGGTCGGCAGAATGACCTTCACCGACCTCGGCAGGGTCTTCCGCGTCCCACTCGGCCGGACGATCCTCATCGCCGCCGGAGTGGCCACCACGGGGCAGTTCGCCGCCTCCACCTTCGTGACGCCGTTCCTTCTGCGGAACGCCCACCTGGGTTCTGACGTGGTCTCCGTGCTCTTCCTCGGCTACGGGGGTGCCGGCATCGCCGGCACGTTGCTCGGCAGCGCCTTCGTTGCGCGCAACCGCATCCGGGCCTTCGCGAGCGTCGCGGCCGCGTTCGGCGTCGCCCTGATGGTTCTGCCCCCGCTCGCCGGCCACCCGATCATCGTCGGCGTCCTCTGTGTGGGCTGGGGAGTCATGTGGGGGGTCGTGGTGCTGGCGCTCCAGACCCTCATGCTGACGGCGACCCCGGACGCCCCGGAAGCGTCATCCGCCATGCTGATCACCATTTCGCAGCTGGCCATCGCCGTCGGATCCGCGCTCGGCGGCGTCCTCGTCGACTCGGCGGGCCTGGCGTTCCTCTTCGTCATCAGCGGGATCGTCGCCGTCGCGTCGGCGCTCTTCGGCCTGCTCGCCCGCCCCGCGACGTGACCGCGGCACCGATGTCACGCGTCACGCGCCACACTGGGCTTCAGGTCGCGCGCTCTGCGATGAAGACGAACTCGCGGCCTGGGCGATCAGGGGCTTCTCGCACGTCCATCACTCGATAGCCGTGGGCGACCAGGCTTGTTTCCACCTCGTCGCGGTCGCGAAACCGGATGGTGGAGTCCGAGGTGACCACTGTGCCGTCGGCCAGGAACCTGTAGGTGAAGCGGAAGGAGACCAACGGCAGGCTCACGCCGGTGACCTGAAGACGCCGCTCCACTGATCCGATCCCCGGAACATCGAGGGTTACCTGAGCGGCGTCAGCGGCCCATTCGTCCCAGGCCCGATGTTCAGGACGCCTGGTCTCGAACACGAGGTGACCACCTGGGCGAAGTGCGGCGTGGATGCCCTGGAGAGTCTGTGTCCAGCCGTCATCGGTGACAAAGACCTGCGCCACGTTCCCTGTCATCACCGCAAGATCGGCAGCGACCGTCGGCACCGTCGTGGCGTCGCCGTGTACCCAGGTGATTCCTCCGGTTCGATGCTTCGACCTCGCGACCTCAAGCGACGCCTCGGCCGGATCGACGCCAACAACCGTGCGACCGTTGTCAGCGAGCAGGACCGCCAGGCATCCTGTCCCGCAACCGACATCGAGTACACGGTCCGCACCCAACTCGTCGGCGATGTCGAGGTAGGCCGTCAGATCGTCGCGGTCCCCGTCAAAAGCGTCGTAGATGGACGCGAGCCGAGGATCGGCAAAGATCGCATCAGGCACCCGGCGACGATATCCACGGTCGAGTGCCCCGGCGACAGATTTTAGGTCCGTCCCAGACCGGACAGGGCGGATCGTCCTGGCAGGCTGAGCGTTGACGCCGTGTCCGATCAGCGTGAAGCTGGCCGGGTAAGGCCAGGTAGAACGCCTGTTTCCACTGGTCCGGTCCGATCCTGGCTCCGGCCGCCCACGGTCAGGTCGGTCTTCGCGAATGCCGCCTCGCGTTCGTCCGGGGTGGCAAGGCGTTCCCAGTCCCACGGGTGATGGGCGGGCGGCTGGGTTGGGGTTGCGGAACGGTGGACGAGACGCGCGAGGCGACGGAATGCGCTCGTAGCAGATCCCCACGTGAGGTTCGTTGGCGAATCGAAGAATCCAGGCGCTTCCTATCCCGTGACGGTGAGCGTAGTGGTCGCGGAGACGCCGTCGACGTCGACCGAGACGGTGTAGGTGCCCGGCCTGGTGCGCCGGGTGAGCGACAGCGTGGTGCTCGCCGCGCCGCCTTCCACGGCGATGGTGGAGCTCTGGTCATCGGGGCCGCTGACCGTGGCGTCGGTGCCGTCGTCGACGTTGGTGGTGGTGATGGAGACGGTGTAGGAGCCGCCCTGCCCGATGGTGTCGGGGGTGAGACTGGCCTCGACCGAGGGGGTGGCGGGCGCGGTCTTGCGGGGGTGCGGACGCTGGTTGTCGTCGTGCTGTGCGGCTGCGGCCGGGTGGGGGTGCGCGGCGTCGGCGAACGCGGTGCCGGTCAAGGCGGTTCCGCCAAGAAGGGTCACGCTGAGGATGCTGGCCGCTGCGAGGGGCTTGCTGAAGCGCATGATCCAAGGTCCAATCTCGAACGAATCGGGCGAATCTGGTGATTCACCCCAAATGGGTTGCCCACCACCCAAAGTTCGCAGCTCTCCATGAGAAAGCTCTCAGAGCGGCGTAAAGGCCGTGTTGGTGATGTGCAAAGAATTCGCTGAGTTCCAGCGGTCCGACCAGGTCAGGCATGGTGTTGGAGAGCGACGGGACAGTGACTTCAGCCGCCGTCGCCAGGTCCGGAGGTCAGCGGCGGTGTGGAGAGTGTCCTTGACTTCGGTCAGGTGATGAGTAGTCCGCCGTCGACGAACAGGTCGTGGGCGTTGACGCCGGTGTTGCGGAGAAGGAAGTCGGTGGCGTCGATGATTTCCGTTGTGGTCACGAGGCGTCCGATGGGGGTACGCGGTACGTGGGGGTGGTCGGACACGTCGCGCCATTTGGGGCTGTCTTCGACGACGCCTGGGTGGATGGCGTTGACGCGGTGCGGTGCGATCTCGATGGCCAGGGTTTTCACTAGACCGGTGATGCCTGCGTTGGAGGCGGTCACGATGGTGGACCCGGGGTAGGGGCGTTCCTTGGCCAGGCCACCGAAGAGCACGACCGACGCGTCTGGGGTGAACCGGTCACGCAGGGCTCTCACGGTCTCGGTGTAGCCCACCAGCTTGATGGTCACGGTCTTGATGGCCTCGGTGATATGGAAGTCCGAGAGGGAGTTGACGCTCTGCTCGACGGCCGTGATCACCAGGTTGTCGACCTCGCCCACTTCAACGAGCGCGGCAGCGATCGTCTCCGGCCGTGACAGGTCAACGGCCATGCCTCGGGTCGTGCCGCCGATTTCGGTAGCCACGGTGTCGGCGCGCGCCGTGGTGCGGCTGGTGATGATGACGGTGTCGCCGCGGTCGGCGAACCGCTGCGCCACGGCACGGCCCAGCCCGCTGCTTCCTCCGACGATGATTGAGCTGGTCACGATCCAGTGGTCCCTTCGGGCCGGCGGGCAGCTAGATCAACCGTTGATGCCAAGTACGCGTGGACACCGAAGGCGTCTTGCCATGCAGACAAACGATGTATGCCCGGAACCCCCCTGTGTCCACGCCGCTCAGCCGCCCAGACGTCTGACGATCGCTGCCGCGCGGCCGGACCAGCCGCGATCTTGGCCTCAGCCGAGCCGATGCCAACACCCGGTCTGGCCGCTGCTGATCACCACGGGGCGTGAAGGGCCGCAGTGAACGGGGCTCTTCACGCCCTCGAGTCCGACACCGGCGACCGCTCGGAATATAGGCGGGATGATCACGCTGCCCGGTGGCTCGCCAGCATCTGGGGGATCAGTCAGGACTGCCGAGCTCGGCTCTCACCCGGTGAATTCTCCCGGTCACAGCACTAGCCGCTCAAGCGTCGACGCAGCAGGCAGAACTCGTTGCCCTCCGGGTCGGCCAGCACGTGCCAGGACTCCTCACCCGTCTGTCCGACATCGGCGGGCCGGGCGCCGATGTTCAGCAGGGCGGTCGAGCTCGGCGGCCTGATCGCGATCTGTTGGATTCACATCGATATGCAGCGGAAGCTGACCCACCTTGGGGGTATCGGTCGGGTTGAACACGATGGTCGGCTGTAGACCGCCGAAGCCCTAGGTTCCGCCGCGGCTCCGCAGCGTGATGTGACCCCGGCGACCCGAGGACGCGGCGCATGGCGCCGTAGCTGTAGTCGAATTTCTCGGCTACCTGCCGGATGCTCCAGCCCTGGTCGTACAGGCGCACCACTGGCAGGCCGAGGCCGCGAGAGCGGCGTCCAACTCCACCGATATCTACGGGAGTACCTCTACGTCTGGGACTGTCTCTGGTTGTTGACGTCGTGTCCAATCAGAGTAAAGCTGGCCGGGTATGGCCAGGTAGAACGTTGTTTCCGCTGGTCGGGCTGCCGGAGGTGTTTGAGTTGCGGTTCTCAATCTTCTACGAGCATCAGTTGCCGCGGCCGTGGGAGGACGGGGCCGAGGAGCGGCTGTACCTGGACGCGCTCGAGCAGGTGGAGATCGCTGACCGGGTGGGGTTCGACTACGTCTGGGAGGTCGAGCATCACTTTCTCGAGGAGTACTCGCACTCCAGTGCGCCGGAGGTCTTCCTCGCCGCCGCCTCGCAGCGGACGAAGCACATAAGGCTCGGGCACGGGATCGTGCAGGTGCCGCCCCCGGTCAACCATCCCGCGAGAGTGGCCGAGCGGGTCGCCACGCTTGATCTCGTCTCCGGCGGGCGGGTGGATCTCGGGACCGGGGAGGCCAGTTCGATGGCCGAGCTCGGCGGCTTCGGGGTGCCGCGCGGGGAGAAGCGTGGCATGTGGCAGGACGCCATGGACGCGCTCACCCGGATGTTCGTCGAGGAGCCCTTTGCCGGCTGGGACTCGAAATACATCCAGATGCCGCCGCGCAACGTGATCCCCAAGACCGTGCAGAAGCCGCATCCTCCGCTCTGGGTGGCCTGTTCGCGGAGGGAGACCATTCACTTCGCGGCGCGTAACGGCATGGGGGCGCTGTCCTTCTCCTTCACCGAACCCGAGGACGCCGCCGTCTGGGTCGAGGAGTACTACCGGCTGCTCGCCTCCGAGGAATGCGTGCCGGCCGGGTTCGCCGTCAACCCGAACGTCGCGGTCGTGCTGCCGATGATGTGTCACGAGGACGAGGCGACGGCGATCGATCGTGGCATCGACGGGGCGCACTTCTTCGGGTTCGCGCTCGCCCACTACTACGGCACGTCCCCGCACGAGCCCGGCCGTACGAGCATCTGGGACGACTTCGTGCGGCACCGTGAGGCGCAAGGGTTCTCGCGGGAGATCATCAGTGCCGACGACGCTCCGCTCGGAGTGCGGATCCAGCAGCAGGGGGTCGGCTCGCTGCGTGGCGCGGTCGGTACGCCCGAGCAGGTCACCGACCTCGTACGGCGCTACGAGGCGGCAGGGGTCGACCAGGTCATCTTCGTCATGCAGGCCGGCCCCAACCGGCACGAGCACATCTGCGAGAGCCTCGAACTGGTCGGCAAGCAGGTCATACCGCGGTTCGCCGAAGAGCGGGACGAGCGGGAGCGCGCCAAGGCCGAGCGGCTGGCGCCCGCGGTCGAGGCGGCTCTGGCCCGCCGTGACCCGCCGCGGCGAGCGGCCGACTACCGCATCGACGAGAAGGCCGAGCTCGCCCGGCGTCCGGCCGCGGCGACACTGCCCTCGCCGACGGAGCTCCTGGCGACGGCCCGTACGGCTCTGCGCGGCCGAGGGCGGCAGGCGTTCGCGAGGCTCGTGACGAGTCGGTCCGATCACCAACTGGAGCGCGGGTTCGGTCCGCGAGCCCAACGGGTCTTCTTCGCCGGCATGATCCGGGCCTTCGACCCGGCGATGGCCATGGGCTTCGAGGGCGAGCTGGAGTTCCGGCTGTGCCGCGCGGCGACCGAGGAGACGCCGTGGACGGTCGACGTACGCGGGGGCCGGGCGCGGGTACGGGCCGGGGCGGCCGATCAGCCGGTGGTCAGCATTCGCGCCGGAGCGGCGGACTTTCTGCGGCTCGTGGCCGGTGAGGCCCAGGCGCCCGCCCTCGCGCTCGACGGCCGGCTGGAGATCCATGGTGACCTCGCGATAGCCCCGCGGATCGGCGAGATGTTCGGTGGTCCCTCGCCGTACTGACGGGACGCATCACCATTTAATTCTCAGACCCGTTGCCAACCGTTCATCCCATAGCGACGTCACATTCATACCTGGACGCGGCGGGATGAATTTCGGTAACGGAGGAAGTTGGATGCGTAAGCCGGTGATGACCGCCGCCCTGGTGGCGCTGACGCTCCCGGCAGGCACGGCGTCCGCCACTGCGGAGACGGCCCCCGGCTGGCGGGTCACGTACGTGAGCCCCGACACCGGATACGACGGCTTCGGCCTGTACGACGTCACCGCCACCGGCCCGCAAGACGCGTGGGCCGTCGGATCGACGCAGAAGGGAGCCGGCGGCGCAGGCGCGATGATGCGCTGGAACGGCACTGGCTGGACCGAGGTCACGGTTCCCGGCAGTACGGGCTCGTTCAACAGCGTGTGCGGCTCGTCCGCCAAGAACGTCTGGGTGCTGGGCGCGACCGCCAACGGCCGCAACACGGCATGGCGCTGGAACGGCACCTCATGGACGTCCGTGTCCATCGGCTCCTACGACCCGGCGGACGTGACCGTACTGGGCCCGAAGAACGCCTGGGCGGTCGGGTACGACGGGGCGGGCGACGGTGGCGGTTCGGACGGCAAGGCCCTCCACTGGAACGGAACCGCCTGGCAGACCGTCGCCATGCCGATGACCGCGCGGAAGATCGACTCCGTCTCCGCGAACGACATCTGGGCCGTCGGTGAGAACGCCGGCCAGCCGGCCGCCACGCACTGGGACGGTACGGCGTGGACCACCTCCGAACTGCCGCAGGTCCCCATCCCGGAAGGGCAGAGCGGCTTCTCCTACTTCAACGACATCGTCGCCCTGTCCGCCGGCAACGTCTGGGCGGTCGGGCGGCTCTACTGGGGGAGCGGCGAGGGACTCCGCGCCGAGGAGCACAACCGGCCCGTGCTCATGCACTGGAACGGCCAGAAGTGGAGCCTGCAGCTCGGCGCCGAAGGCGACTTCCCGCTGAGCGCGAGCCCGGACGGCAAGGGCGGCATCTGGTACTCCACCATCAACAAGACCCTTGTGCACGTCGCGAAGGGCGGCACGACCACGACCGTGCCCGTGTCGACGGCCCCCGGACGCCAGACGCCCGAGATCCGGCAGCTCGCCGGCGTGCCGGGCGGCACGACCGTGCTGGCCGTCGGCGAGGTCGCCCCGGCACCCGGCGACGACGAGTCGTGGGACGCCCTGATCGAGCAGTACCACTGACCTGCGAGAGGGACCCGCATGCGAAGACAGCTGACGGCGTTCGCCGTGGCGGCGGTCACGGCCGCCGCGGTCACGACGGCGGGGCCGGCCCAGGCCGGCCCGAGAACGAAGGCGTACACCGAGCCGGCGTGGAGCGTCGCGCAGACCAACGCCCTGCCGGGCGAGGACGAGATCAGGGTGATCAGCGTCGCCCCGACCGGCAGCACGTGGGCGGCCGGCTACCAGGCGGTGGACGGGCAGAACGTCCCGCTCGTGCAGCACCTGCTGAGCGGACAGTGGACCACCGTGACGAGCCCGAGCAGCACGCTGGGTGAGATCAGCGCGCTCTCCGTGTCGTCGAGCAAGAACGTCTGGGCGTTCGGCAGGAGCGACGCGGGTACCTTCGCCGCTCGCTGGAACGGCACCGGGTGGGCGCGGTCCACTCTGGCGTCGAGTTCCTACTACGTCCAGGACGCCAGCGCCCTCAGCGCCTCGAACGTCTGGGCGGTCGGCGGCGACCAGACCAAGACCTCCATGCACTGGACCGGAACGAGCTGGGAGAAGGTCGCCCTCCCGGCCCCGGCCAGGGCGGTCGCCGGGGTCTCCAGCACCCACGTCTACGCGGGCGGCACATACAAGAGTCAGCCGGCCGTGATGCACTGGACCGGATCCGCGTGGAAGCTCGCGAACACCCCGAAGCTCGAGGTTCCCAACCCGGACGCCGTGGGTTTCGTCAACGACATCTACGCGCCGTCGGCCAGCGACGTCTGGGCGGCCGGTGGGTTCGACTGGAGCTGCGGTGAGGACGGCGACGACGTCTGCGACCAGCCGTTCCTGTTGCACTGGGACGGCACGGCCTGGTCGACGATGACCTTCCCCCAGGGCTACGGCACCTTCTCGCGGGTCACCGGAGACGGCGACACGGGCCTGTGGCTGCTCCGCGGCGGCTGGAACCCCCAGCTGGTGCACGTCGTCGGCGACTCGGTCACCAGCGTGACCGCGCCGCGTCCATCCGGCCACGACATCAGCCTGACCGCCCTGGCCCTCCAAGGCACGACCGTCTGGGCGGGCGGTGTCGCCTTCCCCGGGGGCGATCCGGACGACCCGACCGGCAACGGCCTGTACCTCCGTACCGGCTGATTCGCCATAACCTGCCAAAACAGGCCCGGCACCCTCGTGCCGGGCCCGTTTTGTGCCTGGGGGTCCCATGGGCGATGCTGTGAGCGTGTCAATGGAGACTCTTACGGGCGCCGCCGAGCTTCGCGCGTTCCTGCACGGGTTGCCGGGCGTCGACCAGGTGGGCGCCGAGGAGCGGGCCGCACGGCTGGCCACCCGGTCGATCAAGAAGGCGGCGAAGGCGGAGGCGATCGACCTCGCCATCGCGATGGTCGACCTGACCACCCTCGAAGGCGCCGACACGCCTGGCAAGGTCCGCGCTCTGTGCGCCAAGGCCATCCAGCCCGACCCGAGCGACGCGAGCGTGCCCAAGGTCGCCGCGATCTGCGTCTACTCCGACCTCGTCGCCGAGGCCGTACACGCGCTGAAGGGGAGTGGCATCGGGGTGGCGAGCGTCGCGACCTCCTTCCCCTCGGGGCGGGCACCGCTCGACGCCAAGCTCGCCGACACGCGCCGCGCGGTCCAGGACGGCGCGGCCGAGATCGACATGGTGATCGACCGGGGTGCCTTCCTCGCAGGCGACTACGCGAAGGTCTACGACGAGATCGTCGCGATCAAGGCGGAGTGCGGCGAGGCGCACCTGAAGGTGATCCTGGAGACCGGCGAGCTGGTCACCTACGACAACGTGCGCCGGGCGTCGTGGCTGGCCATGATGGCCGGCGCCGACTTCATCAAGACCTCCACCGGCAAGGTGAGCCCGGCCGCGACGCTGCCGGTCACGCTTGTCATGCTGGAGGCCGTACGCGACTTCCGTGCGCGTACGGGCCGCCAGGTCGGCGTCAAGGCCGCCGGCGGCATCCGGACGACCAAGGACGCGATCAAGCACCTCGTGATCGTCAACGAGACCGCCGGGCCCGACTGGCTGACGCCCGAATGGTTCCGCCTCGGGGCCTCCTCGCTCCTCAACGATCTGCTGATGCAGCGTCGCAAGCTCACGACCGGCGTGTACGCGGGTCCCGACTACTTCACTCTGGACTAGACGATGTTCGAGTACGCGCCTGCCCCCGAGTCACGCGACATCGCCAGTATCAAGCCCTCGTACGGCCTGTTCATCGACGGTGAGTTCGTCGACGCGGACACGTCCTTCAAGA
>JAOPYG010000471.1 GCA_025964685.1 Actinoallomurus sp. | reverse complement strand
GGCGACGCCGCTGCAATGCGCGCGGGTGCTGGTGCCGGTGGATTGGTCCCGGCCGGGCGGGCCGACCGTCGCCCTGGCGGTGAGCCGGCACCAAGCCACCGGGAACCGTCGCGGATCCCTGCTGCTGGATCCGGGTGGTCCGGGAGGTTCCGGAGTCGACTTCGTTCCCCAAGCGGTGAAGGGGATCGGTGCGGACCTGGTCTCCGTCTACGACCTGGTCGGCTGGGATCCGCGTGGCTCGGGCAGATCGCAGCCGCTGACGTGCCCGGACACGGCGAACGCCGCGTTCGCGGCGGTCGACAGCTCGCCGGACACCCTGCGCGAACGCCGAGCATACGAGACGGCGGCGGCCACCTGGGCGCGGGCATGCCGCCAGGTCTCCGGGCCGCTGTTCGCGCACGTGGACTCGATCAGCACGGCGCGCGACATGGACGTGCTGCGGGCGGTCCTGGGACAGAGCAAGCTGGTCTACGCCGGGTACTCCTACGGGACGCGGGTGGGTCAGAACCGCCGGGACCGCTGGTTCACTCCTGGCCCGCCGTACGGGTAGTCGGCCACTGCCGGAGCGCCGGCCTCATCCAGCAGTGCGGTTTCGCGTTCGGACAGGTGCAGGTCGGCCGCGCCCAGATTGTCGTCGAGCTGTTCCAGGGTCCGGGCGCCGAGAATCACCGACGTCACCGCCGGGCGGTCGGCGACCCATGCGAGCGCCACCTGCGCCATCGAGACCCCCCGGTCCTCGGCCACCTGGCGGACCGTGTCCACGATCCGCCAGGTGCGCTCTTGCGCGTTGCGCGGGGCGTACGCCTCCATGCCTCGAGCCGGGTCCTCGCCCAATCGGCTCGGCCCGGTCGGAACCTCGTCCCGCCGGTACTTGCCCGTCAGCCAGCCGCCGGCCAGCGGTGACCACGGCAGGATGCCGATGCCCTCGTTCTTGCACACGTCCACCAGCTCGAACTCGATGTCGCGGGTGATCAGGTTGTACTGCGGCTGCAGGGTCACGATCGGCGTGAGCCCGCGCAACTCGGTGATCGTGGCGGCCTTCTGCAGTTGCCAGCCGATGAAGTTACTGACCCCGGCGTAGCGGATCTTGCCGGCGCGTACGGCATCGTCGTAGAACCGCAGGGTCTCCTCGAGCGGGGTGATCGGATCCCACGCGTGCGCCTGGTACAGGTCGATGGCCTCGACACCCAGTCGGCGCAGGCTGGCGTCCAGCGCACGCGTCAGGTGAGTACGGCTCAGACCGTGGTCGTTGGGCCCGTCGCCCATGGGAAACCGGCCCTTGGTGGCCAGCACGACCTGATCGCGGACACCCGGCCGGGCCGCGAACCACCGGCCGATGATCTCCTCGGAGATCCCCTGCGAGTAGACGTCCGCGGTGTCGATGAAGTTTCCGCCCCGCTCGACGAATTGGTCGAGCTGGGCGTGCGACACCTTCTCGTCGCTCTCCTGGCCGAAGGTCATGGCGCCCATGCACAGCGTGGACACGGCGGTTCCTGTATTGCCGAGGCGGCGGTATTCCATCCTCATGCCTTTCGATTACGTCGACTGACCGTCGTGACACTGGGGAAGGCCTTCGAACTACGTCGCGACAGACCTTATCGATGGATGCGTCGCTTTCGTCACTGCGTGCGCTGGATCGCGATCACGGCGGCGTCGTCGCTCAGACGTCCGCCGACGTGCGCGAGGACGTCCTGGCGCAGGCGGCCGACGAGGCGTGCGGGGTCGGTCTCGGCCCACTCGGCGACGCGTTCGACCAGGGGATAGAAGCGGCCATGGCCGTCGCGGGCCTCGATGAAGCCGTCGGTGTAGAGCAGCAGGACGTCGCCGGACTTGAACGGGAAGGTCTCGACGTCGTCCCCGCTGGGGGACAGCTCACCGAGTCCGAGGGGGAGTGCGGGGTGGCAGGCGTGGAGTTCGGTGAGGTGCCCGTCACTGAGCAGGAGCGGAGGCGGGTGGCCTCTGTTGACGATGTGGACGATGGGGGCGTTGTCGAGGATGTCCAGGCCTACGGCGGTGATGAAGCATTCGTCGGGGTCGGGGCCGTCCCCGTCTGCCCTGGAGGGGTCGAAGCAGGCGGCGCTGTCGAGGAAGGCCAGGAGGTCCGGCAGCGCGGCCCGCTGGTGGGCGGCTGCTCGAAAGGCCCCGGCCACAAGGGCGGCTGTGTCGATGGCCTCCAGTCCCTTTCCTCGCACGTCACCGATGATCAAGCGCGTTCCACACTTGATGTGGGCGGCCGCGTACAGGTCGCCGCCGATCCGGGCTTCCTGCTCGGCGGTCAGGTAGAGGGACGCGATGCGCAGCGGACCGACGCGTTCGGGGAGCGGGCGCATCAGGACATGTTGCGCGATCTCGGCTACCTCGCGGACCTTGGTCAGCTGACGTCGCTGCCGTTCCCGGGCGGCGGAGAAGAACACGATCAGGGCCGAGACCACGGTCAGGGCGACGATGTGCGTTTCGTGCTCGGTCGCGTCCTGCCACCCGTCGATCTGGGCGGTGAGCACTTCGCCGGAAACGGCCAGGAGTCCGATCAGGGCGACCAGTCTGGGGCCGGCGAAGGAGGCCGTGATCGCGGGCCCTACGATGAACAGCGGTCCCAGATGGATGCCGGGTCCATTCAGGACATCGATCACCCAGATGACGGCGATCAGCGCGAGCGGTATCACCACCAGCGTACGACGCGGCCGTTGGGGGGAATCCGTCCAGTACCAGGGGAAATGCATCCCTCCTGCTTACCCCATGCGTGGCTGCGGGGAGCGGCCGGGGCCGCCATACGCCTACCTCCGTCAGGACGTCCCCCTGCGGTCACGCGCGGATGTACAGTCCCCAGGCGATGATGACGTCGACGAGCCGGCCACGCGCGGACCGCGGCGCGCAGGCTGAAGCCCGCACACCGATGGCCACGTCACGCCATGTGGGGAGTGCAGCCGATTACCATCACAGAGATATCTGGTGAGGCGGACCGAGGTGCCAATAACACTGCCGCATGATGGAAGGCCCGGGCCCGAGGCGGGCTTCTCCGCATATACGGGTCGGCGCTTTGGGCGGGTTCTGGCCGGACCACCATCATGTGTGCTGGCGTCGAGCCGACAAGTCGCGTGAGGAGACCGTGGTATGTCCGATGAGGCACTTGTAGAGGCCCTTTTTCAGGCACGGCGGAAGGGCCTCGCCCCTCCCGAGCTGGCCGATCCTGAGCTGATCCCGGCGGAGCGCGACCTGCGGAAGGCTCTGGAGCTGCAGCTGGCCGTCCTTGAACGGCTGCTGGCGTCGGGCGAGCGACTGGGTGGGTGGAAGGTCGGACACACATCGGGCAGCCGCCGGGGCATGATGGGCAAAGAGTTTCGGCCCTTCGGGTACATCCTCGACGGCCGCATCATGCGGTCCGGCGACACCCTCAGGCACGACCGGATCACCTCGTGTTTCATCGAGCCTGAACTGTGCGTTGTCCTCGGCGCGCCCCTGCGGGGCGAGGATGTCGACCCGATGACCGCGAGAGACGCAGTTCGCGCGGTGGCTCCCGCCTTCGAGCTGAACGAGGCTCGGCTGCAGCCGGGAGCCGGCCATCCGGCGATCCTGGCCGATGGCCTGAGCAATTGGGGCATCGTGGTAGGAGATGAGGTGCCCGTCCGGTCAAACCTGACCAGCACCACGGTCGAGCTGTGGCGCGACGGGGAGCTGGTCGCAACGAGGACGCCCGGGGATTCAATGGACGACCCGTTCCTCTCGCTCTCACGCCTGTGCGCCCTGCTGCACCAGTACGGCCGCGGGCTGGAGCCGGGTCAACGAGTGATCACCGGCTCGTTCTGTAACGAGACGGTCGAAGGTCCCGGCAACTGGCGTGCCGTCTTCTCGGGCGTTGGCGAGGTCGCCGTACGGTTCAGCTGACCGGACGGCCCGCCGCGGCCTATCGCGTACCCGACTGAGTGAAGTGGCGGTCGAGCCCGGCTGCCGCCTCGAGAAGGTGAGGGACCACGCTTTCGACGACCTCTGGGGTGAGACGGGTCTCAGGCCCGGATACGGAGATCGTGGTGAGCGAAGGAGCACCGGGTACAGGCACTGCGACGCACCGCACGCCGATCTCCTGCTCACCGTCATCGATGACGTAGCCGCACTCGCGTACTCGGGCCAGCGCCTCCATGAGCTCGTCGGGGTCGGTGATGGAGCGTTCTGTACGAGCGGGCATCCCTGTCTGCCGGACGATCTCCAGGGCGGTCGCCGGCGGGAGCTGGGCCAGCAGGGCCTTGCCCACCCCGGTGCAGTGCAGGTCAACGCGGCGTCCCACCTCGGTGAACATTCTCATCGAGTGCCTGGACGGAACCTGGGCGATGTACACCGCCTTGTCTCCGTCGAGAATTGCCATGTTGGCGGTCTCGCCCACCGCCTCCACGAGGTCGGTCAGCCGCGGGCGGACCCAGGCTCCGAGCATGCGTGACGCGGTCTCGCCCAGCCCGATCAGGCGGGGACCGAGGGCGTACCGGCGAGATGGTTGCTGGATTACGTAGCCGGAGGTGATCAGGGTGCGGATGATGCGGTGGATCGTCGGTAGCGGAAGCCCGGAGCGGTCGGCGAGCTCGCTGATGGCCAGTTCGCCGCCCGCCGCGGTGATCAGTTCAAGCAGGTAGAAGGCACGGGCAATGGACTGAACGCCGCCCGGAGCGCTCGCGTCCGTACGTGGAGCCACCTACGTCCTCCGTGAGTCGGCGAAGACGCGAATGCGGCGCCTTCTGCGATGCGGAAAAGCCTACAAGGGCTGAGACATCTCGGCACGGCGGCGCAATTCACCGGAGACGTCGACATCACGGTGCCGCGCCGGCAACCGGAGCGAAGTGGTCGGGGCCCATCGCGCCTGTGTTCGGCGGCAACGACCTCTCAGGCGCCGCATCAAGACGACGGGCGGCCGGGCGATCGCGTTCACGCCGGTCCAATCCTGACCCGGAACACGATCTGGTCGCAGTGCTCGAGCAGGCCGAGGTGGTCCTGACCGCGTAGCGGCTTGCGGCTGCGGTCCGCGCGGCGGCAGGGAGCTGAAGGCGCCCTGGGACGGATGCGCCGGGCTTCGCGCGATTGACAGACCAGTTCAGGGCGGCTCATACTAAAACGGAAACTTTTTTCCACCATACGGAATGCGTGGCGTTCAGATGCTCGGATACGCGGTGAACTGTTCGATCCTTCTCACAGGGTTGCCCATGCGCGAGCGGCCGGCGGCGGCCCGTGCAAGCGGGTTCGACGGCGTCGAGTTCTGGTGGCCGTTCGACTCGGCCGTTCCCTCCGACGCGGAGGTGGACGCCTTCGTGCGCTCGGTCCAGGAGGCCGGCGTGCAGTTGGTCGGGCTCAACTTCGCGGCCGGTGACATGCCGGGCGGCGACCGTGGGCTGGTGTCCTGGCCGGCCCGTTCCACGGAGTTTCGCGACAACCTCGACGTCGTTGCCGACATCGGCGAGCGCCTGGGCTGCCGGGCGTTCAACGCGCTCTACGGCAATCGGGTGGACGGGGAGTCCGCGCAGGCACAGGACGACCTCGCGGTCGAGAACCTGGCCCTGGCCGCCGCAGCGGTCGGGCGGATCGGGGGCACGGTGCTGATCGAGCCCGTCAGCGGGGCGGACCGGTATCCGATCCGCACATCGGCCCAGGCCACCGCGATCATCGGCCGGGTGGCGCGGGAGGGAGACGCGTCCAACGTCCGGCTGCTGGCGGATCTTTACCACCTGGCGGTCAACGGTGACGACGTTCCCGCGGTGATCGCGGGCGACGCCGCACTCATCGGCCATGTGCAGATCGCCGACGCTCCGGGCCGGGGCGAGCCGGGGACCGGCGAGCTGCCGCTCGATGGCTGGCTGTCCGGCCTGCGGCAGGCGGGCTACTCGGGATGGGTGGGCCTGGAGTACAAGTCCGAGGCCGCGGACCCGTTCGCCTGGCTGCCGCGCGAGGGACGCGGCTCTGCTGCCCGCACCGCATGACGCCGCGAACACCATCACGCATCGACCAGAAGGAGCGGATCGACATGACCACGATCGCTGTCATCGGACTGGGTGTCATGGGCGGGCCGATGGCGGCCAACCTCGTCAAGGCGGGCTACGACGTCGTCGGGTACAACCGCAGCCCCGAGAAGGTCAACGCCCTCGTGAGCGAGGGAGGCCGCGGCGCGGCGAGTGTCGCCGAGGCGGTCAAGGACGCGAACGCCGTACTGACCGTGCTGCCCGATTCACCGGATGTCGAGGAGGTGGTCGGCGGGGACGATGGCGTGTTCACGCACGCGGCTCCCGGCACTCTGTGGATCGACTGCAGCACCATCGAACCCAAGGTCGCCGTCCGACTGGCGCAGGCGGCGGCGGAGCGCGGGCTGCGCGCGGTCGACGCGCCGGTGTCCGGTGGGGAGGCCGGCGCCCGCGAGGCGAGTCTTTCGATCATGGTCGGCGGTGACGCCGTGGACGTGATGAAGGCTCGGCCGGTGCTGGAGGCCGTCGGCTCGACGATCGTCTACGTGGGGCCGTCCGGCTCCGGCCAGACCGTGAAGGCGGCCAACCAGCTGATCGTCGCCGGCACCATCGAGCTGGTCGCCGAGGCACTGGTGTTCCTTGAGGCGTCCGGCGTGGACACCGAGGCCGCCGTCAGGGTGCTCGCCGGTGGCCTGGCCGGCAACCGGATCCTCGACCGGAAGGCCGGGAGCATGATCGCGCGGGAGTTCGCCCCGGGTTTCCGGGTCGACCTGCACCACAAGGACCTGGGGATCGTCACGTCCGCTGCCCGCGAGGTCGGCGTCGCGATACCGCTCGGCGCCGCCGTGGCGCAGCTGATGGGCGCGCTGCGCGCGCGTGGGCACGGTTCGCTGGATCACTCCGCACTGCTGTTGCTCGTCGATGAGCTGTCCGGCCGTGCGGGAACGTGAGCTTGCAGACATCACCCGAACTTCGACAAGACCGGAGACCGCCATGCCACGCATGCGAGCCGTTGACGCCGCCGTACTGATCCTGGAACGCGAGGGCGCGACCCAGACCTTCGGGCTGCCCGGCGCCGCCATCAACCCGTTCTACTCCGCCATGCGCGCACATGGCGGCATCAAGCACATCCTGGCCCGCCACGTGGAGGGCGCCTCGCACATGGCGGAGGGCTACACCCGGGCCAGGTCCGGCAACATCGGGGTGTGCATCGGCACCTCCGGTCCCGCCGGTACGGACATGATCACCGGACTGTACTCGGCATGGGCGGACTCGATACCGATCCTGTGCATCACCGGGCAGGCGCCGGTCGCGAAGCTGCAGAAGGAGGACTTCCAGGCCGTCGACATCGCCTCGATCGCCCGGACGGTCACCAAGAGCGCCACCACGGTGTACGAGGCGGCGCAGGTTCCCGGCGCGTTCCAGCAGGCGTTCCATCTGATGCGGTCCGGGCGACCCGGCCCGGTGCTCATCGATCTGCCGGTGGACGTGCAGCTCGCGGAGATCGAGTTCGACATCGACACCTATGAGCCGCTGCCGGTCCACAAGCCGCGGGCGACCAGGGCGCAGGCGGACAAGGCCCTCGACATGCTGGTCGCCGCGGAGCGCCCGCTGATCGTCGCAGGCGGCGGGATCATCAACGCCGACGCCTCGGACCTGCTGGTCGAGCTGGCCGAGGTGCTGAACGTTCCGGTGATCCCGACGCTGATGGGTTGGGGGACCATCCCCGACGATCACCGGCTGATGGCCGGCATGGCCGGGATACAGACCGCGCATCGCTACGGGAACGCGACGATGCTCGCGTCGGACTTCGTGCTCGGTGTCGGGAACCGGTGGGCGAACCGGCACACCGGCAATACGGACACCTATACGCGGGGCCGGACCTTTGTCCACGTCGACATCGAGCCCACCCAGATCGGGCGGGTCCTCGCCCCGGACTACGGCATCGTCTCCGATGCCGGTGCGGCGTTGGAGCGGCTGGTCGAGGCGGCGCGTGAGCGCAGGGACGCCGATCGGCTTCCCGACTGGAGCAGTTGGGCCGATGCGTGCCTGGAACGCAAGCGCACGATGCACCGCCGCAGTGACTTCGACAACGTTCCGATCAAGCCGCAGCGCGTCTATCGGGAGATGAACGCCGCGTTCGGGCGAGACGTCCGGGACGTATCCACGATCGGACTGTCGCAGATCGCGGGAGCTCAGTTCCTGCGGGTCTACAACCCGAGGCACTGGATCAACTGCGGCCAGGCCGGCCCACTCGGCTGGACGGTGCCCGCAGCGCTGGGGGTCTGCGTCGCCGAGCCCGGAGCGACCGTGGTCGCGCTCTCGGGGGACTACGACTTCCAGTTCATGATCGAAGAGCTGGCGGTCGGTGCGCAGTTCAACCTGCCCTACATCCAGGTGCTGGTGAACAACTCCTACCTCGGCCTCATCCGCCAGGCGCAGCGCGCGTTCGACATGGACTACAACGTCGAGCTGGCTTTCGAGAACGTCAACGCACCGGAGCTGGGCGAATACGGGGTCGATCATGTCAAGGTCGCCGAGGGGCTGGGCTGCAAGGCGATCCGGGTCCGCCGGCCCGACGACCTGCCAGACGCGTTCGACGAGGCCCAGAAGCTCATGGCCGAGTTCCGGGTACCCGTCGTCGTCGAGGTCATCCTTGAGCGGATCACCAACATCGCCATGGGCCAGGACATCGACGGCGTCATCGAGTTCGAGGACCTCGCCGACCACGACATCGACGCCCTGCCCGAGTCCGCTCTGCTCGGCTGACCCTCACTCGTGGAGATCGACATCGGACACGGAGAGCATCGGAGCGTGGCTGGCATGGGCGTCGTCATCGCACCGGACAAGTTCAAAGGATCGCTGACCGCTGCCGACGTCGCCAGGCACCTTGCTGCCGGACTGCGCCTCACAGCCGCCCACGTGCCGGTCGTCATGGCCCCCGTCTCCGACGGGGGTGACGGCTTCCTGGACGCCATGGTGGCCGCCGGCTACCGGCGCGTTCCGGTGGCCGCCCAAGGTCCGACCGGGCAGCCGGTACGCGCGAGCTACGCGGAGCTGGACGGAGTCGCCGTTGTCGAGCTCGCCGAGACCGCCGGGCTGACCCGCCTGCCTCACGGACGGCCGGCTGCGCTGACCGCATCCAGCTACGGCACCGGGCAGGTCATGCGGGAGGCACTCGAAGCGGGCTGCCGCACGCTCGTGGTCGGGATCGGCGGCAGCGCATGCACCGACGGTGGCGCGGGCATGCTGCAGGCGCTCGGCGCGCACCTCGCCGTTCGCGACGGGACGCCGCTGCGGCGCGGCGGGGCGGCCCTGTGCGACCTCCAGTCCGTCGACCTGTCTGGGCTGCATCCAGGCCTGGCGCGGACCGAGGTCGTCGTGGCCGCCGATGTGAACAATCCGCTGACCGGTCCGCAGGGCGCCGCAGCGGTCTACGGACCGCAGAAGGGTGCGTCGCCGCGTGAGGTCGCCGAACTCGACCGAGCCCTGGCCCACTGGGCCGGGCTGGTCAGCACGTCGACCGGGGTAGACGCCGCCGAGGCGCCTGGGAGCGGCGCGGCGGGCGGCGTGGGGTTCGCCATGATGGCGATCCTCGGTGCCTCACTGCGGCCCGGCATTGAACTCGTGCTGGAGCTGACCGGCTTTGTGCAGAAGCTGCGGGAAGCCCGCATGGTGATCACCGGCGAGGGAACCCTGGACGGCCAGACGCTCAACGGTAAGGCCCCCGCCGGAGTCGCGGCCGCGGCCCGAAAGGCATCGGTGCCGGTGATCGCGGTCGCCGGGCACTCGACGCTGAACCAGCGCGACCTTCATTCTCTGGGCATGATCGCGGCATACGCGCTGACCGACATCGAGCCGGACCAGCAGCGGTGCATATCGCATGCCGGTCCGCTGCTGGAGCGGCTCGGTGCACGGTTGGCGACCGAATGGCTGAGTCCCTGACCAGCATGACCGCCCGATGTCGAAGGTGGCGCCTCCCCGCCGTATCGACTGCGATCGGGAACGCCCGCCGCTCGCATCAGGAGGTCAGCGCCTCGCGTACCAGTTGGACGGGGTGCCAGGCGTCGCGCTTGGTGCCGTGGAAGATCTGCTGCCGGCAGGAGACGCCCGTGGCCACCACGACCGTGGCGTCGGGTTCTGCGGCGATCGCCGGGAAAAGGCGGTCTTCGCCCACCTTCATGGACACGTCGTAGTGCTCGGACTCGAAGCCGAAGGACCCCGCCATGCCGCAGCATCCGGCGTCCACCTCCTCCACCTGGACGCCGGGGATACGGCTCAGTAGCGCGACGGTCGCGGCGGTGCCCACCTCCGCCTTCTGGTGGCAGTGGCCGTGGTAGAGCAGTCTGCGCCCGGCCAGCCAGGAATCCTCCCGCAAGCGCAGCCGACCGGCGTCGATCGCCTCGACGAGCAGTTCCTCGACCTGCCGTACCCGGCCGGAGACATCCTTGACAGCCGGATCGCCGGGGAGCAAGGCCAGGTGTTCGTCGCGCAGCGTCATCAGGCACGAGGGCTCACAGCCGACGATCGGCGAGCCCGGCTCCGTCGTATCACGCAGCGAGCGAGCGAGCTTGCGGGCGTCGTCCTTGGCCTTGTCGAGCAGGCCTTTGGACAGGCTGGACCGTCCGCAGCAACCGCCGGACTCCAACCGCACCTGCCAGCCGGACTGCTCCAGCAACTCGATCGCGGCCTGGCCGATGTCCGGCTCGGTGAACGTGGTGAAGGAGTCGGCGAGAAAGGTGACCTGCCCCTGGGGGGCGGGGTGCGTCCCGGACGCGCGTCGGCGGAACCACCGCACCAGGTTGTGCCGGGCGAAGGACGGCAGCGGCCTGGCCGGCGTGATGCCCAGCAGCCGGTCCATCAGCAGACGCAGGGGACGGCTGCGTCCCGGCAGGTTGGACAGGGGCGCGGTAGCCGAGCCCAGCCGGTTCAGCGTCCGGATCGCACCGAAGACCCGTGACCGGCGCGGGACCCCGTGTACGTCGTGGTGGTGCGACAGTGTCTCGGCCTTGAGAGTGGCCATGTCCACCCCGAGGGGGCACTCGCT
>JAOPYG010000461.1 GCA_025964685.1 Actinoallomurus sp. | reverse complement strand
GGCAGCGCGGCCAGGCTGATGTTGTCGCGGATCGACAGGCTCGGGATGATGCCCTCGGTCTTGCGGTTCTCCGGGAGGAGGCTGACGCCGGCGCGGATGGCGCCGGTGATGGACCGGTTGCGCAGGGGCGCGCCCGCGACCGTGACCTGCCCGGCGTCGAGCGTCAGCGCCCCGGCGATCGCCTTGGCCGTTTCGGTACGCCCGGCGCCGAGGAGGCCGCCGAGGCCGAGCACCTCGCCCTGGCGCAGCTCGATGGAGACGTCGGCGAGTGCGTGGCGCCGGGTCAGCCCCGTGGCCCGGAGGTACGGAGGGTCGCCGGGCCGTTCGTGCGGGCCGCCCTGGTGCGCCGCCGCGGGACGGACCGGAGACCGGCCGAGCATCAGCGACACGAGACCGTGACGGCCCAGGCGGGCGAGCGGGCCGGTGTGCACGACCCGGCCCTCCCGCAGCAGGGTGACCTGGTCGCAGACCTCGTACAGCTCCTCCAGCCGGTGGCTGACGTACAGCACGGACCGGCCCTGCTCGCGCAGGTCGGCGATGACGCCGAACAGCGTCTGGATCTCGGGAGGCTCCATCACGGCGGTGGGCTCGTCCAGGACGATCACCTGCGCGCCGGCGGTCACGGCACGGGCGAGCGCGACGAGCTTCTGCGCGCCGGCGCCGAGCGATCCCAGCGGCCGGCGTACGTCCGTGCGCAGTCCGTACGCGCCGAGGATCTCGGCCGCACGGTCGTGCATCCGGGCCGTGTCGATGAGGCCGAAGCGCCCGCGGGGCTCCTCGCCGAGGAACAGGTTGCGGGCGATGCTCATCGAGGGGATGACGTTGTCGTCCTGGTAGACCGCTCTGATCCCCGCGCGCTGGGCGTCGAGAGGGCCGGTGAGGTCCAGCGGCTCACCCCGGCGGCGGAGCCGTCCACCGTCCGGGCGGTGGACGCCGGTGAGGACCTTCACGAGCGTGGACTTGCCCGCACCGTTCTCACCGGCGAGCGCGTGCACCTCGCCATCGCCGAGGAAGAGCGAGACATGGTCGAGGGCCAGGACGCCGGGGAACGCCTTGACGATCGCGGCGGCTTCGAGGGCCTGTCGTGCCACGAGACTCCTCCCGCGTTCGCCCGTAACCGATGCCCCGATCGTGTCCCGGATCGTCGCGATCGCGAAACAGTGAGTCCACGATAACCGCCGACCCGGTCACTTTCGATCAGATCTTCTAGTCCATACGGGCGACATGGAGCCGGATGCCGCGGGCGGTCAGCTCGTGCAGCTCCTCCTGGGGCGCGGCGTCGCCCGTGACCAGGTGGTCGATGTGGTCCGCGGCCACCGTCTGCACCATGGTGTTCACCCCGATCTTGGTGTGGTCGGCCAGCACCACCACCTCCTCCGCGGATGCCGCGAGCGCCCGGTCGGTGCTGGCCACCTGCATGTTCGGGGTGGACAGGCCGCGTTCGGCGGTGAGCCCGTTGCCGGAGATGAAGGCGCGGCGTGTCCGCAGGCCGGCCAGCGATCGCTCCGCGGCGCTGCCGACGAGCGCCTGAACGGGACCGCGCAGGATGCCGCCGGTCACCACCACCTCGATGCGCGGGGAGGCCGAAAGCGCCTGCGCCACGAGCAGTGAGTTGGTCACGACGGTCAGGTCGGTGAGGCCGGTCAGCCGCTGCGCGAGCGCGTGGGTGGTGGTGCCCGGCCCGAGGACCACGGCGTCGCCGTCCTCCACGAGCGCGGCGGCCAGGTCGGCGATCGCGGCCTTCTCCGCCTTGGCGACCTGGGCCTTCTGGACGTGGGTGGGTTCGCGGGACAGCTCACCCGGAAGGGACGCTCCCCCGTGATGACGGTCCAGCAGCCCGTCGGCCTCCAGCGCGCGCACGTCACGGCGCACGGTGACCTCAGAGGACTGGACGGCCTCGGCGAGCTGCCGCAGGGACAGCGTGCCGTTCGCGCGGAGCAGCTCCAGGATCCGCATGCGGCGCTCGGCGCCGAACACCGGCTTGCGACCGTCTGCCGCTCCTTGGAGGTCGCTCACGGTTCTCCCCACGTCCTGCCGCGCCTGCGATACGTGAACAATCGAACAGTTCCGATCGTAGTCAGCCAGGTCCGGTTCGGATGGCACCGATGTTTCGCCCGGGTCACATCTGCCGCAGGCGGTCGCGGAGCGTACGCGCCACCTGGGCCATGAGCGCCTCGGCGCCGGGCTGGCTGATGGCCGGCACGCTGGACTCCGTGAGCACGGCGACGCCGAAGACCTGGCCGTCCGCGTGCTCGACGACGCCGATCTCGTGGCGGAGGTTCAACAGCGTCCCGGTCTTGGAGGACCACGTCGACGCGTCGGAGCTGAAGTCCGGCGCGAGCCGCTGCCGATGGACGTTGTCGGCCATCAGCCCTCGTACGCGCTCGGCGACGGCCGCGTCGATCGACGACGGCGTCCACAGGGCACGCAGGAGTTCCATGTAGGCGCGCGCCGAGCCGGAGTTCGCGCGCGTCACATCGAGTTGCGGGATGCGGTGGCCCCGGCCGGCCGTCCCCTCCTCGCTCGCGAGGAAGTGCGCCAGGTGGACATCGGCCCGGTCGAGGCGTTCGGCGAGGGTCTCGTTGAGCTCCCCGATCGTGTGGCGGACCGTGATGCCGCGCAGTCCGAGCTCCCGCAGCATCGCCGAGACCTCGGCCGGCGGCGTGAGGGCGAACAGCGCGTCGGTCGCCGCGCCGTCGCTGAGAGCGGTGCTGAGATAGAGCAGGTCGTCGACGGCGACCCGTGCCGGGTGGCGGAACTTGCTCAGCCCGGCCGGCCCGGGCGTGGTGATCCGGCCCGGCCGTACGCGGATCTGGGTGGAGCCGTCGAGCTCGCCCTGGCGGATGCGTTCGAGCGTGGCGATGGCGAGCGGGACCTTGACCAGCGACGCGGCCGGGAACTCCAGGTCCGGCTCGATGCCGAGCTCGTCCCCGCTGCCCAGGTCGCGTACCAGGAACGAGCCGCGGAGACCGGCGTCGTCCAGCAGCCGCCCCAGATCGCGGATCAGTCTCTCCACGCTCACCGCGCCGCCCCGTCGTCGTCGCGTGCGCCGAGGCAGCGGGCGATCGCCGGCCGCAGCCGGGCCCGGATGCGCTCCGCGTCGTCCCCGGCCACGTCGAAGCCGCGTACGGGCCGGATCTCACCGACCGGCCGCCAGTGCAGTCCCAGCTCCCCGGCCTGCTTGAAGGAGGCCAGAAGCAGGTCCGCCGAGCCGAGGACCTCGGCCGTGGCGGCGGTGAGCGTGGGTGAGACGGCGACCTGCGTCGGCTGGAGGCCGACGGCGTCGCGGATCCGGAAGAGGGGGTCGCGGATGTGGGGGACGTCGTCCTCGGGCTGGATCCAGATCCGCCTCCTCCGGACCGCGCGCTCGGCCCGGCTCGGCCGGAGCGCTTCGACGTAGATGGTGTCCGCGGCGGGACCCGCACTGCCGGCGAGTCCGAGCGGTACGGACCAGACGGCGTCACTGGCGGGCACCATTTCAGCATTGAGCGGCTCGTTTGCGTCTTTGACGGCATCGGATGGGCACCAAGACCAGCACCACGATGGACCTGTACGACTTCGGCGCACCGGTGAAGGTCCCGCCGCCGCCGCGTTCGCAGGTCACCGGCGCGGCCGGCCCGTCGGGGAGTCCGGTGTGCTCGACGGGGACCACGACCCGCTCCAGGAACGTTCGGTCAAGTCAAGCGCACCCGGCCGCTGGTCCGGAGGTGGGCGTTATGGTCCGCCCAGCGTGAGGCGCGGCTACGATCGATGATCGTCGCATGTGACGCCGGCTCCTCGGGTTGGAGAAACGATCATGGGCACCACGGTCTCTGACGTCGTCACCTCGGCACCGAGCGCGTGGGGCGCCGCGAACGCCGCGAGCGCGGCGGTCGTCTTCCCGCTCGCGGCGATCGCCGCGGTGCCGCTGGCCGCCCTCGTGTCCGACCCCGCACAGATGTGGCACGCCGGAGACCGGTACGGCGACGTCGCCGGGCACATCCGTTCCGCGAGTACGGAGATCGCGCGCGCCGTGGCCAGGCACGCCGACGCCGACCACTGGAGCGAGCAGGGCAAGAACGCGTTCGTGGCCACCCGGGTCAAGCCCTACCGGGACACGCTGGAGCAGGCCGCCGCGATGTACGACCACATCAGGGACACTCTCAAGGGCTGCGCCGTCGCGTACACCGGAGTGGGCCTGTCGTCGGCGGTCATCGGCTCGGTCGTCCTGAGCAGCGTGGCGAGCATGCTGGCCCTCGCCGTCGTGCCCGGCGTGAACGCGACGGCGACCTACGTGGCCAACGTCCGGATGATCGAGGCGGGGCAGTTCGTCCGGACCCTCATCGCCGGGCTGGCGAAGGTCAACGGCGTCAGCGCCGCGATCTTCGCCCGCGCCACCGCGGAACTCGGCACCTCCAAAGCCGTGCTGTCCGCCTTGACCGCGGGCGGGACGGTCTTGGGCGGCTACTACATCGGCGGGCGCGCCGCCCCGAGCTTCAAGGACACCGAAACGGTGCTGAACTGGCCGAAGCAGCTGCCGCCCGGTGCCCCGGTGCCCACGGGCTACCGCGCCCCGAGCGCGGCGGAGAAGAACGCGATCAAGAAGATCGACCCCGGCTCCATCAAGGCACTGGGCAAGGATCTGGACGTCAGCGCCGGCGAGACGCTCGGCGCCGCGTACGACCAGGCGCGGGGCAACGACGTAGGCTACCCCGGGTTCGGCCTGGTCGGACTGTACGTGGCGCACGCCCACACCGAGATGCGCGACCACGCCGCACAGCAGCTGGCGGCGTGCCGCGACACCCCTGGCGCCTGGCTTCCCGGCCTGAAGACGAGCGCCGACAACTGGGTCTTCGCCGAGCAGGCGAGTGTGAACGCCACCCAGCACGTCCGCTGACCGGCTCGGCGACCGGCTCAGTCGCCGGAACCGAAGGCCGCGTCGAACGCCGTCGTCGGCGGCTCGATCGCGGCGAGGCGGCGGACATAGGCGAGAGCGTCGGGCGCGCCGGTCATCCGGTCCATGCCCGCGTCCTCCCACTCGATCGAGATCGGCCCCTCGTAGCCGATGGTGTTGAGAG
This sequence comes from Actinoallomurus sp., assembly GCA_025964685.1. Lineage (GTDB taxonomy): Bacteria > Actinomycetota > Actinomycetes > Streptosporangiales > Streptosporangiaceae > Actinoallomurus. The sequence continues at coordinate 66,217 of JAOPYG010000461.1, read as the reverse complement.
CGCGGAAGCAGTCCTCCCACGGCACGTCGCCGTGCCCGGTGGAGATGAAGTCCCACCCGCGGCGCAGGTCGGCCCAGGGCAGGTGGGACGACAGCCGGCCGCGCCGGCCGTCGCCGGTGCGCACCTTCGCGTCCTTGCAGTCGACGTGGCGGATGCGGTCGGCGAAGTCGAGCAGGAAGTTGACCGGGTCCAGGTCCTGCCAGACGAAGTGCGACGGGTCCCAGTTCAGCCCGAACGCCGGGCGGTGGCCGATCGCCTCCAGGGTCCGGACGGTCGTCCAGTAGTCATAGGCGATCTCGCTGGGGTGCACCTCGTGTGCGAAGCCCACACCGACCTCGTCGAAGACGTCGAGGATCGGGTTCCAGCGGTCGGCGAACTCCCGGTACCCCGCCTCGATCATCGACTCGGGCACCGGCGGGAACATGGCGACGGTGTGCCAGATCGGTGAGCCGGTGAAGCCCACGACGGTCCGTACGCCGAGCAGCGCGGCGGCCCGCGCCGTGTCCTTCATCTCCTCGGCGGCGCGCCGGCGTACGCCCTCGGCGTCGCCGTCACCCCAGATGCGGCCCGGCAGGATGCCCTGGTGCCGTGCGTCGATGGGGTTGTCGCAGACGGCCTGGCCGACCAGGTGATTGGAGATGGTCCACACCTTGAGGCCGTGCTTTTCCAGAATGTCGAGGCGGCCCCGCACGTACGCGTCGTCGGTGAGGGCCCTGTCGACCTCGAAGTGGTCGCCCCAGCAGGCGATCTCGAGGCCGTCATAGCCCCATCCGGAGGCGAGCCGGCACACTTCCTCGAACGGAAGGTCGGCCCACTGACCGGTGAACAGGGTGATCGGTCGCGGCATGGTTCCTCCAGTGGCCAGGGGGTCAGGCTTCGATGTCGGTCCAGGTGCCGCGGTCGGCGGCGCTGCGCGCGACCGCGGCGAGCACGCGCTGCACCTGCAGGCCGTCCGCGAAGGACGGTGCCGGGTCGGCACCGCCGGCGATCGCCTCCACGAAGTCCTTCACCTCGTGGGTGAAGGTGTGCTCGTAGCCGAGCAGGTGACCGGCGGGCCACCACGCCGCGGCGTACGGGTGGACCGGCTCGGTGACGAGGATCCGGCGGAATCCGGCGGTCCGCGGATCCTCGGTGTTGTCGTAGAAGGACAGCTCGTTCATCGACTCGAAGTCGAAGGCCAGGCTGCCGTCCGACCCGTTGATCTCCAGGCGCATGGCGTTCTTCCGCCCGGTCGCGAAGCGCGTCGCCTCGAAGGAGGCGAGCCCCCCGCCGGACAGCCGGCCGATGAACAGCGCCGCGTCGTCGACCGTCACGGTGCCCCGCGCGGAGTCGCCGGCCGCGGCGGCGCCGAGGCCCGCCGAGGCGCCCGCCAGGGGGCGTTCCTTGACGAAGGTGTCCATCAGCGCGCTGACACCGGTCAGCCGGTCACCGGCGACGAACTGCGCGGCGTCGATGATGTGCGCGCCGATGTCGCCGAGCGCACCGGAGCCGGCCTTGTCCGCGTCCAGCCGCCACACCAGCGGGAACTCCGGATCGACGATCCAGTCCTGCAGGTACTGCGCGCGGACGTGGCGGATCGTGCCGAGCCGGCCCTCCGCGACCATTTCGCGGGCCAGGGCGAGCGCGGGCACGCGCCGGTAGTTGAAGCCCACCATCGCCCGCACGCCGTTCGCCCTCGCCCGCTCCGCGGCCTCCGTCATGGCGACGGCCTGCTCGACCGTGTTGGCGAGCGGTTTCTCACAGAGCACGTGCTTGCCGGCGTCGAGCGCCGCGATGGCGATCTCGGCATGCGTGTCGCCCGGCGTGCAGATGTCGATGATGTGCACGTCGTCGCGGTGGATCAGCTTGCGCCAGTCGGTCTCGAACGTCTCCCAGCCCAGCCGGTCGGCGGCGGCCTCCGTCTGGTCGCGTGACCGGCCGGCCAGGGCCACCATCGCGGGCGCGCACGGGAGGTCGAAGAAGGCCCCCACGCTGCGCCAGGCATGAGAGTGCGCCCGCCCCATGAAGGCGTAGCCGACCATGCCGACCCCGAGCGTCGGCCTGCTTGCGTGCGTCATCGCCGTCCTCTTCTTCCCCATGCCGAATCCCGCGGATGTCGCGAGCCCGCCGCGGTGAGCGGCGGGCCGGCATTCCTCTCACTCGAAGGCCAGCGGCAGGTAGGAGTCGACGTTGTCCTTCGTCACCACGGCCGAGAACAGGGTGACCGAGGCGGGCACCTCCTGTTCGGCCAGGTCGCTCATGCCCTTGGCCTGTCCGAGCAGCCGGCCGATGCGGACCGCGGAGGCGGCCATCGTCGGCGGGTAGAGCACGGTGGCCTTGAGCACGCTGTCGTCCTTCTTGATGGAGTCCATCGCGCTCTTGGAGCCCGCGCCGCCCACCATGAAGAAGTTCGTCCGGCCCGCCTGCCGGATGGCCTGGAGCGCCCCGATGCCCTGGTCGTCGTCGTGGTTCCACAGGGCGTCGAACTTGGGGTGTGCCTGGAGCAGCTCGGCCGTGCGGGCCTGCCCCGACTGCACGGTGAAATCCGCCGCCGCACGGCCGACCCTTTTGATCCCAGGGTAGTTGCGCAGCGCGTCGTTGAATCCGCGGGTCCGGTCCTGCGTCAGCGGCAGGGTGTCGATCCCGGCCAGCTCGATGACGGTCCCCTTGCCGTTCAGGCGCTTGGCGATGTAGTCGCCGGCGTTCAGGCCCATGCGGTAGTTGTCGCCGCCGACCCACGTCCGGTACGCCTGGGCCGTGTCGAAGACGCGGTCGAGGTTGATGACCGGGATGCCGGCCGTCATCGCCTTCCGGCCGGTCGGCGTCATCTGCTTGCCGTCGGCGGGCAGGATGATCAGGACGTCGACCTTCTGGTTGATGAGCGTCTGAATCTGGCTGGCCTGCTGGGCGGCGTCGTTGGAGCCCTCGGTGATCTTCAGTACGACGTCGGAGTACTTGCCGGCCTCCTTCTTGGCGTTCTCGTTGATGGCGTTCAGCCAGCCGTGGTCGGCCTGCGGACCGGCGAACCCGATGGTGACCTTCTTGCCGGGGGCCGCGTTCGCGCCGGCGGCCTTCGCTGCCGGCGAGCTGTCGCTCTGCGGCTCGGCGTTGCTGGTGCAGGCGGCCGCGAGCGCGCCGGCGCCCACAAGGGTGCCGCTCGTGAGGAAGCCTCGGCGACCGAGGTCGCGCAATGGTCTGGAAGTCATGATCGTCCTTTCGATCCCGACGTGAATGGGGGGGAGCGGTCAGCCGGGATCGCCCCCGGCCCGGCGTTCGGCGACCAGGCGCTGCACCAGGACGGCGATCACGATGATCACGCCCTTGGCGACCTGCTGGGTCGCGGTCGTGAGGTTGTTGAGGGTGAAGATGTCGCTGATCGTGGTGAAGACGAGGACGCCCAGGACCGAGCCGACGAGCGTGCCGCGGCCACCGGTGAGCAGCGTCCCGCCGATGATCACCGCCGCGATGGCGTCGAGTTCGTAGAGGTTGCCGTTCGCGGACGTGCCGCTGCCGGTGAGGACGATCAGCATCAGGCTGGCGACCCCGCAGCACAGCCCGGACAGGACGTACAGCAGCAGCGTGTGCAGCCGTACGTTGAGGCCGGCGAGCCGGGCGGCCTCCGGGTTGCCGCCGATCGCGAACGTCCGGCGCCCGAACGTGGTCCGGTTCAGCACGACCCAGCCGATCCCCACGACCAGCGCGAACATGATCACCAACGGCGGGATCTTGCCGAACACGAAGGCGTCCTTGTAGCCGAGGTTCACCAGCGTCTGGTTGTCCGCGTTCAGTGTCTGGGTGTGGCCGGAGGAGATGTTGATCGCCAGTCCGCGTGCGCTGGCCAGCATCGCGATCGTCACGATGAACGCGACGATCCGTCCGTACGCGATGATCAGGCCGTTGACGAGACCGCAGCCGACCCCCACCGCGAGCGCGCAGAAGACCACCCCGCCGGTGCCGTACATCTGCGTGGCCTTCGTCGTCGCCCACACCGTCGCGAGCGCCACGATGGCACCCACCGACAGGTCGATCCCGCCGCCGATGATGACGAAGGTCATGCCGACGGTGATGACGCCGCTGACCGACGCGAGCGTGAGGATGACCACCACGTTGTCGTAGGCGAGGAACTCCGCCGGCCGGGTCAGCGAGCCGGCGAGGATGAGGAGGGCGAGCACGCCGAGCAGGCCGAGGTTGCGCAGTTCGGCGATGCGGAGGCGGAGCCCGCTCGGCCCGGTGCGCTGTGCCGCCGTCTCGACCCGGGTGTGTTCGTCGGCGGGAGGCACGGGAGGCGTGCCGCCGGGGTGCTCCTCAGCGCGCACGCCGTCTGAGCCGTTCATACCGCGTCCCCCGTTCGCCTCCGGTCCGCTCTCCCCGCCTCTCGAGGCCAGGCGACGTAGCGCCCCTGCGGCTCACTCATCGGTTGCTCCCTTCCATGACGAGGTCGAGCACCTGGTGTTCGTCCAGCTCGCGGGCGTCGCTCTCGCGCAGGACCCGGCCCTCGCGGATCACCAGGACGCGGTCCGCGAGCCCGAGGACCTCGGGGATCTCGCTGGAGACGAGCACGATCCCCACGCCCGAGTCGGCGAGACGCCGGATGAGGGCGTACAGCTCCGCGCGGGCGCCCACGTCGACACCGCGCGTCGGCTCGTCGAGGAGCAGCAGCCGGCAGCCCTTGAGCAGCCATCGGGCGAGCAGCGCCTTCTGCTGGTTCCCTCCCGACAGCGTGCGGATCGGCCGGCGAGGATCGTCGGGGCGGATGTCGAGCGCCCGCGTCTGGCGGCGCGCGTCCGCCAGCTCCCGCCGCCGGTCGAGCCAGCCGAGCCGCGAGTAGCGGCGCAGGGAGGCGACGCTGACGTTGCCGGCGACGGTGTCGAGCAGGAGCAGGCCCTGGGACTTGCGCTCTTCCGGCGCCAGCCCCATACCGGCGCGCACCGCGGCGACGACGCTTCCGCCGCGGAGCTCACGGCCCTCGAGGACCACCCGGCCGGCGGACGGGCGGCGCGCCCCGTACACCGTCTCCAGGATCTCCGAGCGGCCGGCGCCCACCAGCCCGGCGAGGCCCACGATCTCCCCCGCCCGCACCGAGAACGTCAGGTCGCGGAAGACACCGGGCAGCGTCAGCCCCTCGACGCGGAGGATCTCAGGCGCACCCTCGTTCGCCTGAGGACGGGGCGGGAACACGTACTCGTAGGCACGGCCGGTCATGTGCGCCACCAGCATGGCGGTCGGCGTCGTACGGGCCGGCAGCCCGGCCGCCACGGTCCGGCCGTCCTTCAGCACGGTGACGCGGTCGCCGACCTCGCGGATCTCCTCGAGCCGGTGCGAGATGTAGATCACCGCGACGCCCGCGGCGGTGAGCTGGCGGATGACGCGGAACAGGTTCGTGACCTCGTCGTGGGCGAGTGCCGCCGAGGGCTCGTCCATGACGATCAGCCGGGCGTCGTAGGAGAGCGCGCGGGCCATGCTGACGATCTGGCGGGCCGCCGCCGACAGCCGGCCGACCTCGGCCCCCGGGGAGATCTCCGGGTGCCCGAGCCGGCCGAGCAGTTCGCGCGCCGCGTGGTTCATCTCACCGCGGCGGCTGAACCCGAACGCCGACCGCTCATGGCCGAGGAAGATGTTCGTCGCGACCGACAGGCCGGCGACGAGGTCGAGCTCCTGGTAGATCGTGGCGACGCCGAGACGCAGTGCCGCGGTCGGGCTCGTCAGCTGCGGGGTCTGGTCTCCGCGCCAGACGATGTCGCCGGAGTCGGGCTGGTGCGCGCCGGTCAGCACCTTTACCAGCGTCGACTTGCCGGCGCCGTTCTGGCCGAGCAGACAGTGGACCTCGCCCGGGCGTACCTCAAGGTCGACTCCATCGAGGGCACGGACGCCCGGGAACTCCTTGACGATTCCGCGCATGACGAGCAGGGGCGGTTCAGGCACGAGGCCCTCCTCATCGACCGCCTAGGTGGCGGCGAACATGTGGTCGCTGATGAGCCGGGTCGCCCCGATGACCCCAGCGGTGTCCTCCAGTTCTGACAGCACGATCGGCAGGTTCCCCGTCGCCAGCGGCGGGGAGCGGCGGTAGACGACACTGCGGATCTCCGCGAGCAGCATGTGCCCCAGTCCCGCGACACCGCCCGCGATGACGACCAGGCCCGGATTGAAGAAGCTGATGAGGCCGGCGAGGACCTGTCCGACCCGCCGGCCGCCTTCACGCACCAGCCGAACCGCGGCGGTGTCACCGGCCGCCACCGCCGCGGCCACGTCGACCGCGGTCAGCTCGCCCGCCTGTTCGAGCCGCTCCGCGAGGAACGCCGAGCGCCCCGAGCGGGCCGCGGCGGTGGCGTCCCGCGCCAGCGCGGCGCCGCTGAAGTACGCCTCCAGGCAGCCGACGTTTCCGCACACGCAGGTCGGCCCGTCCTCGTCGACCCGGATGTGCCCGATGTCGCCGGCGCTGCCGGACATGCCGCGGTAGACCGCGCCGCCGACGACGATGCCGCACCCGACGCCGGTGCCGATCTTGACCAGCAGGAAGTCGTCGACCGACCGGGCCAGGCCCGCGTGCACCTCGCCCAGGGCCATGATGTTCACGTCGTTGTCGACCAGGACGGGGCAGCCGAGCCGCTGGCTGATCACCTCGCGTACGGGGAACCGGTCCCAGCCGGGCATGATCGGTGGCACGACCGGCATGCCCTCGCGGAAGCTGACCGGCCCGGGCACGCCGATCCCGGCGCCGTGGACGTCCTCGACCAGGCCCTCGCCGCGCAGCTTGCCGAGCAGCTCAAGCGCCTTCTCCAGCACGACGTCGGGACCTTGGCGCACGTTGCACGGCATGGACACGTGCCCGAGGATCTCCAGCTCGCCGTTGGTGACCGCGACGTCGATCGAGGTGGCGCCGATGTCGATGCCGACCACGCGGAGCCGGCTGGACAGCCGCACGATGCTCGACCGGCGGCCTCCGCGAGACGCCGCGAGGCCCGCCGGCTCGACCAGCCCCAGCTCCACCAGCCGGTCGATCTCGACGGCGAGCTTGGACCGGGAGAGACGGACGACGTCGCCGAGCTCGGCCCGTGAACGCGGACCGTCGTCCCGCAGCAGACGCAGCAGTTGCGCCTGGTGCACGTTCTCCGGCCGGGCCGTCATTCGCGTCACGCCGTCCTCCGGGGGGCTCGTGGCGTGGACGCTACCCAGCTTTGTCGGATCTGGGAAGACCTATTTATCCGTTGGAACGTACTTTTCTCTTTTTAAGGACAAAGTACGGCGTGTACGGGTGGGGAACGGACGGTGCCGTGGACTCAGCGCAGCGTCGGCAGGCCCGCGGCGATCGCCGCGAGCACCCGCGTCATCGTCGGCGCGAACGGCACGCACGCCGCGGCGATGACCGGGTCCTGGGCGTAGAGCTCGACCAGCGTCGGCGGCGGATTGGCCGCCGGATAGAGCATGCCGGCGAGCCCGCTGGCGGCGGCGGCGAGCTCGAAGCCCTCGTCTCCCGCCAGCGCGGGGTGCGCCTCCGTCACCCGCGCGCCCAGCTCGGCGATGACCTCGAGCACGACGAGCTTGAAGGCCCGCGCCGCCGGCACGGAGACGTTGTGCTCCAGGCTGGTCGAGACGTGACTGAGCAGGTCGCAGAACAGCGGGCGCGCCTCGAGCGTCTCAACGAGCGCGGCGATGACGTCGTCCGGCCCGTCCGCGTCGGCCAGGCGTTCGGTGACCGCCTGCTCCCAGTCACGCCAGGCCTCCGCGGTGAGCTCGAGGTAGATCTCCTCGCGGGTGCCGAAGTAGCGGACGACGTTGGACTTGGCGATGCCGACCGCCGCCGCCACGCCGCCCAGGCTGACGTTGCGCACGCCGGACTGGAGTGCGAGTTCGCGCGCCGCCTCGAGGATGGCCGCGCGCCGCTGCTGCTTGTGCTCCGGCCGCCTGGCCCGGAGAAACCCTGGTTGCGCCATGTCCAGAGCAGCATACGACCGAGTTAACAGAACGTCGTTCTCTTGTTAATGAAACACCGTTCTGTTAACGTTCCGGGAACATCGCCGAGCGGAGGAAAAACGTGGTCGAGATACGGATGCGGGTCAACGGAGTGAGCGAGTCGCTCGACGTTCCGCCCTGGGTCAGCCTGCTGGACGTGTTGCGCGAGCACCTCGGCCTGACCGGCACGAAGAGGGGCTGCGACCAGGGCGCCTGCGGCGCCTGCACGGTCCTGGTCGACGGCGAGCGGATCAACGCGTGCCTGGCCCTGGCCGTGCAGTACACCGGCCGGGACATCACCACGATCGAGGGCGTCGCCGGCGGCGGTGACCCGCACCCGCTGCAGACGGCGTTCATCCGCGACGACGGCTTCCAGTGCGGCTACTGCACCTCCGGCCAGATCTGCTCGGCGATCGGCATGCTCGCCGAGCACGGCGCCGGGTCGGCCAGTGCCGTCACCGAACACGTCGCCGCGACCGGCATCGCGCTGTCCGGCGCCGAGATCCGCGAACGCATGAGCGGCAACCTGTGCCGCTGCGGGGCCTACAACGGGATCGTCCGCGCCATCCAGGACGTCGCGGAGTCGCCGCGATGAGGCCGTTCGCGTACGTGAGCGCGCCGGACGTCGCCACGGCGGTCCGCGCCATCGGCACCGAGCCCGGCGCGAAGTTCATCGGGGGTGGGACGAACCTCGTCGACCTGATGCGCGAAGGCGTGGAACGTCCGGGCACCGTCATCGACATCACCGCTCTGCCGCTCACCGGGGTCGAGGAGCTGCCCGGCGGCGGCGTCCGGATCGGCGCCCTCGTCCGCAATGCCCATCTCGCCGCGCACCGCCTGATCCGCAACCGGTATCCGCTGCTGTCCCAGGCGATCCTCACCGGCGCCTCGGCGCAGCTGCGCAACATGGCCACGGCAGGCGGGAACCTGCTGCAGCGCACGCGCTGCCCCTACTTCTACGACGGCGCGGCGGCCTGCAACAAACGCGAGCCCGGCAGCGGATGCGACGCCATGGACGGGTTCAACCGCAACCACGGCGTCCTCGGGGTGAGCGACTCCTGCATCGCGACGCATCCGTCGGACATGTGCGTCGCGCTGGCCGCGCTCGACGCGATAGTCGAGGTCGAGAGCGTACGCGGCGTCCGGCGCGTCCCGATGGCGGAGTTCCATCGGCTGCCCGGCGACACGCCCCACCTCGAGACCACTCTGGCCGCCGACGAACTGGTCACGGCCGTCGAGCTGCCCGCGCTGCCCGTCGCGGCGACCTCGCGGTACCGCAAGGTCCGCGACCGCGCGTCGTACGCCTTCGCCCTGGTCTCGGTGGCCGCCGCGCTGGAGGTCGACGACGGCACGGTGACCGCGGTCCGGCTGGCCCTCGGCGGCGTCGCCGCCAAGCCGTGGCGGGCATACGAGGCGGAGCGGATCCTGCTCGGCGCACCGGCCACCGAGGAGTCGTTCCGGCGCGCCGCGGCGGCCGAGCTCGCGCCCGCGACCGGCCGGCCACAGAACGCCTTCAAGATCGAACTCGCGCGGCGGACCCTCGTGGAGACGCTGCGGCAGCTGCTCACCGAAGGGAGCGCGGCATGACGATGACCGAGCGTCCGCCTCGCACCGCGCCCGCGGGTCCCAGCGTCGGCAGGCCGATCGACCGCGTCGACGGGCCGGCCAAGACCACCGGGGCCGCCCGCTATTCGGCGGAGTACCCCTACCCTGACCTCACGCACGCCGCGCTCACGCATGCCACGATCGCCCGCGGCCGGATCACCGGCATCGACACCGCGGAGGCCGACGCCGTTCCGGGCGTGCTCGCCGTGATCACCCACCGGAACGCACCGGCGATGAGACCCGCGCCCTCCTTCAGCATGCTGGACCTCAGCACGTTCGCCTCCGGGACGTCGGTCAACTACCTCGGCACCGACGAGGTGCACTGGAACGGACAGCCGATGGCCGTCGTCGTCGCGGAGACCCGGGACGCCGCGCTGCGGGCCGCCGCCCTGGTGCGCCTCTCCTACGAAGAGCTGCCGGCCACCGTCGACTTCGCCGGCGCCGAGAAGGACGCGCGGCCGCAGAAGAACAGCGCGCTGCAGTCCGGCGGTGCGACCAAGGGCGACGCGGAGGCGGCGCTCGCCGCCGCCCCCGTCTCGGTCGATCTGCGGTTCACCACACCGCCGCACCACCACAACGCGATCGAGCCGCACTCGACGACGGCGGCGTGGGACGGCGACCGGCTGACCGTCCACGACGGGACACAGAACATCTCCTGGCTGCGCCGGCACCTCGCGCTCCGGTTCGGCGTACGGGCGCAGAACATCCGGGTGATCGCGCCGTACGTGGGAGGCGCCTTCGGCGGCAAGACCATGGTCTGGGCCGGCACCCTTCTCACCGTGCTCGCCGCCCGGGTCACCGGACGCCCGGTGCGGATGATGCTCACCCGCGAAGGGGTGTACCGCACGGTCGGCGGCCGGACGCCCTCGACGCAGCGGGTCGCCCTCGGCGCCGGCCGGAACGGCCGGTTGACCGCCCTGATCCACACCAGCGTGACGCAGGTGGGACGCGTCGGCGGCGGCCCCGAGCAGGTGACCTCCCAGTCGCGGCACCTCTACGACGTGCCGAACATCCTCCTCCAGCAGAACCTCACCGAACTGGACGCGCTCTCCAACACCGTGATGCGGGCGCCGGGCGAGTCGATCGGGACCTTCGCGCTGGAGACGGCCGTCGACGAGCTCGCCGGCGAGCTCGGCCTGGACCCCATCGAGTTCCGGATGCGCAACGAGCCGGAGCGCAACCCCATCGACGGCAAGAGGTTCGCGCACCGAATGCTGCGCGAGGCGTACGCGCTCGGCGCCGAGCGGTTCGGGTGGGCCGACCGTACGCCCCGGCCCGGCTCGATGCGCGACGGGAGATGGCTCGTCGGCATGGGCGTGGCCTCGGCGTACCACCCGTCGTGGCAGTTCGCCGCCAACGTCACGGTACGGCTGTCGGCCGACGGCCGGGTCCTGGTGCGCTGCGGGTTCCATGAGATGGGCATGGGCGGGGCGACCGCGCAGGCGCAGATCGCCGCCGACGCGCTCGGCGTGCCGTTCGAGGCCGTACGCGTGGAATACGGCGACTCGACCCTGCCGACCGGGCCGGGCGCGGGCGGGTCAGGGCAGACCGCGAGTGTGGCCGCGAGCCTGCTGACCGCGTGCGACAAGCTGAAGGGCTCGGTGCTCGCGCTCGCGGGACGGTCGCGCGAGTCGCCGCTGCGCGGCCGGCGGTCGTCCACTCTCGAGGCGCGCGACGGCGGGCTGTGGACCGGCCCTGCCGGGGAGAGCTACGCGACGATCCTGGCGCGGGCCGGCCGCGACTCCGTCGAGGCCGCCGTCGGCTCGGACACCCGCCTCGGGGCGATGACCGGGCAGCTCCGGTTCATGTCGAAGTTCATGCTCGACCGGCGGCGCTGGGTGAAGGCCGCCTGCGGAGCACAGTTCTGCGAGGTGCGCGTCGACCCGGTCACCGGCGAGGTACGCGTGTCCCGCTGGACGGGAGTCTTCGACGTCGGCACGGTGATCAACGCCAAGACGGCCGCGAGCCAGCTCCGCGGCGGCATCGTGATGGGCATCGGCATGGCCCTGACGGAGGAGACGCTCGTCGACCCGCGCAGCGGGCGGATCATGAACCCCGGCCTCGCGGAGTATCACGTCCCGGTGCACGCCGACATCCCGCCGCTCGACGTCCACTACCTGGACGAACCCGACCCGACCATGCCACTGGGCCTGATCGGCGTCGGCGAGGTGGGCATCACCGGTGCCGCCGCGGCCATCGCCAACGCCGTCCACCACGCGACCGGGAGACGCGTACGCGACCTGCCCATCACGCTGGACAAGCTGCTCTGAGCCGGAGGCCGCCGGTCATTCGTCTCCGCGAGCCCGCCATGCTGGGCTCCGAACGGACATCTCGGCATCGACAGCAGGGCGCTCGGCGGCCACAGCCTACGGGACGGCATCCGCGTGGTCGGGGTGAGTCCCGGGCCGGTGGAGACCGAGCGGATCACCGCGATGATGAACGCCAGCGCCGGGTTCCGTGCGAAGGCGACGGAGTTTCCGGCGGGCCGAGAGGCCCGGCCGCGGGAGCCTGAGGCTCCCGCGGCACCGCTCGGCGGTCAGTTCTTGCGGCCGACCGCCCCGTACAGCCACTTGGTCGCCTTCGGCGCGGGGTCGGCCGGGTCGGGATGCCAGCCCTCCAGGGTGACCAGACCGGGCTCGACGAGGTCGTACCCCTCGAAGAAATGGCCGACCTCGGCGCGGTCACGGAAGTAGATCGGGGTGGGGGTGGTGGCGTACACCGCCTCGATCTTGGCCACCGCCTCGGCGGACTTGCCGTCCGTCGTGACGTGTGTCGCCGCCAGGTGGCTGCCGGGCGCCAGCGCGTCACGAAGGTGACCCATGACCGCCGGACGCTCGTCCACGGTCAGGAAGTGCACCATGGCGATCATGAGGACGCCCACCGGCTCATTGAAGTTGATCAGCTTGGTCGTCTGCTGGTGCTGCAGCACCTCGGCCGGGCGGTGCATGTCGGCCGTGGCCACCGCGGTGTTGTCGTCCGAGGCCAGCAGGGCACGACCGTGCGCGAGCACGACCGGGTCGTTGTCGACATAGACCACGCGCGCGCCAGGAACGACCTCCTGGGCGATCTCGTGGGTGTTGCCGGCCGTGGGCAGGCCGGACCCGATGTCGATGAACTGCCGGATGCCCTGGCGAGCCATGTACCGGACCGCACGACGCAGGAACGCGCGGTTCTCCTGGGCCAGCTGGCGGATCTCCGGCATCGCCTCGGCGACGCGGTCGACCGCCTCGCGATCCACCCGGTAGTTGTCCTTGCCGCCCAGGTAGTAGTCATACATTCGTGCCACGCTGGGCCTGCTGACGTCGATGTGGGGACTCGACGGATCGCCCTGCTCTTCGATGAGAATGCCTCCATCCGGAATGATCCGCCCAGGGATCACCACATCAGGCCATGGCGTGCGCCCGATCGAAGATCATGTTAGTGGAGCGCCGTTGCCGATGACCGTCGAGTAGGCGAACGTCCTACCAGCGATCGTGGACCAGCGGACGGATCAGTTCGTCGTAGACGGCGGTCACCGATGAGTGGGTCTGGTCCTCCAGCGGGGACAGCCGGGCGGCTGAGGCGTTGGCCTCGGCCTGCCGTGGGGTCCGCGCCCCGGGGATCACTACGCTGACGCCCGGCTGGTCGATGATCCAGCGCAGCGCGAACTGCGCCATCGTCACGCCCGCGGGCACGAGGGGCTTGAGGCGTTCGACGGCCGCCAGCCCGGTCTCGTAGTCGACCCCGGCGAAGGTCTCGCCTACGTCGAAGGAGTCGCCGTGCCGGTTGAAGTTACGGTGGTCGTCGTCGCCGAACCGGGTGTCGCGGTCGTAGCGGCCGGACAGCAGCCCGCTGGCGAGGGGTACGCGGGCGATGACGCCGACCCCTGCCTCAGCCGCCGCCGGAAGCACCCGCTCCAGGGGCTTGAGGCGGAAGGCGTTGAGGATGATCTGCACGGTGGCGACGTTCGGCCGGGCGATGGCGGTCAGCGCCTGGTCACAGGTCTCCACGCTGACGCCGTACGCGGCGATCCTGCCCTCCTCGACCATGGTGTCGAGTGCGTCGTAGACGGCCTCGTCGGAGAAGACCTCGGTCGGCGGGCAGTGCAGCTGGACCAGGTCGAGGGTGTCGACGCCGAGGTTCTGGCGGGACCGGTCGTTCCAGGCGCGGAAGTTGTCCAGGGTGTACGCGGACGGCTCCTGGGGCACCCGGCGGCCCATCTTGGTGGCCACGGTCAGCCCGGTCCGGCCCTTGATGAACCCGCCGACGATCTGCTCGCTGCGGCCGTCGCCGTACACGTCGGCGGTGTCGATGAAGGTGACACCGGTGTCGACGGCGGCGGTCAGTGTCGCCAGCGCGTCGTCCTCGCTGACCTGCCCCCAGTCCGCGCCCAGCTGCCACGCGCCGAGACCGACGACCCCGACCTGCCTGCCTGTTCTGCCCAATTCACGTTGTTCCACCCGCCAAAGCGTACGACCCCGGTCCGCACGCCTCGGCGGCGGTGTGGCTCCTCGCCAACCTGATCGCCGCTCAACGCGTGATTTCGGTGGCGAACGGACGGTAATTCCCTTTACCCTGTCTTTGCTTTCACCATTTGGGGATGAAAAGGCCCAACGGGGGCCACGAAAGGAACGCAGTGAACTGGTACATGGCGGTACTCAAGAACTACGCCGGATTCAGCGGCCGGGCACGCCGCACCGAATACTGGATGTTCGCCCTCTTCAGCTTCATCATCACCGCCGTCCTGGACCTCATCGGCATGGTCGCCAAGCTGGGGGCCTACCTCGGCCTGATCTACGGCCTCCTGGTACTGATCCCCAGCCTCGCGGTGGGCGTGCGCCGACTGCACGACACCGGGCGATCGGGCTGGTGGCTGCTGATCGCCCTCATCCCGTTCATCGGCGCCATCATCCTGATCGTCTTCATGGTCCTGGACAGCGAGCCGGGGGACAACAAGTACGGGCCGAACCCGAAGCAGGCCGTGCCCGTCGCCTGATCGCCTTTCCCCGCGTCACCTGAATCCCCCCCGCGTATTCAGGCGGCGTATCCCCGCGGAATGAACGGGACCCGCCGGCACCGTGGTGCCGGCGGGTCCCGCCGCATTTGTCGGAAATGTTCCGGTCAGTGGGTGAAGGCCGCGAAGTCCGCCGCCCGTACCTGCCCGGAGATGGTGCTTCCGGTGACACAGTCGCTCGGCACGTTCGGGTCGTTCGTCTGCTGGCCGGCGTAGTCGGGGTTGCCGGTGCACTGCGACGCGAGGACCTCGAACCGCAGGTGGGTGGCCGTGGTCTTCGGAATCGAGAAGGACCGCATGGTCAGGTTGGGCGCCACCGGCCGCGGCCTGGCCGCCGGGAAGGCGTCCGGCTTGCTGGTGTAGACGGTGCGGTAGTCCTTCGCCTGCGAGCAGTCGACGGTGGCCGATGCCTTGCACGCGAGCACCTTGAACGACCGCAACGCGGTGAACCGGTTCTGGGTGAGGGTGTCACCGCCCGGGTCCTGCGCGTTCGCCGGCCGCAGCAGGGCACTGACCTGGACACGCCGCACCTCCTGCGGTTCCTGCCCGGCGAGCCGTACCGTGACCTGCTTGCCCGCCACCGGCTGCGCCTGAGCCCCCAGGGAGGCCCACGTCGTTCCCTCGTCGTCGTCGATGAGCGCACCGAGGTCGACGCCGTCACCGGTCGCCGTCGCGCCGGCCGCCGCCGAGGCGACATTGCGCGGCAGCCGCACCTGCACCGTAGGGTGCGAGCCGGACGTCACACGGGCGGTGAACCTGGTCGTCCCGTGTCCCGGGGCCTGGGCGACGAAGGAGTAGCTCCCCGCCACGATCGAGGCGGTGTCCGTGAGCGGGGTGGCCGCGTCGCTGTCCGCGACCGGTACGGCGCGTGCCTGGTAGTCGCCGACGAAGATCCGCGTGTTCGGCACCTGGGCGCCGCTGTCGTCGACGGCGCGGAACCGTACGGAGGCGTTCCTGGCCTTCGGTGAGGCGAAGCTGGGCGTCGCGTCGCTGTCGGCGTTGGTGTTGCTGGCCGCGCCGGAGCCCATGCCGCGACCGGCGAAGGCGTTCCAGAGCAGATCCTGGTCGGCTCCGCCGAACCGCAGCTGGTCCGCGGTCAGCATCGCGTCACGCGCGTCCAGCATCGAGACGGCACCGTTCGCCATCAGCAGCCAGCCGTCGTAGACGAGCTGGATCCACCGCCGGTCGCCGGGGCACTTCGTGACCGGCGTCCTGCCCTCGGCGCACGACTTGCTCAGGGAGACGCTGCCGGCTCCGTAGCGCTTGATGAACGCCTGCCGGATGTCGTAGTTGACGGCGTTCCAGATCTCCCCGTCGGCGTGCACCTCAGGTCCGGTCAGGTCGAAGCCGAGATCGCTGTAGTTCAGCGGGTTCTTCGACAGGTCGTAGTCGCGGATGCCGCGCACGCTGTTGCCGGTCACGTACTGGCCGGTGACGAACGGCGACTGGCCGTGCGGCACGAGGTCGTTGGCGGCGAGGTACTCCATGGCGTCCAGGTCGGACCAGGACTCACCCATCGAACCGGCCTGGAAGCCACTGAGGCCGCGGTCCGGCCCGGCCACCATCCGGTTGGAGATGGCGTGGGTGTACTCGTGGCCGATCACCGACATGTCGTAGTCGCCGTCCACGCACGGGGAGTAGAAGGAGCCCGCGATGGACTGCCAGAGGTACATGTTCGTGGTCGGCGGCGTGCCGTCGGGCCCCGTGGACTGGTTGGCGTTGTCCCGGATCAGGCTGGTCGTGACCCGCGCGCCCGACTGGGAGTTGCCGTGCTCGGGGTCGGCGCCGAGCCCGCCCTTGCCGAAGTTGTCGTCCTGCATGTTCCAGGCGGTCTCGGTGAAGCCGAGGTTGTAGGAGAAGTCGTGCATGCGGTTGTGCATGGCCTGGAGGTTGGCGTCCGCGGCGTCGATGTCATTGCGCTGCGGGCTGTCGAAGGCGGCCGGGGAGCACTTGGAGGCATACCACTGGTTCGTCCAGGGATAGGTGTACTCGCGGTCCGGGCTGGGGGTGGCGAACCCGGCCATGTTGAAGCCCCTGCCGGTGGCGTCGAGCCAGTCCTGCGCCGCCCACTCGTTGTTGCCACGGGTGGTGTGCGTCGACTCGGTGGCGCTCACGCTCGGATCGACGTCCCAGGGCAGCGGCGAGGCCGGGTTGCCGACGACGCGGTCACAACCGCGCGTCTTGGTGAAGCACCAGGTCTCGCGGGTGTCCCGTGAGCTGTAGTCGGCCGGCGGGTTCTCCGGGAAGGCCTTCCACTGGGGGTCGTCGGCCTCGTCGTTGACGTTGTCCTCGCGGATCAGGACGTCGCCCGTGCGGGCGTCGACGTAACTCGTGTAGGCCTGCGCGCCGTTCGGGTCGCTGTCGTTGACCGACACCTCGTACGCCGCACGTACGCCGCCCTCCGGCAGCGGCACCGCGACGGGCTTGACGCTCTGCGTGCCTGCCAGGCCGCTCACCTCGAAGCGGTTCCAGCCGCCGGACGCCCCCTTCGCGGTGACCGTTCCGCCGGACAGGGAGGCGTCCTTTATCGCCTTCCCCAGCGCCTCTTTCTGGTCGAGGGTGGCGGGTTCGGGGGCGGCCACGTCGGGAGCCAGAGTGGAGCTCACCATGTACGCCTTGCCGTCCGCGACCCCGACCGCCGCCAGGCCGTCGTAGCCCGCCGGAAGGTCGCCGAACCGCTCGCGGAACAGGACCGCGGAGCCCTTGCCGATCGGGTTGACGGCCAGCACCTCGAGCGAGTCGACCGCCCTCTGGCTCAGCCCGAGCAGGTCACGATGCTGCGCGATGTAAGTACGGGCCGCGGTCGCCGGATCGGCCGGCAGGCCGCTGGCGAGCGCCTGTCCCTGCGGCGCCAGGTTCGACGGCGTGCCCAGCTTGTTCCACCGGGCGGTGACGTGCTGGCGCGTGGCCAGATCGCGCTGCGCCGACGTCGGGTCGCGGTGGCCCGGGCGGGCGTCACGGTTACCGACGCCCTGATGGCGGGCCTGGTCTCGCGGCGTCGGTGTCGGGGCTCCGGACGCCACACCGTTCAGTCCGAGCGCGAAAAGCGCACTCACCGAAGCCACGGCCGTCAGCCGACGAACCCTTGCTCTGCGTCTTTTATCGCGCACGGCTCTACCACCTCATTGGGGGTCGTGAGGGACGGGGAAAGGAGCGTGATCGGCGTATTCCGGCACGGGCGGTACGGCGAGCGACTCCGTGGTCGATCGGCGTTCGCCGGCGAGAATGGCAAATGTGCTGCGTCGGGCTCGGCCCGGTAATCCGGCCAAGACCAGACCCGCCGCCTCCCTTCACACCGGATAAATCCGTGGGGAGCATAAAACGGGGAAAAATGGCCGTCAACGCGCGAATTGAGAACAGATGGTTACTGCCAGTTATAAACCGAGGTCAGGTTTCGACGGGATGGTGGCGGTGCGCGAGTGCGCGCCCACGCAGCGCCAGGAATCGGCCATGACGCTTGGTGACGGGCGCCGGGTCGCCGCACCGGACGTCGTCAGCGACTCGCCGGGATGCGCTGGAACTCCTGCTGCGCCGCGTGGAAGGCGTCCGGCTTGACCTGGAGTCCCCCGTCGAACACGTGGGAGATGTCAAAGGTCAGGTAGACACCGAAACCGAGCAGCGCGGCCATGACACCCAGCGGGATCATCGTCATCCCTCGCGGCCGCGCACCCACGATGAAGGGGAAGATCACGGTGGCGAGGCCGGTCAGCACGGTGAGGTAGAGCAAGGCCACCGGCGGTCTCGCCTTGGCGTCCAGCGCACGCTGGCTGCGCGCCTCGGAAATGGCCTGGAACTGCGTCAGAAGAGTGGTGCGAGCGTCTTCGACCTGGTTATCGGTCGTACGCAGCCGCACGACTTCGGTGCGCAGCGAGTCAAGCCGCGACCAGCCGGTGTCGCTCAGCCGGCCGTGCTTCATGACGCCCCATTCCGTGCCGATGACGAAGTGGACGTAGTCCCGCAGACCGGCCTGCACCTGCGGCCCCGCCGGGGCGGGCAACTCCGCGGCCGCCCAGTACGCCCCGACGACGGCCTCGCTTTCGGTGTGGGTGTTCTGCCGTGCCGCGTCGGCCGTGGTCCACGGCACGACGATCGCGATGGCGAAGGCCAGCAGGAACAGTGCCGACAACATCGCACCGGTGTGCTTGGACGTCGTGCCGTCATGATGCTCGTCGTCGGCGCCACGCCCCCACTTGGTGAAGACCCGGGCGACCACCGCCACTAAGCCGACCGCCGCGACCACAGCCAGAAGACTGACGAACATGCACGACTCCGTAACGTCACGACGGCGCGAACGTAAGCCACGATCTCGTGGCTTATCGTCATTTGACTATCACGGCACGTGACCGTGGAGATAGCCGAAACGGCGGCGGCGAGCGACCGCATCCGGCCGCATACCGGCGTCAGTCGACGGGCCGGAAGGTCACGTGCCGCGTCCGGCCGGCGGGCGCGGCGAACCCGAGCAGCCGGACACCCTCCTCCTCCAGGGCCGTACGGTCGGCCTCGCCGAGGCTCCGGTACGGCGCGATGACCAGCGTCGCGGTCTCGCGATCGCGCTGGAGCCTCCAGGAGCCGGCGACGCGACCGTCGATGAGGAACGTCGGAGCCACCAGCGAGCCGACACAGGTCCGTTTCCTGTCGGCGTCCGTCATCAGCCGGCGGCGGTCGCCATGCGCCACGATCAGATCGTCGAACTCGGGCAGGAAACGCGGCGGCGCCGGGGTGTCCGGGTCCGGCAGCGGGGCGTCCGCCAGGTCGAACAGTTCGGTCCCCGCCTCGTCACGGAAGGTCCGCACCTCCGGCCGCATCCGCTCCACCACGTCACGGAGCCGGGTCAGCCCCGACCACGTCTGGACGTCCTTCACCGTCGCCGGGCCGAACGCGGCCAGGTAGCGGCGGACCAGCGGCGCGGGTTCGGGATCGGTGACCACGGGACGCCCGATCCACTCGTGGGCCAGCGCGAACGGCGTGGCGCCGCCGACACCCCACGTGCCGCTCGGCGGCGGATGCACGATCCACAGCAGGCACTGCACCGACCAGGCCAGCGCCTCCGCGTCGTGGCCGGGCCAGCGCTCCGCCAGCAGATCGCGCAGCTGCGGCCGGGTGAGCGTCCGGCCGGCGAGCAGATCGGAGGCCACCGCGGCCACTTCGCCGAGATCCACCCCGGCCGTACGCCGGCCGAACCCGGCCTGACGCTGCCGGAGGCTCACCGGCTGAATGAGCGGCCGGAGCCACAGGTAGTCCTCGGCCGTGGTCAGGTGCTGAGTGGCCCGCAGCGACCCGCTCCGTACGACGCGGCGATCGACCATCAGCGCGGTCAGGTCGGAGATCGCGAACGACGCCAGGCGCGACCACAGCCCGACGTACGGCGCGTTCGCCGCCTGCGCCTGCAGCCCGACCAGGTGCCGTACGCCCTCCAGCGCCGACATGGCCGACCGCCGCAGGAGGAACTGCCGTTCCAGCGTCGCCCGGCCCAGCGCACGAGCGGTCAGAACCGGTCGCATCTCGTCTCCTTCAGGGTGGGGATGCGGTGAACGCTAGGCCCAATTGCGGCCGGATTCCGTCCGCAATTGCCGTCGATCGCGGCCGTGCGGGAGTTCGGCCGGGTGCTGAGGACGGCTTCGCGACCATCCGTGGTGGCGTGACGGCTTCCCGGCGGCCCTGTTCATGCTCCTGACGGCCGAGCGGCGCTGATCCGCGCCCAACGGGAGAATTGACCTGACCAGGTACTTTGTGGGGTAGGTGACTCAGGAACCGCCGTCGGGTGACGCCTCGCCCAAGCAACGCGCCGCGTACGGATCCGATCTCGGGGGATCTTCGCGGCGTGGCTGGCGTGGCCGGATTCGGGAGTGGCGCACGGTCACGTCGCTGCTGCGCGCGGCCGAGCTGAGCCGCGGCGGGGTGCTCCTGGTCGAGGGCCAGGCGGGCCTGGGGAAGACCTGCCTGCTGGAGGAGACCGCCGCCGCGGCGGCGGAGCGGGGGTTCGCGCTCGCACGGGGCGCGGCGGACAAACCCAGCCAGCTGATGCCCCTGGCGTCACTGACCTCGGCCCTCGGGGAATCCGTCCAGAACCTGCAGGCCGCCGGCGACACCCGCGTGGACCCACTCGACCTGCGGCTGTGGCTGGTGGAGCGGTTGCAGGAGCGGCTGGAGCAGCGGGCCGCGCGAGGTCCGATGCTGATCACGCTGGACGACCTTCACTGGGCCGATCCGACGACGGTCCTGGCGCTGCGATCCCTGATCCCCGAGCTGTCGTCCTACCCGCTGGTGTGGACCCTGGCGCGTACCAGTGACGGCGACGGCTCCAATGTGGACCGGCTCTTCGACGTCCTCGAACGCGACGGAGCCACCCGGATCGTGCTCGACCCTCTGGACGAACAGGCGGTGGCCGAGCTCATCGCCGACATCCTCGACGCGCGTCCGGGCACCGAGCTGCTCACTCTGGCGACCGGTGCCGCGGGCAATCCGTTCGTGCTCGTAGAGTTGCTCAGGGGACTGCGCGATGAGGGCGCGCTCGAAGTCGCCGAGGGGCGGGCGCGGCTCGTCTCCCGGCGGGTGCCCGGACGGATGCAGGAGATCGCCCGCAGCGGCCTGAACAGGCTGTCCCCGGCGACGCGGCAGCTGCTGCAGGTCGCCGCGGTTCTGGGCCGTGGTTTCTCGGTCGACGACCTGGCCCACATGCTCGGCGAACCGGCGAGCCGGTTGCTCCACCCGCTGGAGGAGGCGGGAACGGCGGGGGTCGTGGAGCTCTCTGGAGACACGCTGAGGTTCCGGCACGAGCTGCTCCGGCGCGGGGTCATCGAGACCATCGGCCCGTCCGTGCGCAAGGCCCTGCACCGGCAGGCCGGCGAGATGCTGCTCAAACGCGGTGACTCGGCGATCCTCGCCGCCGGCCACCTGCTGCAGTACGCCTGCCCGGGTGACACACAGGCCGCTGCCGGACTGGACCAGGCGGTGCGCGAACTCCTGTCCTCCTCCCCCCAGACCGCGGCCGACCTCGCCGTACGCTCCCTGGAGCTCACCGTCCCCACCGACCCTGGCCGATTCGACCGTACGGTGACCGCCGTCTACGCACTGACGACCTCCGGACGCCTGTCCGAGGCGATCGTCCTCGCCCGCAGGGCGCTGGGCCAGGCCGCGCCTCCCGGCCAGGCCGCCCGCCTGAGGTACGAGCTGGGGTACGCCCTCTACCTGGCCGGGCACACCACCGAGGTGGTGACCGAGGCCGAGACGGTGCTCGCCCAGGAGGGCATCTCCGACGAACTGCGGGGCCTCACCCAGACCCTGCTGTTCCGCGGGCTGATGGCGGCCCACGAGTACCGGAGCGGGCACGAGCGCACCCAGGCCGTCCTGGCCGGCCGGGAGAACGACGATGATCCCGCCCTGATCGGCGCCCACATGCTCGTCTCGTACGTGCGCCTGGCGGAGGGACGTGCCGCCGACGCGCTGGGTCACGTTCGCGACGCCGTGCGCATCGCGAGCATCCTGCCGATCCAGGCGCACCGCGCGTACCCGCGCCTGCAACTCGCCGCCATGCTCACCGGCGTCGGCCAGGTCCGCGAGGCGGAGACCGTGCTCCAGGCCACCGCTGAGGAGATCGCGGCGGTCGGGTACACCGCGTTCGCCGCCGGGCCCGCGTTGTTCCGGTCCCGGCTGCGGCTCGTCGAAGGCCGCCACGAGGACGCCTCGGCCGAGGCCGCAGCGGGGCTGGCCATGGCCGAGGAGATGGGGACGTACGCGTTCTCACTGCTGGGTTTCGCCGTACTCGCCGTGATCGCGACACGCGAGGGGGACATGGTCACCGCCGCCAAGCGGGCCGAGCAGTACAGAGCGCGGATGGAGGCGGGCCACGGCGTGATGCTCCTGTCCGCGTGGGGCAACTGGTGCATGGCGCTGGTCGCCGAGGCGCGGGGCAACCTCGAGAACGCGGTCGGCCTGCTGGGCGCACCCTTCGCCGATGACCAGTAGCTGTACTGGCTGCTCATGTCCGAGATCGGAGCCGCGGCCTCGCTGACCCGGACCGCGCTCGCCATCGGCGACCGCCGCCGCGCCGAGGCCTTCACCCAGGCGGCGGAGGAGCTCGCGCGCGACAATCCCGGCCTTCCCAGCCTCGCCGCCTCGGCCGCGCACGCCCGCGGCATCGTCCACGACGACCCAGAGTCCCTGGGCCGCGCGGCCGGGGCGTACGTCGGGCCGTGGAACCGCGCCTCTGCCGCCGAGGACCTCGGTGCTCTGCTGCGCGGGTCCGATCCCGAGGCCGCGATCCGCGCGCTGGACGAGGCCCTCGCGGGCTACCAGCGCGTCGGTGCGACCCGCGACGCGGCTCGCGGCCGCGCCCGGCTGCGCAGGCTGGGGGTCCGGCGCCGCCACTGGAACCAGGCCGAGCGCCCGACCTCGGGCTGGGAGAGCCTGACCGACACCGAACGCAACGTGGCGACGCTCGTCGCGCAGGGGCTGACCAACCCGCAGGTGGCCGGCAGGATGTACGTCTCGCCGCACACCGTGAAATTCCACCTGCGGCAGATCTTCATGAAACTCGACATCGGCTCGCGCGTCGAACTCGCCCGGACCGCCGCCGAGTACATCGGCACGGATCGTCCGGCCCAGTGACCCGGCGTCAGTGATGCGGTCCGGCGACGTCTCCGGAGGAGGTGGCGACACCGTGCCAGGCGGCACGGGCGCCGCTGTCGCCGATCCGCGCGACCTGGACCCCGCTGGCGACCGCTCCCACGACGGCGACGACCGCCGCCCCGCCGGCCAGGTAGCGCGTCCAGCTCACGCCACGGGAGGCGCTCAGCCGGCGGGCCACCACCAGGGTGAGCAGGCCCAGCCAGAGCACTGCCATGAACGGCAGCAGCCCGTCGGCCATCGCGGTGTGACGCTCGACGAAGGCCGACGGTTGTACGCGCTTCTCCAGCTGGTCGCCGGTCTGCGTGGCCAGCGGGATGGAGATCAGTGCGAGCGTCGCGATGCCCAGGGCCAGTGGCGCGTACCTCGAGCGGGCCGCCGGCCACAGGGCGACCACCAGCGCCGACAGTGCCGCCAGCGGCACGAGGACGACGACGGCGTGGACGACGAGCGGGTGGGCGGGCAGACCGAAGATTGTGGAGAACATGATCGCTTTCGGGGGCGGGAGCAGGTGAGTACAACTGTGGCGGTCCCGGCGCCAGGGTCGGATAAGGGAAATGTTCAGAACTCGTTTAGATGTCCGGGATGCCGTTAGCGTGAGATCGTGACCAGCGCTGATGTGCGCGTACTGATCGTCGAGGACGACCCGGGCATCGCCGGCTCGCTCGGTCGCGGGCTCACCCGGGCCGGCTACCGGACCCAGATCGCGGGCACGGTCGCCGACGCCTTGGCGGCCGATCCCTGCGACGTCGTCCTGCTCGACCTCGGCCTGCCCGACGGTGACGGCGTCGAGCTCTGCGTGAGCCTGCGCGCGCGATCCGACGCGGCGATCCTGGTGATCACCGCGCGGGTGGAGGAACCCGACCGGGTGGCGGCGCTGGACGCGGGCGCGGACGACTACATCGTCAAACCGTTCGGGTTCGCCGAGCTCACCGCGCGGATCCGCGCCGTCCTGCGGCGTAGCCGCATCACCGACACGCACCTGCTCACCCATGGCCGGCTGCGGATCGACACGCGCACCCGCCAGGTGACCTCCGGCGGGCAGGAGGTCACGCTCACCCCGACCGAGTTCGACATCCTCGAGTGCCTCGCGACCGACCCCGGCAGGGTGGTGGCCCGGCAGGAGATCATCGAACGGGTCTGGAACACCCGCTGGTACGGCCCGACCCGGGTGCTGGACGTGCACATCGCGGCGCTGCGCCGCAAGCTCGGCGACCCCGCGGCGATCGTGACCGTCTACGCTCGCGGCTTCCGCCTCGGAGAGGTCCGGTGACCAGCCGGATCCTCGCCGCACTCCTGGCCCTGACCGCCGGCCTGCTGCTCGGCGCGCTCCTGCCGCTGGGCTTCGCCATGGCGCACCAGCACGAGCAGGACTACCGCAGCGGCACCCTCACCGTCGCCCGCACGATCGCGGCGGCCGCCGAGGAGAGGCTCGCCGACCACGAGAACTCGACCACACTGCCCCGCACGCTCACCGCACTCCGGCAGCAGTACGGACCCGCGATGACGGTCGCGGTGATCGACGATGACGGGCACGTCGTGGACGGCCGGAAGACCGGGCTCTACACCCCGGCACGGGCGGCGCCCGCCCTGGCCGGACGTGCCCGCCTCAGCGACGACGGCGACCGGCTGCTTGCCGTCGTGCCGGTGAACGGGCACGCCGGGAAGGCCGCCGGTGCCGTGCTGCTGTCCCGTCCTCTGACCCCGCTGAACGACCGCGTCAGGCGGCTGTGGATCCGGCTGTCGGTCGTCGCCGTCGTCGCGGTGACCGCCGCCGTCGTGCTGGCCGTCGCGCTCGCCCGCTGGGCCGGCCGGCCCCTGCGCGCCCTGGAGGCCGCCGCCGAGTCCCTCGGAGGCGGCGACCTGGCCGCCCGCGCCGAGCCGCCGAGACAGCCCGCCGAGGTACGCCGCCTCGCGGAGCGCTTCAACGTCATGGCCGCCCGGCTGGAGGGCCTCGTCCACGACCACCGGACGATGCTCGCCGACGTCTCCCATCAGCTGCGCACCCCTCTCGCCGCGCTGCGGCTGCGGATGGAGCTGCTCGCCACCGACGCCCCGGACGCCGGGGAGTTCGAGGCCGCCCTCGAAGAGGTGGCCCGGCTGGCCCGGCTCGTCGACGGACTGCTCGCCGTCGCCAGGGCCGAGAACGTCACCGAGCCACCCGTGCCCCTCGCGGTCACCGGCCTGCTGACCGACCGCGCCGAGGCGTGGCGGCCGATCGCCGCCGAACGCGATGTCCGGCTGACCGTGGAGACGACCGGAGCCATCACGGCCCTGGCCGTCCCCGGCCACCTGGAGCAGGTCATCGACAACCTCATCGACAACGCGCTGACCGCGACGCCGCCGGGCGGGCACGTACGGCTCGCCGCGCGCCGGTCCGGTCACCGCGTCGACGTCACCGTGACCGACGACGGACCCGGCATGAGCGCGGCGGCGAAGGCCGAGGCGTTCCGGCGCTTCCGCTCCGGCGGCCAGGCCGGCACCGGGCTCGGACTGGCCATCGTGCACCGGCTCGTCACCGCCGACAGCGGGAAGGTCCGGCTGGGCGACACTCCGGGCGGTGGCCTCACCGTGACCCTGGACCTGCCCGCGGTCGACCGGGCCGGTCCACGGAACGCCGTGGATTAGGCCGTATTCCAGCCAGCTAAAACACGGAAACTCTCGGCCGTCCGATCCTTGGTGCCGCGAACGTCTACGTCACGAACATCGGTCCGGACGGCGTCGGCGGGGTCGAAGCCGGCGGTGTGGAGTTCCTTCTCCATGTCGACTGGGACAGCCCTCTGGACGTGATGGTGACCATCACGGTCCTGGACGACATCGAGGTCTTCCATCAGGCATAGCGGCACCGGCGAGCACCAGACCGTCGCCGGTGAGCTCATCGTCTGGATCGCCGACCTCGGAGCACCGGTGCCCTAAAGCCAGCGTGGGAGCTCGGGCAGGGCCGGAGCGTCCGCCGTCACACCGTTCGCCGAGCGGCCGGTCAGCCAGCCGAGGAGGGCGGCGGCCGGTCCGGTCACCGCCGTCGGCTCACCACCGCCCGCGGGGATCGTCCGGACGGCGGGCCGATCGGTCGCGGTCAGGATGAGCGGCGGGACACCGTCCCGCTTGCCGAACGCCGCGGTCACATCGTCCAGCAGGGCGTCCACCACGTCGCCGGGCAGGTCCGCGACGTGGAACCCGGTGCCGAGGTCGACCGTGTGCAGCCACACCTCACGGACCCGCAGCCACGGGATCTCGGTGGCCGGGACCAGCCGTCCCTGCGCGGTACGGACCTCATGGCGCCACTGCTCTTCGGTCAGCACGGCGAGGCACTCCTCCAGCGTCGTGCTCGTCGCGAAGAGGTCGGACAGCAGGCGGTCCAGGCCGTGGCCGGCGGTCGCGTCGATCTCCCGCGCACGCTGGGCCGGGTCGGCGTACATCGGTGTCTCGACGCCCGTACGGGCCCAGTCCGCCAGCCGGCGCAGCGCCTCCGCGTTGCGTGCCATGTGCGCCAGGACGTGCGCCCTGGTCCATCCGCTCAGCAGCGAAGCGCCGCGTACCGACCGCTCGTCGAGCGTGGACGCGTGCGCGAGGAACACCTCGGTTCCGTCGTGCAGCCAGTGAGAGACGGACTCGTGTGTGCGGGTCACCACCGCTACCTCCTAGGGCGTGTCTGATAAATCCCTGTCCGGCTGCGCGGCGCCCAGACGACGCCTGAACGCCGCTCGCTACGAACGCGATTCGTCAGACACGCCCTAGGACTCCGTACCGCCGGACGCGTCAGCCGTTCTCGGATCGCCGGTCCAGGCCGAGAGCCTCGTACACCGGGTCGTCGCCGAAGCGGAACGCGTCGAGATCATCGGCCGCCTCCACGGTGAGCGGCACCCACGAGGGCACCACGAACAGGTCGCCGGTGGCGACCTCGAACCGCCGCTCGCCGATGGTCACGGCCGCGCTGCCGGAGAATACCTGCCACACCGAGGACCCGACCGTACGGACCGGACGGGCGGAGGTACCCGCGCGGTAGCGGTGCATCTCCGTGCGGATCCGGTGCAGGGCATCGCGGCCGTTCGCCGGGTTGGTGTAGCGCACGGCCGCGTGCCCGGGCTCGACCGTCGCGGCCGCGCCTTCGGACTCGAGCGCGAGCTGCTCGGTCAGCGCGGCGTCGGTGTGCTCCCACCGGTAGGCCATGAGCGGGGAGTTGGGCCGGTCGCCGAGGGCCGCGACCGGGCTCAGGCCGGGACTGCCCCACAGCCGCTCGCTGCGCGACCGCTCGGGCGTCTCGGTCGTGCCGAGCTCGTCGGGGCCGAACTCGAAGAACCCCGCGTCGAGCTTGCTCACCAGCGGGATGTCGAGTCCGTCGATCCAGGCCATGGGCTGGTCGGTCGTGTTGTGGTGCTCGTGGAAGTGCCAGCCCGGCGTCAGCAGCAGGTCGCCCTTTCGCATCGCGACGGCGTCGCCGTCGACGTTCGTCCACACGCCGCTCCCCTCGACGACGAAGCGGAACGCCGTCTGGCTGTGCCGGTGGGCGGGTGCCTGCTCGTGCGGACCCAGGTACTGGATGGCGCACCACAGTGTCGGTGTCGTGTACGGCTGACCGGGGATGCCGGGGTTGCCCAGCGCGATCGCGCGACGCTCGCCTCCGCGTCCGACCGGGACGAGCTCGCCGGCCCGGCGGGCCAGCGGGTAGAGGTCGGCCCAGCGCCACAGCGTCGGACGGGCCGCTGGCTCCGGGCTCATCGGCATCAGGTCGTCGCGCTGGGTCCACAGTGGCATGAGACCGTGGTGGGCGAGCTCGGCGTAGAACGCCTCGAGCGTCGTTTCCTGCAGATCGGTCATCTGATCTGGTCCTTTCGAAAGAGGCTCAGGTCTCGTCGGCTCGCAGAGCCGCGACGGACTGGCCCGACACGTCCTTGTACCGCCGGGAGATCTCGGCCAGTTCCGCCTGGCTGATGACGTCCTCGATCCGCGCGAACGGCCGGTCGCCGGTACGGTCGCGCACCTCGCGGATGATCACGTCCGGCGGAGTGCGGCGGTTGGTGCGCACTACCTCGGCGGTCGCGGGCCGGCGGGTGCTCTCGTACGCGGCCAGCGCCCGCACGGGATCCCCGAGGCTCACGAGCCGGCCGGCCAGGTCTGTGGCATCGAGGATCGCCTGGCCGGCGCCGTTCGATCCGCGCGGCACCATGGGATGCGCGGCGTCGCCGAGAAGGGTGACCCTGCCGAAGGTCCACCGGTCCAGCGGCTCCTGGTCGACCATCGGGTACTCCAGCACCGATTCGCTGGCCCGCATCAGCGCGGGGACGTCGAGCCAGTCGAAGTGCCAGTCGGCGAAGGCGCCGATGAAGTCGTTCAGATCGCCCCGGCGGTTCCAGTCCCGCGCGACGTGGTGCGGCGTCTCGATCTCGGCCACCCAGTTCAGCAACTGGCCGCCCTTGCCGTCCACGTCGTCGATGATCGGGTAGACGACGAGCTTGCCGCGGTCGAGCCAGCCGGCGCGCACCATGCTCGCCCCGGACAGGAACGGCCGGCCGACGGCCACACCGCGCCACATGTTGACGCCCGAATACCGGGGTTCGCTCTCGCCCGGGTGGAACTGCCGGCGGATGGCCGAATGCACGCCGTCGCAGGCGATGACGACGTCCGCGCGGACACCGGGCAGTGCCGTGTCGTCGGAGGAGGTACGGAACGACAGGTGCGCCGTGTCCTCGTCCTGCGTGACGCCCGTGCATCGGTGGTCGAGCAGGACGGCGTCCGGCCCGAGGCGTTCCCGTACGGCGCCGAGCAGCACGGCGTGCAGCCGGCCGCGGTGGATGGAGTACTGCGGAGCGCGGTAGCCGGCGTAACGGCCGGTGGGCTCGCGGAAGATGAGCTGGCCGAACCGGTTGAAGAACACCGACTCGGCGGTCGTGACGGCCGCCGCGGTGAGTTCGTCCTCCAGGCTCAGCTCGCTCAGCACCGCTGAGGCATGCGGGAGGATGTTGATGCCCACCCCGAGCGGCTTGATCTCGGGGACGGCCTCGTACACGCGGCAGTGAACGCCCAGCCGGTGCAGGTCCAAGGCGAGTACCAGGCCACCGATACCGGCTCCGACAACGGCGACGTCCATGGCTGACTCCTCGATTCCGGCGTACGGGCCTGGTCAGGCCTTCTCTTCACGGCATTCGTTCACGCACTCGCCGAGCCCGTCGATCACCGTGCGCAGCACCTGCCCGGGCTGGAGGAAGACCTTCGGGTCGCGTGCGGCACCGACGCCGCCCGGCGTACCGGTCGCGATCAGGTCGCCGGGGCGGAGCGTGGTGAACCCGCTGACGTAGGCGACGATGTCGGCGGGGTCGAAAACCAGGTCGGAGGTACGACCGCGCTGCATGGTGACCCCGTCGACCTCGCAGCGCAGTTCCAGGTCACGCGCGTGGTCCACCTCGTCGGGGGTGACCAGGTAGGGGCCGACCGGGGTGCTGCGCTCGAACGCCTTGCCCTGCAGCCACTGAGTGGTCCGCCACTGCCAGTCGCGCATCGACACGTCGTTGACGATCGTGTAGCCGGCGATCGCCGCGCGGGCCTGCTCGGGCGTGGCCCGGCGTACCGGCGCGCCGATCACGACGCCGAGCTCGGCCTCCCAGTCGACCTGCTCGCTGGTGGCCGGCAGTTCGAGGTCGTCGCGCGCGCCGATCAGTGAGTCGGCGAACTTGGCGAACAGCGTCGGATGCGCCGGCAGCTCCCGGCCCATCTCGAGGATGTGTGAACGGTAGTTCAGGCCGACACAGATGATCTTGCCGGGGGCGGTCAGCAGCGGGGCGAAGCCGGCCTCGGCCACGGGTGTCACGGGAGCCTCGCCGCGGAGGCCGGACAGGTCGCCGGGTTCCACTTCCGACAGGAGCGCGCCGACGTCACCGTACGGCAGCACCGCGACGGTGTCGTCGTCGACGATCGCCGCACGCGTGCCGGACGTGTGCCTGACAGTGGCAAGACGCATGGTCGGGGTCCTCCCGGGTGGGGCTCTGTACGCATCGCGGCCGAGGGGCGGCGGGGACGCCCACGGCTCCGAGCAACGTACAACCGTGTGGCACTGAGCGAAACTTTTGGGCATTCTGTTCTGGCCAGCGAAACAAGGAGGTCCGATGGGCGCGGAGACCGCGAACCCGTACATGATCGAGTCCGTGGACAACGCCCTGCGTGTCCTGCTCGCGCTGCGCGAACGCGCGTCCATGCGCGTCACCGACGTCAGCGACGAGCTCGGCGTCGCCCGCTCCACCGCCCACCGCCTGCTGGCCACGCTGGCCGGCCACGGTTTCGTCGTGCAGAACCCCGTGACCCGCGAATATCGCGCGGGCCGGGTCCTCGTGGAGATCGGGCTGTCGGCCGTCGGCAACCTCGACGTACGCCGCGTGGCGCACCCGCACATTCAGGCGCTGTCGGAGCGGCTGCACGAGACCGTCAACCTGCTGGTGCTCCAGGGGGACCGCACGCGGTTCATCGACGGCGTCGAGGGCGACCAGCCGATCAGGGTCGGCACCCGGACCGGCCTGGTGCTGCCGGCCAACTCCACCTCCGCCGGCAAGGTGCTGCTGGCCGAGCTCCGGTTCGAGGAGGTGCGGGCGTTGTTCTCGGCGCGACTGCCCACGGTCACCGGAAGGACGATCGTCGACTTCGATCACCTCGAAACCGAGCTCGCGACCGCGCGCGAACGCGGCTACGCGACCAACTTCAGCGAGAGCGAACCTGGCCTCAACGCCGTCGCCGTGCCGATCCGGGCCGGGCTGGGCGGGGCCGTCGGCGCCATCGCCGTGTCCACGCCGGCGTCGCGCATGACCGAACAGGACGTGCCGCGGTTCGTGGCGGCCTTGACGGACACGGCGGTCGCGGTCACCGAGGGACTGGCCTGACGGCGAGTGTTCTGCTCCGCAGAATCGGAAGGTCAACTTCCCGGAGGAGGGCCGTCACTTCACATTGGGCGGCGCGTCTGAGCTGGAGATCGTCGAGCTGGTCGCGCGGGGGCTGCGGAACAAGGACATCGCGGCCACGCTGGTGATCGCCCAGCGTACGGCCGAAGGTCACGTCGAGCGCATCCTGCAGAAGCTCGGCTTCACCTCGCGCGTGCAGATCGCCCGGTGGGTGACCGAGCACACGGCCCCCGCCGACCAGGACCGTGCTTAGACCTGCCCGGATGGGTGATACGTCGGCCCTCGCCCGTGACGGACCATGTCAGTGCTTCCACTTGGAGCCGGCAGTGCAAGGCCCACCGCTGCGATGGCCCCGCCTGCTCCACGGTGGTGCATGTGAACCGGCGGGGGCCGCCGCCCTCCGGGGGGAACGGGCGGACGGCCCCCGCTGGACACCGAGTGACGCTCGATCACGGAGCGAGCAGAGCGCTCGATCACGGGGCGAGCAGGTGTGCCGAGGTGCTTCGGGTCGCGAGGGCGACGGCGCCGAGGACCTCGGCCCGATCGCCGAGACGGCCCGCGGTCACGACCACTCCCTGGCTGATGGCCGGCGGCAGCCGCCGGGACAGGACCTCGCGTACGCCCTCGAGCAACGGCGCCCCCACGGCGGCGATCTTGCCACCGACGATGACCAACTTGGGATCGAGCATGGCGCAGATGCCCGACAGGGCCCGGCCGATCGTCCGGCCCGCGTCCACGACGACCCGGCGGCATCCGGGATCGCCGGCCACCGCGAGCTCGACCACGTCGGCCAGGGTCGTGTCCGGCCCCCGGCTGTGGGCGACCGCGCCGACGAGCGCATGGGTGCCGACGACCGTTTCCAGGCACCCACGGTTGCCGCACCGGCAGACGTACCCGCCGTCCACCACGGTGACGTGGCCGAGCTCGCCGGCCGCGCCCGCGGCGCCTTCGTACGGCCGGCCGCCCAGGACCAGCCCCGCGCCGACGCCGTCGGACAGCATCAGGTAGATCAGGTCGTCGGCCCCCCGGCCGACGCCGAACGTCCACTCGGCCATCGCGCCCAGGTTGGCGTCGTTGCCCACGTGGACCGGTACGCCGACCCGTTCGCGCAGCTGTGCCGCGATGTCGGTGTCGGTCCAGTCCCGCAGCATCGAGGGGGTGCGCAGCGTACGAGAGACGAGCTGCACGGGTGCCGAGACCGCGACGCCCATGCCGATGATCCGGTCCGTGGCCTGCCCCGAGGCCGCCACCAGCTCCAGTGCCGCGTCGGCGACGTAGGCGAGGGAGTCGGCCGGGAGGTGGTCGACGTCGATCTCGCGCTGCCGTTCACCGAGGACGGCGCCGGACAGGTCGGCGAGCACGACGCGTACGCCGTCGTGCCCGAGATGGACCCCCAGCACGCCGCCGCCGTCGGGATTGAGGCCTAGGAGGGTGGCCGGACGACCGCCGCCGGGTGAGGGGACGAGCGGCTCGGCGCGTTCGGTCAGCTCGCTGAGCACGCCGTCGGACAGCAGCTCGGCGACCAGGCTGGACACCGTCGTCCGTGACAGTCCGGTCGCACGGGTGATGTCGACCCTGCTGATCGCGCCGCGCTGCTGCACCGTCTCCAGAACACGAAGGCGGTTTCGGGAACGCAGGGATTCGAGTGATCCGGGGGCGCTCGTCATGTGGCCAGGTTAGACGAGTTAATCCGGATTCCGGAGAAACAATGGCCATATTACGCCGAAGTTACTCATTGACGCGGATAAACCCCGGACCTAGAGTCCGGGTGTCCACGACCC
Organism: Actinoallomurus sp.; assembly: GCA_025964685.1. Lineage (GTDB taxonomy): Bacteria > Actinomycetota > Actinomycetes > Streptosporangiales > Streptosporangiaceae > Actinoallomurus. Next base: position 33,401 of record JAOPYG010000461.1, on the reverse strand, counting down.
CATCGGCGGCAGCCGCCTCCGCAGAGCAAGCCGCGTCCTGGGAGTGTCCATGCACAGGAAAACATTCGCGATCATCGCGTCCGGGGCGGCGTTGTGCTGCGCCGTCGTGACGGGCGCGCCGAACGCGTTGGCCAGCGGGCCGGCGCGGAAGGCCGATACCCCGATCTACCTGGATCCGCACTATCAGCCCGCCGAGCGCGCGGCGGATCTGGTCTCGCGCCTCACGCTGGCCCAGAAGGCACAGCAGATGAACAGCAGCTCCGCACCGGCCATCCCCGAACTGGGCGTGGCCCAGTGGGGCTGGTGGAACGAGGCCGCCCACGGCGTCGCCCGGCAGCAGACCAACACCGGCGCCAACCCGCCGGTGCTCACCAACACCACGTCGTACCCGGTCGACCTGTCGCTGGGCAGCACGTGGAACCCCGACCTGGTCCACGAGGAGGCCGGCCGGATCTCCGACGAGGCCCGCGACGTCGCCCCGAACAACACCCAGGACCTGGACTACTACTCCCCGACCGTCAACCTGGCGCGGGACCCGCGATGGGGCCGCAACGACGAGACCTGGAGCGAGGACCCCACGCTCACCGGCGCACTCGCGTCACAGTTCGTCAACGGGCTGCAGGGCCAGGACATGAACGGCCGGCTGCCCGCGTCGGCGCACGGCTATCTCAAGGCCATCGCCACCATCAAGCACTTCGCCGCGAACAACAGCGAGTACAACCGCCGTACGGGCTCATCCGACATGGACCAGCGCACGCTGCGGGAGTACTACACGGCGCAGTTCCGCGACATCATCCAGAACAGCGACCCGGGCTCGATCATGAGCTCCTACAACAGGGTCAACGGCGTCCCGGCCGCCGCCAGCGTGCAGCTCATGGACACCCTGGCCCGCCAGACGTTCGGCTTCCGCGGGTACTTCACGTCCGACTGCGACGCGATCTATGAGATCCAGGCCGGACACCACTGGCAGCCGCCGGGCGCGCCCGCGCCGCTGGACCAGTACGGCCGCACGGCGTACGCGAACTCCGCCGGCGAGGACCTGGACTGCAACCAGGGCTACCACGACTCCTACAGCTACGGGAACACGATCCCGACCGCCATCGCGAACCACATCACGACCCAGACCGACGTCTACAACGAGGGTGACGTCGACACCTCGGTGGTCCGGCTCTTCACCTCCCGCATCCAGACCGGGGAGTTCGACGCCGAGACCGCGGTGCCCTGGGTCCGCGCGGCGCGCGCCCGCCTGGCGCCGGGCACGTGGACCAACTCCGACGCCAACAACGCTGTCACCGAGACGCCCGACCGGCTCGCGCTGGACCAGCGGGTGGCCGACCAGAGCCTGGTGCTGCTGAAGAACACGGCCGCGAGCGGCGCGAAGAACGGCCTCCTGCCGCTCAAGGTGCCCTCCTCGGGTGCCTACCGCGTCGCGGTGATGGGGGCCTACGCCAACCCGTCGTCGCTGTACCTCGGCGGCTACTCCAGCAACCAGGGCCCCGCGGGCGTCGCCAAGGAGGTCAACGCCTACCAGGGCGTGAAGGCGGCCATCCAGAAGATCGACGGTGACGCCACCGTCGACTACTACCCGGGCGTCACCGGCAGCAAGCTGGAGACGGTCGACCCGGCGTCCGTCGCGGCGGCGAAGAACTACGACGCCGTGCTCGTGGTCGCCGGCACCGACCAGAAGACCGCCGACGAGGACTCCGACCGCACCACGCTCGCCCTGCCCGGGGCCCAGTCCGCGCTGATCAGCCAGGTCGCGGCGCAGAACCCGAACACCGTGGCGTACCTGGAGACCATGGGCCAGGTCGACACCAGCGGCTTCCAGTCCCAGGTGCCGGCCATCCTGTGGAGCTCCTACAACGGGCAGCGCCAGGGCGCCGCACTCGCCGACGTAGTGCTGGGCGCGGCGAACCCGAGCGGCCGCCTGCCGTTCAGCTGGTACCGCGGCGTCGACCAGCTGCCCGCGATCGGCGACTACTCCATCCGCCCGACGGCGACCTCCGACGGCCGTACGTACATGTACTTCCGCGGCGACGTCACCTACCCCTTCGGGTACGGCCTGAGCTACAGCGACTTCACCTACTCGCACCTGCGGGTGGACCGCCGCACGGCCGACGCGAACGACACTCTGCGCGTCACCGCCGACGTCACCAACCGCGGCTCCAAGGCCGGCAGCACGGTGCCGCAACTGTACGTGAGCACGCCGTTCGAGCCCGCCTCCGCACAACGTCCCCTCAAGCGGCTGCAGGCGTTCCAGAAGGTCACGGTCGCTCCTCACCAGACCAAGCAGGTCAGCTTCAGCCTGCCGGTGTCGAAGTTCGCCTTCTTCGACGAGTCGGCGAACCGGTACAAGGTCGACCCCGGCGCCTACGAGTTGCAGCTCAGCACGTCGAGCGCCGACTCCGGCATCGCGGCGCGCGCGTCGGTACGGGTCGGCGGCACACTGCGGCCGACGCCGTCGGTGCTCACCGCCAAGCCGGCGCAGACGGGTGACGCCGCCCAGGGTGTCGTCCAGCGGGTGATGTTCGCCAGGAACACCACCGTGGATCCCCAGCTCACGGTGTCGATGCAGGACGAGAGCATCTACGGGTACGTCACGAAGGGGGCGAGCGTCCCGCTGCCCAAGGGCCTGAAGGCGACCTTCCACAGCAACCGCCCGCAGGTGGTCAGGGTGGACGGGAACCAGACGATCCGTACGGTCGGAGCGGGCGTGGCGACCGTCACCGCCACCGTCCACTACAACGGCAGGTCGGCCTCGACGACGTTCGTCGTCCACGTCTCCTGACGATCGGGGCTCCCGGCCGGGGGCGGATCACGCTGTCGCGGATCCACCCCCGGCCGTTTTTTCTCCTGCCGAAGCGATCAGGGGAACAGTGACTCCAGGATCGTGCAGGCACGGCCGCCGACGCCGTCCTCGGCCCGGATCCGGCGCTTCCGGCACGCGGGGGCGTCAGTAGCCGACGTATCCGCCGGTGTGGTGGAGCATGTTGCGGATCCCGGGGACGTTCGCCAGCGAACCGTAGCGGTGGAGGGCGTAGTTGGTGCCGGCCAGGATGTTGTCGACCGGGTTCCAGATGTTGCGGTGACCGGCCATCGCGTAGCTGTTGAAGGTCGGGTCGATGGTCTGCATCAGGCCCTTGGAGGGATGACCGGCGGAGGCGTTGGAGTCCCAGAGGTTGATCGCGTTCGGGTTTCCACCGGACTCGTACTGGATGATGGTCGCGATGTAGCTCGCGTCGCTCGGACTGATGGTGACGCCCTGCTGCCGCAGGATCTGGATCGCCTGATTGATCCAGTCGGCGACCTGACCGCTGGGGCGCTGCATCGGCGGGGCCCCACTCGACCCGTAGCCGCCGTTCCAGCCGCCACTGCCGTGGCCGCCGCCGCCGTTCGAGCCGTTGGGGCCTCCGTCGCCCGGGTCGAGGGCGTCGAGCGCGCGTGACACCCCCTCGTCGACCCGGGTCGCCCGGTAGACGGCCGCGGTGATGCGGGTCTGGAGGGCCGACCCGTGGTTGTTGATCGTCTGAACCTCGGCGGGCGTCTTGTCCTTCGTCAACGTCGCGGGCACCGAGACGGCGCCGTCGTCGCTGACGTTGAAGCCGGCCTGCTTCGCCTCGCTCACCGCGCCGAGGAGGTCGTGCTGGGCGTCCTCGAAGTCCTGACCGGCCTGCACGAGCACGGTCTCGACGGTCCGCAGCTTCCCCGCCGAGGCGGACAGGTCGGCGTGCGCACCGGTGACCTTGCCGCGGGCCAGCGCGGACGTGAGTCCGCCCCAGTGCGGCTCGGCGATGTGCCGGCCGACCCGGTCACTGAGGTAGCCGGCGTGTTCGAGGGCCGAGTCGGCCCATTCCTTCCACGCGCCGGCGCTCTGATGGAACATCGCCGGGTTCGCGTCCTTGAGCTGGCGGTAGGTGACCATCGGTCAGCGGTCCCGGTTCACCATGGCCGCCGGCACTTCCGTCGCCTCCAGCGCGCGCTGGTCGGCGGTGGTGTAAGCCGTGTGGTTGTCCGAAAGGTGTTCACCGATCTCATGGATGTCGGTGGCATGGCCGTGAAGATGGTCCGAGAAGCGCCCATGGCACTTCGCCAGCGCGACCGCGAATCCCATGTCCTGATGGCCGGAGGCCGCGGCCAGACAGCGCGGTTGCACTTCGCTGATCTTGCGGCGCAGGCCGGTTGCGGTCTCCGCCGCACCGTCGGTCGCCGCCGAGAGCCTGCCGAGGTGCACGTACCACCCGACATCGTCACTGCCGTGTGCCATGCCCTCCCCAATCCGCCGATGCCCGGCGCCGTACGGACGTCCCGAGAAGATTTTTCCATTTATATCCGCGAACATCGACCCGAATCATCCGTATTCGGTTCCGCGCCGGACGTCGCAGTTCAGCAGGGACCGTCGCCCGTCGGCGTAATGAGGTACGACTCCGCCCATACCTGAAGCTCTTTGAGCGCCGGATCCATCGCCGTCCCGGCTTCCGTCAGCCGGTACGACACGCGCAGGGGTGGCCCCTCGTCCACCTCGCGGATGACCAGGCCAGCGGCGGTCAGCTCGCCGAGCCGGTCGGAGAGCATGCGCTCGCTGATGCCGGGAATGGCCCGCCTCAGATCGGCGAAGTAGACCGGCCCCGGCATGAGCACAGAAATGACCAAACCGGTCCATCGCTTGCCGAGCAGCTCGAAGACACGCGTGATGCCCGCGCCCACCGTCTTACACGCATCCCCGCCGTGCCGCGCCATACGCACAGGGTACCGCCCACTCTCCATGAACTGACATTACGTAAGGTGCTAAAGATCAGTAAGTATCTGCCATTCCGTCGGTGCCTCCTGCCACGGCACTTCGATCCGGTGACGGACTGAGCACGTTCCGAAGCGGGTATCGGTCCGACCACGGGCGCGGCCGATCCACGGAAGGGGCAACCCCGGGCGCCGGGCGAACCAACGGAGGAACCACGATGCCAGGTCTGACGGACACCGATGGGCTGTACTTCGTCGGCAACGCCACCATGATCATCCGGTACGGCGGGTTCACTCTGCTGACCGATCCGAACTTCCTGCGGCGCGGCCAGCGGGCCTACCTCGGATACGGGCTGAGTTCCCGCCGGATCCGCGACCCGGCGATCTCCATCGACGAGCTCCCCTCCCTGGACGGCGTCGTGCTGTCCCACCTCCACGGTGACCACTGGGATCGGCTGGCCACCCGCCACCTCGACCGCGCCCTGCCCATCATCACCACCGAACCTGCCTCCGGGCGGCTCAAGAGCCGCGGCTTCGGCCAGTCCCTCGGCCTGCGGACATGGCAGCAGCACGAGTTCACCAAGCAGGGCCGCACGGTACGGATCACGGCGATGCCCGGCCGGCACGCCTTCGGCCTCGTCGGCCGGCTCCTGCCACCGGTGATCGGCACCATCCTGGAGTTCGGCGCCGCCGGCGGCGGGACGGACCTGCGGATGTACATCAGCGGCGACACGCTCATGTACGACGGGCTCAAGGAGATCCCGCGCCGTTACCCCGACATCGACGTCGGCGTGGTGCATCTCGGTGGCACCAACCTTCTCGGCCTGGCGATCGTCACCATGGACGGCCGGCAGGGCGCCGACTGGACCGAGCTGATCGGCCCCCGGCGCGTGGTGCCCGTCCACTACAACGACTACACCGTTTTCAGCTCGCCGCTCTCCGACTACGAGGCGGAGGCGCGGAAGCGCGGATTCGCCGACGATGTCCGCGTCGTCGAGCGCGGCACCACCATGCCGTTCGAGAAGTTGTGACGAGCAAGCGCCCTAAATGGTGAGGTCGTGTTCGGGGTGCTGGGGTAGCCATTCCACGAGCACGACGGTGGCGTCGTCGCGCACGCGTCCCTGCTGGTACTGCAGGATCGCGCGGTTGAGGCGCCGCAGTGTCTCCGGCGCGGGCAGGCCTTCGGCGCTGTTGCGGATCACGAAGTCGCTCAACCGGGCCAGGCCGAACTCCCGGCCGTCGGCGGCACGCCCCTCGACCACTCCGTCGGTGTAGAGGAGGAGCCGGTCGCCGGGCTGCAAGTGTTCGGTGTAGACGCCGACGTCGCCGACGTGGTCTTCGTTCAACCCCAAAGGCAGGCGGGGCTCCCGGAGCAGTTCTTTGATCACCCTGCTGTCGCGGATGAGCAGCGGAGGCGGATGACCGCACGGCAGCCAGCGGAACTCGCCCGTGGCGGTGTCCAGCTCGCACAGCAGCGCGGTCGCGAACCGCGAGGCGCCGAACTGGTCGGCGATGGCGTGGTCGGCGCGGGCGGCCATCTCGGGCAGGTCACCGCCGGCGCGACGAGCGGTGCGGCAGGAGGCCATCGCGACGCTCGAGATGAGGCCGGCGGTCAGGTCGTGGCCGACCGAGTCGAAGACCGATACGTGCATGCAGTCGCCGAGCAGCGAATACTCGAACGCGTCGCCGCCGACCTCGTACGCCGGCTCCAGGGCCGCCGCCAGCAGCACCCGGCCGGTCGCGAACGTACGCGGCACCATGAACGCCCACACCATCTCGGCCTGCACCGTCATCTCACGGCTGCGCTGGATCGCCGCGTAGCTGTCGCTGTACACGTTCTTGCTCTCGATGATGAGGGCGGCGAGCGACGCGAGCGTCCGGCACCGCTCCAGCATCACCTTCTCATCCAGGCCCACGTCCAGGAGGTCCACGCCATCGGCGTCACCGGGCGGCCTCTCGGCGACGCACATCTCCATCACGCCCAGACGCTCGGTGCCGTTGACCAGCGGCACCCACAGCCGGTGCTCCCCGGTGGACTCCTCCACGGCGGCACGCTGGATGCTGATGGTCTGGAAGGCCCGCCCGGCCAGCGTCGAGTCGATCGCCAGTGGCGAGCGTTCGGGCCCGTTACCGTCGGGCATCGCACTCAGGCGCTGCTGTTGCAGGTCGGCGAGGTAGATCCGTACGGCCGAGAAGCCCAGCGGCCGGGCCGCCTCCGTGAGCTGGCGGGCCAGGTCCGCGGGTCCCATGAGATGGGAGCGGTCCAGCAGCTCCGCGAGAACCCGGCCGGTCAGCGCGTCATCGAAGGGATCCGTCATCGCCCCCGGGAGTTCGGGGCGCACCGGCCGGCTCACCGGCCTGAGCGTCGTCCAACGCGGCGACGACGGCCGCGGCGATCGCGGAGCCGATGTCGTCGCAGACGGTTATCGCGCGCGGAATGCCGGTGATATCAAAGACCTTCCGGACGACTCCGCCGGGCGGGACCGCCGCGTACAACCTCCGGCCCAGCGCGCCGGCCCGGGTGTTCGCCCGCAGCAGCGCGTTGATCGCCGATGAATCGCAGAACGTCGTGCCGGTCAGGTCGGCGATGAGCGGACCCGCGCCGGGACCACCGGCGTTGAGCACGGTGAGCAGGTGTTGCCGTACGACGTCCGCATTCGCCCCGTCGACCTCCCCCGGCAGCGTCACGACCACGTATTGGCTGGTGTGCCAGGTCGGTAGATCCAAAGCCACGGTCCGAACCATGCAGCCCCCTCGAACAATGGTGGGGCGGCCTCGCTGTTGGACCGCGACGGCGCATCAACGCCGTGACTCCCACGCTACTCCGGGCCCGGCGAGGTGAGATGGCGCACACCGCCCCCACGGTGCCGTTCACGCTGCGCTTGGCCCCTTACCCCTGCATGACGCAGCCCGGTACCGGACTGCTTCCTTGCGGGTCATCCCCTACTTGGGTGGTCAATACACCGATTTGGGGTACTTCCTCCGAAACGTCCGTACCGCAGTCCCGTCAGGTCTCTTCCCGTCACATCGCATCGGCGGCTGAGCGGATCTGGCTGGTCAGCCACGCGACGTGAACCGTGTCAGCGCCGGCCCGCGCCTTGAAGGCGACGAGTCGTGTTATCCCGGTGATCAAAAAGGGTAGTTCGTGCGGCATGACGCACCGTTCGACCGTTCCGGGCAGAACCGATCACGTGGTCGTGGTCGGCGCGGGCCTGTCCGGACTGGCGGCCGCCCTGCATCTGTGCGGGCGCGGCAGGACCGTGACGGTGCTGGAGCGCGACGCCGTCCCGGGCGGCCGGGCAGGGCGCCTGGACGTGAGCGGGTACCGGCTGGACACTGGGCCGACCGTGCTCACGATGCCCGACATCGTGGGGGACACGCTCGAGGCCGTCGGGGCCTCGCTGACCGACCGGCTGCCGCTGGTACGTCTGGATCCGGCCTATCGCGCGTCGTTCGCGGACGGCACGTCGCTGGACGTGCGGACCGACCGTGACGCCATGATCGAGGCGGTCCGCGCGTTCGCCGGCCCGCGTGAGGCGGCCGGGTACGCGCGGCTGCGCGACTGGCTCACCCGGCTGTACGACGTGGAGTACTCAGGCTTCATCGCCGCGAACGTCGACTCGCCGCTCGGACTGCTCACCCCGCAGCTGGCGAGGCTGGCGGCGCTGGGCGGCTTCGGCCGCTGGGAGCGCGCGGTCGGCCGGTTCCTCCACGACGAGCGGCTACGGCGCGTCTTCACCTTCCAGGCGCTGTACGCGGGGCTGCCGCCGCGCCGCGCGCTGGCGCTGTACGCGGTGATCGCCTACATGGACACGGTCGGCGGTGTGTACTTCCCGCGCGGTGGGATGCGGGCGGTGCCCGACGCCCTGGCCGGCGCCGCCTCGGATGCCGGCGTGGAGTTCCGCTACGGCACGACCGTGTCGGCGCTGGAACGCCGCGACCGCCGGGTCACCGCCGCGCTCACGACCGACGGCGAGCGGGTCCCCTGTGACGCCGTCGTCCTGACCTGTGAACTGCCGGCCGCCTACCGGCTGCTCGGCTACGTTCCCCGGCGTCCGTTCCCGCTGATGGCCGCGCCGTCGGCGGTCGTCGTGCACCTCGGCGTGTCCGGCGACGCGGGAGAGGACACCGGCGGCACCGCACACCACAACCTGCTGTTCGGCGACGCGTGGCGGACGACCTTCGACGAGCTCATCCGCGACGGCCGGCTGATGCGGGACCCCTCGCTGCTGCTGACCCGTCCCACCGCCACGGACCCGGCACTTGCCCCCTCCGGGCGGCAGCTCGTGTCGGTGCTCGCCCCCACGCCCAACCTCGCCCGCGGCCGGCTCGACTGGGATCGGATCGGCGGGGAGTACGCGGACGAACTGGTCGGTCTCATGGCCGAGCGGTCCGGCCTGCGCGGAAGGACCGAGACTCTGCACGTCATCACCCCCGCCGACTGGAACCGCCAGGGGCTGATCGCCGGAACGCCGTTCAGCCTGGCGCACACGTTCGGGCAGACCGGTCCCTTCCGTCCCGCCAACCTTCCCCGTACGACGGACAACGCGGTGCTGGCCGGCTGCGGCACCGTGCCCGGCGTCGGCGTCCCGACCGCGCTGCTTTCGGGGCGGCTGGCCGCGGACCGCATCACGGGCGCGCCGGACCTGCGGCCGCGGCGTGCCGCCGAGCCCGCAGGGCGACGATGACCGGGCGCGAGCTGGGCGCCGCCGGGATCACCGACCCGTCACTCCAGGATGCCTACACCCGGTGCCGGATTCTCAACGCCGAGCACGGTCGCACGTTCTTCCTGGCGACCCGGCTGCTGCCGCCCGCCCGGCGACCCGCGATCCACGCCCTGTACGGCTTCGCCCGTCACGCCGACGACATCGTCGACGAGCCCGCCCCGGGCACGGCACCCGGCGACCTCTTCGCCGCCCTCGACCATCTCGGCGAGACCCTCGACGCCGGCCTGCGCGCCGGCCGGGCCGACGATCCGGTGCTCGCGGCGGTCGTGGACACCGCCGTCCGGTTCGGCATCGACGGCGGCCTGTTCGCCGCCTTCCTGCGCTCGATGCGGATGGACCTCAGCGTCACCGACTACCCGACCCGGGCCGCGCTGCAGGAGTACGTCTACGGCTCGGCCGAGGTCATCGGCCTGCAGTTACTGCCCGTGCTCGGCACCGTGGGGGATCCGGCCGAGGCCGCCCCGAGAGCGGCCGCGCTCGGCCAGGCGTTCCAGCTGACCAACTTCCTGCGCGACGTGGCGGAGGACCTCGACCGGGGCCGGGTGTACCTGCCCGCCGACGAGCTCGCGGCGTTCGGGGTCGACCGGGAGGTGCTCTCGTGGTGCCGGCGGACCCGCCAGGTCGAGCCGAGGGTACGGCGCGCGCTCGCCGACCAGATCGCGCGGACGCGTGCGGTCTACCAGCGGGCCCGGCCCGGCATCGCCCTGCTGCACCCGACGTCGCGGCCCTGCGTGGCGACGGCCTTCACCCTCTACTCCCACATCCTCGACCGCATCGAGGCCCACGGGTACAACGTCTTCGCCGGGCGCGTCTCCGTGGGCATCGGCCGCAGGCTGGCACTCGCCGGGGGCGCCGTCGCGCGTTCGATGTGGGCGCGCACGCGTACGGCTCCGGTCGAGCAGACCCCGTGAGGAGCGGTGGAAAGGATCGACAATGGACCATCTGCAGTATCTGCTGCTGCTCGCCGGGTGCGCGGCGGTCACGCTGCCGCTGGAGCTGTCCGGCAGCCGCGTCTACCGGCGGCCCGGCCGGCTGGCACGCGCCGTACTCCCCGTCGCGGCGGTGTTCGCGGTGTGGGACGTCATCGCCATCGCGGCGGGCGTGTGGGACTACAACCCCCGCTATGTCACCGGCGTCGCCCTGCCGCTGTCACTGCCGCTGGAGGAGGCGCTGTTCTTCCTCGTCATCCCGATCTGCGCCGTGCTGACGCTCGAGACCGTACGGCGGCTGGCGCCGGACCGGCGCGCGAAGGCACGTGAGGAGAACGCGCGATGACCGGGCTGGGCTACACACTCCCGGCCGTCGTCTCGGTGGCGGCGGTGGTCGCGCTGGAGCTCGGCCGGCTGCGCACCGGGCTGTTCCGTCGGCGGGCGTACTGGATCACGATGGCGATCGTCTTCGGCTTCCAGGTCGCGGTCGACGGATGGCTGACCAAGCTGTCCGCGCCGATCGTCAGCTACGACCCGCACCAGCTGAGCGGGGTGCGCGTGCCGTTCGACATTCCCATCGAGGACTTCCTGTTCGGCTTCGCCCTGGTCACCGCGACCCTGCTCATCTGGGAACGCCGGGCGGCCCACGAGGACGGTGCCCGGTGACCCGCCTGGTGCGCCGGCAGGTGCCCGCGGCGTTCGACCGCGGCGCGTCCGCCTACGACCGGCTCGTCGGCGCGAACCCCGGATATCACGCGCACCTGCGCCGCTCCGCCCGGGCGTTCGGGTTTGCCGGGAGCGACGAGCCGTTGCGGCTGCTCGACGTCGGCTGCGGCACCGGCGCCTCCACCGCGGCGCTGCTGGCCGCCATGCCCGGCGCAAGCGTCGTCGGCCTGGACGCGTCCGCGGGCATGCTCGCCCAGGCGCGGGCCAAGACGTGGCCCGCCGTCGTGGAGTTCACGCACGGCCGGGTCGAGGACCTCGCCGACGCCGGCGTGACCGGGCCGTTCGACGGGATCTTCGCCGCGTACCTCATCCGCAACCTGCCCGCCCCAGACGCCACACTGGCATCGCTCCGCGCCCTCCTGCGGCCCGGCGGACGGCTCGTCGTGCACGACTACTCGGTGCGGGACAGCCCGGTGACCCGGCTGATCTGGCACACGGTGTGCTGGACGGTCATCATTCCGGCCGGGCGTCTCATGACCGGTGACGCGAGCCTGTACCGCTACCTGTGGCGCAGCGCACTGGACTTCGACGGACCGGAGGAGTTCACCGAGCGGCTGCGCCGTGCCGGGTTCGCCGACGTGCGTGCCGGCACCATGAGCGGCTGGCAGAAGGGCATCGTGCACGCCTTCCGCGGCCTGGGGCCGGACGGACGGCCGTTTGCCGCGACGTCGCGGCCGGTACGGATCGGCGCCGGGTGCGCCACGCCCCGCCCCGCGGGGCGCGCGACGCCGGGCTGCTGCCCCGGCGCCCCCGCGCGGTCGTGGTCGGCGCCGGGATCGCCGGGCTCACGGCCGCGATCGCCCTGGCCGAACGCGGCGTCACCGTTGACCTGTGCGAGCGCCGCGACCATCTCGGTGGCCGGGCCGGCGGCTGGACCGAGACGCTGCCCGACGGCACCGGCGTGGGCATGAGCCGCGGTTTCCACGCGTTCTTCCGTCAGTACTACAACCTGCGCACGCTGCTACGCCGGACGGATCCGGACCTGAGCCGGCTCACCGCCGTTCCGGACTATCCCCTCATCGACGCGAAGGGCCGCACCGACACCTTCCGCGGCCTGCCCCGCACCCCGCCGTTGAACGCCCTGGCCTTCGCCCTCCGCAGCCCCACCTTCAAGCCGCGTGACCTGCTGCGATTGGACGCTCGCGCGGCACTGCCCCTGATGAACGTCAGCGTGCCGGAGACGTACCGGCGGCTGGACCATCTGGACGCCGAGGAGTTCCTGGCCCGGCTGCGTTTCCCGCCGGCAGCGCGCCACCTGGCCTTCGAGGTGTTCTCCCGCAGCTTCTTCGCGCCGCCCGACCGGTTGTCCGCGGCCGAGCTCGCGGTCATGTTCCACCTGTACTTCCTCGGCTCGTCCGAGGGGCTGCTGTTCGACGTGCCGAATGTGCCGCTGCCCGGCCTGTGGACGCCGCTGGGCGAACATCTGGCGGCGCTGGGCGGCCGGGTGCGGCTCGGCGCGCCGGTCGGCGCCGTCCGGCCCGAGCCGGGAGGGTTCGCGGTGGACCTCGACGACGAGACCCTGCGCGCCGACGCCCTCGTGCTGGCCCTCGACGTGCCGGGACTGCGCTCGCTGATCGCCGCCTCGCCCGCGCTCGGCACCCCCGACTGGCGGCGGCGGATCGCCGCCCTGTCGACGGCGCCGCCGTTCCTGGTCCGCCGGCTGTGGCTGGACCGGCCCGTCGCCGCGGACCGGCCCGCCTTTCTCGCCGCCGGCGGCCTCGCACCGCTGGACAACATCAGCGTGCTGGAGCGGTACGACCGCGAGGCGGCGGCATGGGCCGACGCGACCGGCGGCTCGGTGGTCGAACTGCATGCCTACGCGGCGGCAGGACCACAGGGCGAGATCTCCGCGCGCCTGCTGGACCGGCTGCACGACCTGTATCCGGAGACCGCGGCCGCCTCCGTGGTGGGCGAGTTCTCCGAGTGGCACGCCGACTGCCCGCTGTTCGCCCCGGGCACCTTCGCCGACCGGCCGACGGTGGCCGGCCCGACGCCGGGGCTGATGCTGGCCGGCGACGGTATCCGGATCGACCTGCCGGTGGCGCTGATGGAACGCGCCGCCACGACCGGATGGCACGCGGCCAACCTGCTGCTGTCCGGCTGGGGCCTGGCCGGGCATCCGCTGACGACCGTGCCCACACGTGGCCGCCTCACCCCGCCGCGCCTGCGCCGGCGGGCTCAGACCGTGCCGGAACGCAGCGCGTAACGCCGCTCGGCGTACGCCAGGTCGTCGCGCCACAGACGGCTCGCCGCACGCCGCATCATCGGCCGCAGCAACGGCGCCGCGACCCGCGCCACCGCGAACCCCGGCCGGTCCGACGTCGCGACCACCGCCTCGATCACCGCCGTACGGGGACGGCCGTCGCGGCCGGGGCCGAGCGGGGTCGCGTGCGTCTCCACGACGCTGCCCTCGCCCTCACCCTCGACGATGCGCATCAGCACCGTGCGGGGGTCCGGGCAGCTGAAGTCGGCCAGCACCGGGACGCCGAGCCACGGGCCGACCCGGAAGGTCACCCGCACCAGGAACCGGTCATCGGCCTCGTCCGGCGTCGACTCGACCCGGAGGTGAGTGAAGGAGTACGGATGGAACCAGGCGCCGTGCCAGGGATCGAGGCGGTTCGCGACGACGTCGCCGGGCTCGCAGACCCCCACCATGCGGGCGACCGCCCCGACTGCGCCCTCCGGCCGCGGCCGGGCCGCCGGCACCGGCTCGTCGAGCGGCGCCTCACCGCCGGACGGGTCGAGGCGCACCCAGACGAGCACCCCGTCGTCATAGGCGGGCAGCGGGCGCCACTCTTCCGTGCCCTCCGCGGGCAGGCGCAGCCCGTGCCATCGGCACGTCAGGCAGCCGTCCGCCACCCGTCCCCGCGCCAGAGGTGCGCCGAGATGCGGGCACGCGCCCGGCCCGGCCACCGGCGCTCCCGTACGGTCCCGCCACAGGACGATCTCCCGCCCCGTCACCCTGGCGCCGAACGGCCGGTCGGCCCGTACGTCATCGCTCGCCGCGACCACGAACCAGTTGCCCGACGGCCGCGCCTGGGCGCGCTTGAGCGCCGCCGTGATCAGTGCCGGGTCCGCGTCGTCCACCGTCGGTCTCTGGGCCGACCATCGAGAGCGCGGCACCGGCCGCAGCGGCCATCTCCCGGGACGCAGGGGCCGGTCGTCCTCATCCGCCACGAAGTCGCTCCCCTCCTTGCGGCACCGGCTCGCGGCCCGCTCCTGCCACGGCCCGCGCACACAGGTGGGGGCCTCCGCGCGATACTTCCCCCGACGCCCGCCATCAATCCGGCCGAGCCGTCGCGGGACCGCACCCCCGCATTGGCGCGCGTCGCAGGCGGGTAGCACGACGGTGACCGTCCGTTCCCGCGACCGGCCTGGTGGTGTTCCCGGACGTGCCTGATGACCTGCCCTATGTCTGGCCCCGGTGACCGTCGGCCCCGCACCGCCGACGCTTGCGGCCGCGCCGCCGAGGGAACGGTATGGAAATGGCAGGTCAGCTCAGCCGACGGCATTCGCTCACCAATTTCGGCGCGCCGTACGCACTGTCGGTGATCTTGAGCGACCTGGATTCCCAGCCGCGTTGAACGTCAGCGCTGTGCGGCGAGCCGCCGGTGGTGGATCGACCGGAGCAGGCGGAATCCGCCCTGGCCCGGTGGCCGGCCCGTCGGCTGGTCGCCGTTGAGCACGGTTCCCACCACTCTGGCGTGCACCGCCTCCAGCCGTTCGACGCCCCGGACGACGTCCTCCCGGCGTGTCCGGCCGTGCCAGGCGACCAGGATCGCTCCGGCACAGCCGCGCGCGAGGATGGCGGCGTCGGTGACGGACAGCAGGGACGGCGTGTCGACGACGACGATGTCGGCCTGCCGTTCGAGCTCCCGCAGGACCGACGGCAGCTTCCGTGACGCGAGCAGTTCACCGGAGCCACCCGTGGCCGAGCCGGCCGGCAGGACGGACAGCGAGTCGGGCCCCCACTGCCGGAGCAGCGTTCGCACCGGCCGGTCGTGGGCGAGGACGTCCGTCAGACCCGGCGTCTCGTCGATGTCCAGGCGCGCGGCGAGGCGGGAACCCCGCAGGTCGGCGTCCAGGAGAATGACCCGCCAGCCCGCCTCCGCGAGCGAGACGGCGAGGTTGCACGCGATCATCGACTTGCCCTCTTCGGGCAGCGCGCTGGTCACCGCCACCGATCGGGGAAGCGCGTCGCCCTCGGCGAAGCGCAGGTTGGTGCGGATGCCGCGGAACGCCTCCGCGTGCGGAGAGTCGCCCCGCACGCCGAAGCCGAGGCGGCCGTCGGAGGTGACGGCACCGAGCGGGACGCCGCCGGCGGCGTCGCGCAGCGACCGCGCGGAACGGATCGACGTGTCGGTGAGGTCACGGAGGACGGCGCCGAGCGCTCCGATGACCAGGCCCACCACCAGCCCGAGCCCCAGGTTGCGCAACGGCCGGGGGCTCACCGGGTCCCGCGGCAGGTCCGCGTCGTCGGCGACCGTGACGCGCACCCGGGCCGGCGCGCTGCTCTCCGGCCGTTCGAGGCCGTCGACGTAACGGGCGAACTCGGTGCCGAGGGTATGGCCGATCCGCATCGCGAGCGCCGGAGACCGATCGGTGACGGTGGCCCGCAGCAGGACCGTCTCCGGCACCACCGCGGCGCTGATCTTGCGTTGCAGTTCCTCGGCGGTCAGGCCGTCGCCCAGCGCGCTCGACACGGCGGCCGCGACGGACCGGCTCTGGAGCAGCTTGGCGTACGACTTCGCCCGGTCCTGCGACAACAGGGCCGCCTGGTACGCGGCGGCCGGATTCTCGCCGTCGTCGGGCACGGACACGACCATCGTGATCGACACGGCGTACTGCGGGCTCATCCGCGCCGTGGCCAGGGCGGCCGCGATCAACGCGAGCAGGACCGACGCCGCCACGATGGACCATCGGCGCCGCAGGAGGCGCAGGTAGTGGAAGAGTTCCATGCCGCTGCCTTTCACAGAGATCTCACGTCGTCCGTAGGTGGTCGTCGTGCTTCGCGTACACGGGCACCTTCAGCAGCAGCCACACAAGGAACGCGCCGAGCCCTGCCCCGATGGCGAGCGGCACGGGTGCCGGCAGCCAGCCCCGCAGGACCGGGATCACCGCGAGGCACGTCACGGCGGCGGCCCCGGACAGCGCCAGGGCGACCTGTCCGGTGCTGAGGCCGAGCCGGCGCAGGCGGTGTGAGACGTGGTCGGTGCCGCCGAGCATCAGCGGCCGGCCCGCGAGGTGCCGGGAGACCAGAACGACGCAGGTGTCGACGGTGGCGACGAATGTCACCATGAGCGGCCCGGCGACGTTCGTGTCGTGGCCGGACGGGGCGAAGACGAGCAGCGCCGAGGCGGCGATGACGAACCCGAGGAACAGGGAGCCGGCGTCGCCCATGAAGATCCGTGCCGGTGTCCAGTTGTGGGGAAGGAACCCGGCACACCCGCAAGCCAGGGCGATGAGCAGCACGCCGATACTTCGCTGTCCGACCATCACGGCCGGCAGGGCCAGGGCCGCCCCCGTCACGCAGGCGACGCCGGCCGCGGCGCCGTCCATGTTGTCGAGGAGATTGAAGGAGTTGGTGATCAGCACGATCCACACCACCGGCACGACGTAGTCGAGCCAGTTCCCGAAGATCTCCACCTGGCCGCCCACGACCGTCACGGCGGCCAGTCCCTCGATGGCCAGGCGCGGGTACGGAGACAGCGGCCGCACGTCGTCGACCAGGCCGAGCAGCGCGACCGCCGTCGCCGCCACCAGCAGGATCCGCACGCGTGGGTCGCCGCCGCCCACCGCGATGGCCGTGGGGGCGAGAACGCCGATGACGATGACGACGCCCCCAAGGTAGGGAGTCGGGTTGTCGTGGCTCTTCCGCATGCCGGGACGGTCGGTCAACGCCAGCTGAACGGCCAGCCTGCGGGCGAATTCGGTCAATATCCCGACCAGCGCGAATGCCGCGACCGCCACCCACGTCATTGCCATTGGCCTGGTCTCTCGTTGACGGCAGAAACTCATCAGCTGTGGTACCGCGTGACGCCTGCCGCAAAACACGGTGCATCGATGCACGTCAGCGCACGTTTCGGGACACCGCGAACCGAAACATTCGACCGAATAAAGGGTTGCCAGCAATAGTCAATATTTCGAAGGTTTAATTAGTCTGCACAGCGTGGTAGCGTGCGGCCTGATTTATGCACGAGGATCACTGATTCCATTTTCCGAAGTGGCCTATGGAAACAATTCCGCCACCCACATAGGGAAATGTCCAGATTGGCCAGGAGGGCCTGATGGGTTCGGCAATGAGAATTTCTGGCGGCATCGGCACCGCCGTACTGATGGTTACTGGAATGGCCGTCGCGCAGCCGGCGTACGCCCGCCAGACCGTGAACGTGCCCTGCAACTCGCCGGCACTGGTCGCTGCGGTCAACGCCGCCAACGCGGTCGGTTCGGGCACGCTTCTGCTCGCCTCGAACTGCACCTACGCGCTGACCGCGCCGTCGGCGACCGGGCGGGGGCCGGACGGGCTGCTGATCACCGGTGACCTCCGCATCCTCGGCGGGACCTCGACCACGATCACCAGGTCGGCCGCCGCGGCGCCGTTCCGGATCATCGAGGTCGCGGCGGGCGCCAGTCTCGACCTGCGGAGTCTCTTCGTCACCCGCGGCCTGACCGACGCCACCGTACCGACCAACGACACAGGCGGCGGCATTCTCAACTCCCGCGGCACCATCACGCTCGTCCAGACGACGATCCAGGGCAACACCGCGGACAACGGCGCCGGCATCTCCAACGACAGTGGGCGTCTCAACGTCGCCAACACGCTCATCCAGAACAACACGACCCGCACGGGCGGCGGTGGTGGCGGTGGCCTCTACAACGACGGTTCCCTCGTCATCGAGATCAGCATCATCAGGGGCAATCGCGCCAACACGAATGGCGGCGGCATCTACAACGGTCAGGGTGGCCAGACCCAGACGTTCAGGACCACCTTTGACCAGAACACCGCCGGCGCCACCGGCGGGGGACTCTTCAACGCCGCGGACGGCCGGTTGATCCTGGAGCGCACGCCGGTCGAGCTCAACACCGCGACGAACGGCGGCGGCATTTTCAATGCCGGTGTCACGAGCCGGGTGTCGCTGATCACCAGCCTCGTTCGCAACAACACTCCGAACAATTGCGCTCCCCCGGGCTCGGTGGCCGGTTGCGCGAGCTGACCTTCACGTCGCCCGCCTGACGGGCAGGCCGTGTGTGCCGGGACACGACCGCACCGGCACACACGGCGACGACCCGCCGGAATTGGAGATGCGAGCGGGATGACTGACTTTCGTACACGCGACGATCAGGGGAGCGGCCACGGGTTCGCCGAGCACGCCCGGCCGACGGAGGCGGCCGGGCCGCGCGGCGGCTCACCCACCCGCGTCTGCCTGCTCATCGGCCAGCTCGGCCTCGGCGGCACGGAGAAACAGGTCGTCCTGCTCGCGCAGGGCCTGCGCTCCCGAGGCGTCGACGTCCATGTGCTGCTGATGTTCAAGGGCGGCCCGCGAGAGAGCGGGCTGCGAGAGGCGGAAATCCCCGTCGTACGTCTGGGCTTCGTCTCCAGCGCACCCGGTCCGCGCATGTTGGTGGCCAACGCCGTGGCCTTCGCGCGGCTCGTCCGCAGCCTGCGTCGCCTGCGGCCCGACATTCTGCACGCGTTCCTGTTCCACTGCTACGTGACGGCCGCTCCGGCCGCGCGCCTGGCCAGGATCAAGGTGGTCGTGGCGGGCCGGCGCAGCCTCGGGGACTTCAAGCGCGGCCGCCGCGTCCTGCTGGCGGTCGAACGTCTCGCGACCCGCGTGACCGACCTGATCGTCGCCAACGCCGAGGCCGTCGCCCAGGACACCTGGCGCCACGAGAGAGTACGTCCCCACAAGATCACGACGGTGTACAACGGCCTGCCGGACTCCGCCTTCGACCCGGCGCCGCCCGCGACGCTCGACAGCACGGCACCGGTCATCCTCTGCATCGCCAACCTCAAACCCGACAAGGGCCACCGCTTCCTGCTCGACGCCGTCGCACGGTTGCGCGACCAGGATCTGACCTGCACCCTCGTCCTCGTCGGTGACGGGCCCGAACGCCGGGCGCTGGAGGAACAGGCCGCGGAACTGCGGATCGACGTGCGGTTCCTCGGCACCCGTACCGACATCGAGCCGCTGCTCGCGCGCGCGCAGGTCGTGGCGCTGCCCTCTCTGCACGAGGGCATGAGCAACGCCGTCATGGAGGCCATGGCGGCCGGACGGCCGGTCGTCGCCACCGACGTCGGGGGCACCGGCGAGCTGCTGCGGGACCGCGGGGTCCTGGTCCCGCCCTCCGACAGTGAGGCGCTGGCCGACGGGCTCGGCCGCGTACTGGGCGACCCCGAGCTGGCCGCCTGCCTGGGGACGCGGGCCCGCGCCTGGAGCCTCCGGCACCTCCACGCCGACGCGATGGTCGACCGCCATGTCCACATCTACCAAGAGCTGCTGGAGCGCCGATGTGCGGAATAGCGGGCAGCGTGTCGGCCGGCGCACCCGACGCCGGGCTGGTCCACCGGATGTGCGAGGCGCTGATCCACCGGGGCCCGGACGGCGATGGCTTCCACACGGACGAGCACGCCGCCCTGGGTATGCGCCGGCTCGCGATCATCGATGTGGCCGGCGGCGACCAGCCCGTCTACAACGAGGACCGGACCGTGGCCGCCGTGCTCAACGGCGAGCTCTATAACTTCGCGACACTGCGGGACTCACTGCGCCGTCGCGGCCACCGCTTCACCAGTGAGGGCGACACCGAGTGCCTCGTCCACCTGTACGAGGAGTACGGCGACCGGCTGGTCGACCGGCTACGCGGGATGTTCGCGTTCGCCATCTGGGACGCGCGGAAGCGGCGCCTGCTGCTCGCCCGTGACCGGGTCGGCAAGAAGCCGCTGTACTGGCGGTCCGACGGCACCTCACTCGTCTTCGGATCCGAGCTGAAGGCGCTGATGCAGGACCCGTCGATGCCGCGTGAGATCGATCCGGTGGCGCTCCACCACTACCTCACCTACCAGTACGTTCCGGCTCCCTGGTCCATCCTGCGCGACGTGCACAAGCTGCCGCCCGGACATCTGCTGGTGTGGCAGAAGGGCCGGCACGCGCTGCACCGCTACTGGCGGCTGGACTGCACACCGCGCCCGGTGACCGACGAGCGCGAGGCGGCGGAGGAACTCCGGGACAAGCTCCTGGACGCCACCCGCGTCCGCATGGTCAGCGAACGCCCCCTGGGCGCCTTCCTGTCCGGCGGCCTCGACTCGTCGGCCGTCGTGGCCGCGATGGCCCGCCAGACCTCCGGGCGCGTGAAGACCTTCAGCATCGGCTTCGACGAGCACCAGTTCGACGAACGGCGCTACGCGCGGAAGCTGGCCGAGTGGTACGGCACGGACCACCACGAGCTGGTCGTCCGGCCGTCCGCGATCGACGTGCTGCCGACGCTCGCGTGGCACTTCGACGAGCCGTTCGCCGACTCGTCGGCGATCCCCAGCTTCTACGTGGCCAAGATGAGCCGGGAGCGGGTGACCGTCGTGCTCAACGGCGACGGAGGCGATGAGATCTTCGGCGGCTACCGGCGCTATGTAGCGATGGCGCGGACGCGCCGGATCTCGCTGCCGCCCGCGATGCGGCCGCGTCTCGAGCGTCTCGGCTCGCTGCTCACGTCGCGCGGTGCGCCGCAGTCACCGCCGTGGAAGGTCGGGCGGGTGCTGGAGCTGCTCAGCCATCCGCTCCCCCGCAGGTACGCGCGGATGATGTCCTACTTCAGCCCCGAGCAGAAGTTCGCGCTCTACTCCGACGCCCTGCGGGAGCAGCTCGACGGGATCGACAGCTACGAGATCATGGACGCGTCGTTCGCCGCGTCACGCGCCGGCTCGCAGATCGGCGCCATCATGGACGTCGACGTCAACACCTACCTTCCGGGCGACCTGCTGGTGAAGTCCGACATCACCACGATGGCCAACTCCATCGAGGCGCGGTCGCCGTTCCTCGACCACCACCTGATGGAGTGGGCCGCCGGGCTCCCTACCGACCTGAAGATCCGTTCGCGCACGACCAAGTACCTGCTGAAGCGCGCCGTCGCCGACTGGCTGCCGCCCGAGCTGATCAACCGGCCGAAGATGGGGTTCGGCGTACCGCTCGCGGCGTGGTTGCGGACCGAGCTGCGCGATCTGTCCTCGGACCTGCTCACCGATCACACGGCACGCTCGCGCGGCCTGTTCCGGCCCACGGCGGTCGCGCGGCTCCTCCGCGAGCACGACGAGGGCACCGACCACAGCCCGCGGATCTGGGCCCTGATCCAGTTCGAGTTGTGGCACCGCACCTTCGTGGACGGGGCCCACACGCGGGCCAGCACCGCCATCGCGGCGGGCGCCGACAACTGGCGGGCCTAGATGGCGGACCGGCCCCTCCGCGTCGTCCTCCCGATCGGCCCGCTGCAGCTCGCCGGGTGCCGGGCGCCGCTCCGGTGAGGACCCTGGTCCGCCGGGTCGCGCATACCGTCGTCGCGCGCGCCACCTTGATGGTTCTGGGCGGGCTCAGCGGTGTCGTGATCGCCCGGGAGCTGCAGCCGGAGGGACGGGGCGTCTACTTCGTGATCGTGACGATCGCCACGATCACGCTCGCCGTCGGCCATCTCTCGATCGAGCAGTCGCACGTCTTTCTGTGGTCGCGGGCGGCCGATCAGCGATCCCTCGCCGCGAACAGCCTCGTGCTGGGACTCACCGTCGGCGCTCTGGCCGCGCTGGCCGCGGCGCTGATCGTCGGCGTCCTGGGCTCTGCCGTGATCCCGGTCGCCGGCTACGGCCGGCTCGCGACGGCACTCGCGGCCATCCCCTGCGCGATGGCGGTGCTCTACCTCAACAACATCCTCGTCCTGCGGTCCCAGGTTCAGGTGGTCAACAAGGCCGCCCTGCTCGGCGGCCTGCTGCAGTGCGGGGTGCTACTGCTCCTGTCGGCGGTGACGCGGCTGTCCCCTTCCCAGGTCGTCGCGCTGTGGGCGCTCACCTCGGCGGTCCCTCTCATCGTGCTCGTACCGGCGGTGCGGCCGCGGTTCCGGTACTGGGACGGGGCGCTGGCGCGGCGCGCCCTCGACCGCGGCCTGCGGTACCACCTCGGGCTCGCCTCGGTCTTCCTGCTCTTCCGCTCCGACATCCTGATCCTGGACGGGCTGACGACGATGGCCGCGGTCGGCCTGTACTCCCTCGCGGTGAGTCTCGCCGAGCTGACCCGCCTGGTCACGGACGCCATCGCGCAGATCGCGCTCCCCCGGCAGCTCGACGCCGACGATGAGGACGCCGCCGCCACGACCCTGGGCGTCACGCGCCTCACCGCGATCGTCGCGCTCACCTCGGTAGGCCTGATGTGCGCGATGGCGCCGCCGCTGATCCCGATCGTCTACGGATCCTCGTTCCGTGGCAGTGTGCCGTCGCTGCTCGCGCTGGCTCCCGGGCTGCTGGCCCTCGGCGCGACCCGGCCGATCGGGGCCTTCCTGCTGCGGCTCGACCGCCCGATGCTCGCGTCGGCCATGTCCGTCGCGGCCCTGTTCGTCAACATCGCGCTGAACCTCGTGCTGGTGCCGGCGTACGGCATCGTCGGCAGCGCGATCGCCTCCAGCGTCGCGTACACCGCGCTGGCCGGACTGCAGACCGCGTGGTTCCTCCGCGCCACCGGCGCCTCCCCACGGGACCTGCTGCCCGGTCCCGCGGAGGCGGCCTACGTACGGAGCGGTCTCGCCCGGCTGTCAGCGATCCGCCGGGGCTCCTGACCCGTCGCCACGCTCGAAGACGTACTCGTTGCAGCCGAGCCCGCCGGCGCAGGTCTTCAGGTAGCGGAGCTCGAAGCCGCGTTCGCGCATGAAGGCGAACACCTGCTCCGGCTTGGCCACCTCGAAGGGATACCCGCCGACCCAGTCCACCAGGTCGTGCTTTGCCGACATGCCGCGCGCCCGCGGCGAGCGTACGAACGCGGTGTTCCCGCCGCGCATCATCGCGAGGACGCCCGCCGGCGCCCGGCGACGGTAGAGGTAGGCGGCGCTGGCCAGGACGAGCAGCCGCCGCGCCAGCGCACCGGACCTGTTGTAGCGGCGCTTGACGCGGCGCCACATGCGGCTCTCCAGCCCCTGGTCGTTGTAGACGGAGATGAACAGCAGGCCGTCCGGCGCCACGAGACGGGACGTGAGGTCCATCGCGCGCCAGAGGTCGCCGGTGTGGTGCAGCACGCCCCAGGAGTAGACGACGTCGAACCGGCCGAGCCCGGTGACGCCCTCCTCGTCGAGGATCGAGCCCTGGGTGGCGGTCCAGGCCGCGTCGGCGGCGAACCGCTCGCGCAGCTCGATCGTCGCGGCGACCGACTCGGCGTCATGGTCGAAGGACCGGACGCGTGCGCCCATCCGGTGGGCGGCGAGTGAGAACAGGCCGCTCCCGCAGCCGACGTCGAGGAAGGTGCGTCCGGTCAGGTCGGTGGTGCCCAGCGGGCCGCCGAGTGAGTCGACGGCGGCCTTGATCCTCCTCTCGTCCACGAGTTCGATGAAGGCGCGCCAGTTGCTGCCGAACGCGAACCGGTCACCGGTGAGGACCTCGTTCCGGTCATCGATCATGTTTTTGTTCCTCCAGTGCCGAAGTGATATGAGTGCCGCGCGGCTCGGGAGCGGCGAGCAGACAGCCCAATGCCAGCCAGAACGGCATGCTCACCACGAGGCTGGACAGCTGATTGGCGAACAGCAGACTGACCGCATAGCCGGCGGCCATCGCCCGTGGCACTGCCAGGTCCCCTGATCCGGGACTTTTCATCGCGAGCCAGATCAAGATGAGAAAAGCGCCGAGTGCCGGAATTCCTGCCTCTGCCGCCAAGCGCAGAAAATCATTATGAGTGGCGACGTAAATGCCGAGGCTGGTGGAATTCTCGGCATAGGACGGGAACATGCCGTAGCCGATGCCGCGGAGTGGGTGCTCGACCGCGACCTTCGCCGCGCACCACGCCACGTGCTCGCGCACCGAGGAGTTCTGACTCAGCTCGGTCGCCTGCCGGCCGCCCACGGCGACGCGCTCGGCGGCGTCGATGACACCGGGGAAGACCGCGCCGAACCCGATGGCCGCGATCACGATCACCGCCTGGATGCCGCGCCGGCGGCCCTGGATGAGCACGAGGGCCACGCCGACCGTTCCGGCGACCACCGCCCCCCGCGACTGGGTCGCGACCATCGCGGCGAGACAGACCGCGCCGGGGACGAGCCAGATCGGCTTCCGGTGCCGCGCGAGCCCGACCGCGGCGATGAGCGGGAGTGCGAGGAAGGCCCCCAGATAGTTGGGGTTGAGACCGAGTCCTTCGAGACGGCCGTCCACGCGGTCGCCGGCCAGCAGCACCCAGCCCGCGGTGATCGCTCCGACCAGGGCGGTGACCCTGGCCACGGCCCGTGGCGGCGGTGGTGACGCGGCGATCGCGGCGGTGAGCCCCAGGCCCGCGAGCAGGCAGACGAGGTCGGAGAACCGGCTCGGTGCCCGCCCGACCTTGACCGCGGGGAAGAGGTAGGCGAGGAGCAGGAGCAGGCCGAGCAGCGACATCCACAGGTGCGGCGGGCGGAGCCGCCGGTGCCCGGCCACCACCTGCACCGCTGTGATCAGTGCCACCACGCCGATGGCACCGAGCGTGATGCTCGTGGAACCGGGCACCGCCCCGCCGAGCAGGCTCAGCGGGACCAGCCCGAGCACCGCGACCGGGCCGCACGTGGCGAGCAGGGCCACGCCCGCCATGCCCACCGCGACGACGGCCGGCCAGGAGCGGTTCACCGCCAGGAACGTGACCAGCGGCGCGGCCAGCGGGACCAGAGACGCCGGCCGTGTCCAGCCGGACGCCGCACGGCGAAGCCTGGCCGCGAGCGCATCCGTGGTCGTGCCGCCGCGTCGCATCTTCCCCTGCCCGTCGGCGCCTTTTTGATACGCGCCAAGAGATGTCGTGGCCGGGTGACCTGATGACCCACTTTTTGATCACCAGCACCTAGCCTGATGTGACTACGTGATCACGAAGGGTATCCGCATCTTCGCTGGCCACCTGGAATTTCGAGAGGGCGTGTCATGGCGGACAGGACCGAGACGAAGTATTTGGTGACGGGCGGAGCCGGTTTCATCGGTTCCTATCTTGTCAATGCGCTTTTAGCCCGTGGTGACTCGGTTGTCGCTCTGGACAATCTCCAGACGGGACGGCTGACCAATCTGGACGAGGCGAGCGAGGCTCCTGGATTTCATTTCGTCCACGGGTCGGTCCTCGACGAACTGGTGGTCGACGAACTGGTGCACCAGTGCGACGTCGTCATCCACATGGCCGCGGCGGTGGGCGTCCGTCTCGTGGTGGAACAGCCGCTGAAGTCGCTGACCACCAACATCCGCGGCTCCCAGGTCGTGATCGAGGCCGCGCATCGGTACCGCCGCAAGATCCTCATGGCCAGCACGTCCGAGATCTATGGGAAGAACTCCCTCGGGCCGTTGCACGAGACCGCCGACCGAATCCTGGGCAGCCCGTCGATCGTGCGCTGGGCCTACAGCACCGCCAAGGCCGTCGATGAGATCCTCGCCAACTGCTACCACCGCGAACGCGGCCTGCCGACGATCGTCGTACGGCTCTTCAACACCGTCGGCGCCCGGCAGAGCGCGGCGTACGGCATGGTCATCCCGAGGCTGGTGCAGCAGGCCCTGCGCGACGAGCCGCTGACGGTGTTCGGGGACGGCCGGCAGACGCGCTGTTTCGCCCACGTGCTCGACGTGGTGGAGGCCCTGCTCCGGCTGCTCGACGACGACGCCGCCATCGGCCACACCTTCAACATCGGATCGTCGGAGGAGATCAGCATCGGCCGTCTCGCCGAGGCGATCATCGAGCGCTGCGAGAGCGGCTCGCGGATCCGGATGGTGCCCTATGACGAGGCGTACGGCGCCGGCTTCGAGGACATGCAGCGCAGGGTCCCCGAGACGACGAAGCTGCGCACGCTGACCGGCTGGGCGCCCCGGTACACGCTGTCCGACGTGCTGAACGACGTCATCACCGACGCGCGACGCGAGGCGGCGCCACGCCCCGACCTGGTCCTGCCGTGACCGGCACCGAGCGCATCAGGGTGATGCGCGTCATCGCGCGGATGAACGTCGGCGGACCGGCCCTCCAGACCAGCATCCTGATGCGCGGGCTGGATCCGGAACGGTTCGAGCAGCGCCTCTACACCGGGGTGGTGGAGCCGGGCGAGGCCGACTACCTGGACCTGCGCGCGCGCGACATCATCCCGCACCGGGTGGCGACGCTCGGCCGCTCCGTGCGGCCCGCCGGCGACGCGCGGGCGGTCGCGTCACTGGTCGCCGAGATGCGGAGGTTCCGGCCGCACATCGTGCACACCCACACCGCCAAGGCCGGTCTGCTGGGACGAACCGCGGCCGTGCTCGCGCGGGTGCCGGTGCGCGTTCACACCTACCACGGGCATCTGCTGTACGGATACTTCTCGCCGGCGAAGACGCGGCTGGTGGTGGGCACCGAACGGATGTCGGCCATGGTCAGCGACCGTCTCGTCGCCGTCGGCACACGCGTGCGCGACGAGCTCATCGCCGCCGGCATCGGCCGCCCCGGCCAGTACGCCGTGGTGCCGCCGGGCACCACGCTCGGGACGCTGCCCGACCGCGCCGCCGCGCGCCTCGCGCTCGGGGTTCCCGGTGAGGACCCGGTCGTCGCGTTCGTCGGGCGGCTGACCCGCGTGAAGCGGCCCGACCGGCTGATGGAGGTCGCCCGCGAGCTGCGCCGGCTGGTGCCCGGCGTGCGGTTCGTGATCTGCGGGGGCGGTGACGCGGCCGGACAGGTCGCGGAGGCGGCTCGGGAGTTCGGGAACGCGATGCGGACGGTGGGCTGGCGGTCCGACGTCGAGACCGTGTACGCGGCGGCCGACCTGGCCCTGCTCACCTCCGACAACGAGGGAATGCCGGTCTCCCTGATCGAGGCCGGGCTGGCGGGCGTACCGGTCGTCGCCACACGCGTCGGAAGCGTGGCCGAGGTCGTGCACGACGGTGTCACCGGCCTGCTCGCCCCGTGCGACGCCGGCGAGCTGGCCCGCCAGGCCGCGCGCCTGCTCCTCGACGACCCCGCTCGCCGCGAGATGGGCCGCCGGGCGCGGGCGTTCGCGACACAGCGGTTCGGACCCGGCCGCCTCGTCTCCGACATCACCGGGATGTACGGGTCCATCGCCGAGGAACGGGGCTGGTGGCCCGTACAAAGGAAAGAGGAGGTCCGATGAGGGTCCTTGTCACCGGCGGCGCCGGCTTCATCGGCGCCAACCTGTGCCGGGAGCTGGCGGAGCGGCCGGAGGTCGACCGGGTCGTCGCGCTCGACGACCTCAGCACCGGCCACGCGGAGAACCTGGACGGCACCGGCGCCGAGCTGGTCGAGACGAGCATCCTGGACGCGACGCTCGTCGCCCGGCTGGTGGCGGACGCGGACGCCGTCGTCCATCTGGCCGCCCGCCCTTCGGTCCCCCGGTCCCTGGCCGACCCGGTGGCCAGCCACGACGTCAACGCCACCGGGACGGTGCGCGTGCTGGAGGCCTGCCGGCGTGAATCGGTCCATGTGGTGGCGGCCTCCTCGTCATCGGTCTACGGCTCCGTGCCGTACCTGCCCAAGCACGAGGACCTGCCCACCCGGCCGCTCAGCCCGTACGGGGCCAGCAAGCTCGCCGGCGAGGCCTACGTTCTCGCGTACGGAACGAGCTTCGCGCTGCCGGTGCTGACCTTCCGCTTCTTCAACGTGTACGGCCCGCTGCAACCGGCGGGGCACGCGTACGCGGCGGTGGTGCCGACGTTCATCGACGCGGCGATGCGCGGCGAACCACTGCTCGTCCACGGGGACGGGGAACAGACGCGCGACTTCACCTTCGTGGGCACGGTGACCGCGGTGCTCGCCGACGCGGTGGTCCGGCGGGTGGCCTGCGCGGAGCCGGTGAACCTGGCGTTCGGGACCCGAGTGTCGGTCCTGGAGCTCGGCCGGCGGCTGAGCGTGGTGCTGGGGGGACCCGTCGAGGTACGGCACGGGCCGCCGCGCGCGGGTGATGTCCGCGACTCGCAGGCGGCCGACGACCGGCTCCGCCTGCTGTTCCCCGGCGCTACGGCCGTGCCCTTGGAGGAGGGCCTGCGGCGGACGGTGGCCTGGTTCCGCGGGCGGCCGGCCTACGCCGAGAGTGCGATGCCCTGATCGGGATTCGGGTCCGCTTCAACGTCGTGGAATCGGGGGGGCGCAAATGGAAATGGCACCGGACGAGAGAGTCGTCGAATGGGACCTCGCCGTGGTCGGCCTGGGCTATGTGGGGATGCCCATGGTCCGCGAGGCCGTCCGCAACGGGATGCGGGTCGTCGGGCTCGACATCGACGCCGGCTTGGTGAACCACCTGAACGCCGGCGTGTCCCACGTCGATGACATCTCCGACGGCGAGGTCGCGACCCTGCTCGCGCAGGGGTTCCGCGCCACCTCCGACCCGAGTGTCCTGGCCGCGGCCGACACCGTGGTGATCTGCGTTCCCACGCCGCTCGACGAGGACCGGCGGCCCGACCTCGGAGCGGTGACCGGTGCCGCGGAGATGGTCGCGGACCAGCTGCGCGCCGACACGCTGGTCGTCCTCGAGTCGACCACCTGGCCCGGCACCACCGAGGAGGTCGTGCGCCCGCTGCTGGAGAAGAGCGGGCTGAGCGCGGGGACCGGCTTCTACCTCGCCTACTCGCCCGAACGCATCGACCCGGGCAACCCGGTCTACGACCTGCGCAACACGCCGAAGATCGTCGGTGGGCTGACCGGGGCATGCCTCGACCGGGCCATGGCGTTCTACGGCAAGCTCGTCGAACAGGTGGTGCCCGTCCGCGGCACCCGTGAGGCGGAGATGGCCAAGCTGCTGGAGAACACCTACCGGCAGGTCAACATCGCCCTCGTCAACGAGATCGCGATCCTCTGCGACGAACTCTCCATCGACGTGTGGGACACCATCTCGGCCGCGGCCACCAAGCCCTTCGGCTACCAGCCGTTCCGGCCCGGCCCCGGCGTCGGCGGCCACTGCATCCCGGTCGATCCGAGCTACCTGTCCCACCGGGTACGGCGGCTCGGGCACCAGTTTCAGTTCGCCGAGCTCGCCCAGCAGGTCAACGACCGGATGCCGGCGTACGTGGCCGAACGCGCCGCACGCCTGCTGCACCGGAACGGCCGATGCGCCAACGGCGCCTCCGTGGTGCTGCTCGGCGTGAGCTACAAGCCCGACATCGCCGACCGCCGCGAGTCACCGGCCGAACCACTGGCCCGCCGGCTACGCGCCGCCGGCGCGCGGGTCACGTACGTCGACCCGCTCATCGACGACTGGTCGGCCGACGGCGTGCCCGTGCCACGGACCCATGACCTGGAAGAAGCGCTGGTGACGGCGGATCTGGTGATCCTGCTGCAACCGCACCGTTCCTTCGACCTGTCACTGGTCGCGACACGGTCCACGATGGTGCTGGACACCCGCGGAGTCCTGCCGCCGTCGGCGACCGTCGAACGCCTGTGAGCCGCCCGTGGGCGACCCTTCTCACGGACGCGAGGCGGCGTACTTCCGCTCGTCCGGCATCATGATCCACAGTGCGATGTAGATCAGGAACTGCGGGCCGGGAAGCACGCAGGAGATGAGCGCCAGCAAGCGTACGGTCCACGCGCCGAGACCATATCGGCGGGCGATCCCCGCGCACACGCCAGCGATGACCCGACCCTCCCGTGGACGGTAAAGACCGTTCATGTCACGTCCTCCTTGGCATCTGCTGGTAACCACGTTAGGAACTTCCGTCCACCCGCACATCACCCACGGGGACGGTTCGGACTCCTCCCAGAGACTGACCCCTGGGGAGACCTGTCACTCGCGGAGGCCGATGCCGTCGACCGGGCGGGTGCGGAGGACGCGGCGGACCGGCACGATCGTCGCCGCGCCGCCGAGCAGGATCACGCCGCCGATCACCGCCGCCCAGCCGGCCGGTGGGATGTACGGCGTGGCCGAGCCGGTGATGCCCTTGACCATCGGCAGCAGGGTGGCCGCGGCGATCGACGCGCCGACGGTCAGCGCCAGTCCGAGAAGGAACACCTGCTCCAACCGGACCATGCGCATGACCTGCGGCGTTGTCGTGCCCGACAGGCGGAGGACCGCGAACTCCCGGCGGCGGCCCAGCGCGTACAGGGCGAGGGTGTTCACCGCGCCGATCACCACGTAGATCAGCAGCACGCCGGTGACCATCTGGTTGGTCCAGGCGTTCTCGGTCAGGTTCTTGTCCAGGCCCACCTGGTAGGCGTCGCGTTCCAGCAGCGTGGCGCCGGGCGCCAGCCGGCCGAGTTCCGCGCGTACCGCGGCGGCGGCCCCCGGACGGCCGGTCGCCACCAGCAGCGTGTCGTCCAGCCCCGCGCCGGTGTGCGGCAGCAGAGTGTCGTGCGGGACGCTCACCGGAGCGAAGCCGAGCCCCCGCGTGTAGATCGCGACGACCCGCAGGGTGGCCGGTGCGCCGTCGCCGAACCAGCCGTGGAACCGCCCGCCGACATGCAGGTGCAGCGCTCCGGCCGTCAGCGTGTCCAGGGCGATGGTGTCCCCGCGCAGGTCGGCGAGGTTTCCGCTGGTGACGCCGAGGTTCATCGTCCGCTCGAGTCCGGTCGGGTCGACGCCCTGGGCCGCCCAGTCGCTGAAGCCGCCCTGCGGTGAGAAGAGCCGGCCGTGCAGGACGCCGGTGGCGGCCACGACGCCGTCCGTACGCCGGATCGCCGCGGCCGCCTCCGGCGGCAGACCGGGGCCGGCGGGTGTCACGACATGGTCGGCCACGAGGCCGGCGCGGCTCTGCCGGCCGGCCACATGCAGCTCCGAGGTCTGCACGAACCACAGCGATCCACCGAGCGCGACCGCCAGGACCAGGGAGCTGACCACGGCCGACAGCCGACGGGCCGAGGTGGCGGTGTTGGCGGCGGCCAGCCGGCCGGTGACGCCGGCCAGGAGCAGTATCCGGCCGAACGTCGCGGCGGCGGCGCGGATCAGCAGGGGGCTCAGGAACGCGACGGACACCACCAGCGTGAACACGGTGGCGACCGAGATGCCGGCCGCGCTGTCACCGTTCACGGACGCGGAGACGACGCAGAGGGTGATCCCGCCGGCCAGCGCGACCAGTCCGAGCGCGGTGCGGATGAGGCCGACGCCGCCGCGTTCGACGGCCGTCTCGGCCAGCGCCTCGGTCGGCCGGATCCGGCTGGCCCGAAGGCTGGCGGTCCAGGCCGCGGCCACCGCGATGAGCAGGGCGGACGCCATCGCGACGAGCGGCGGCAGCCACGACAGGTGGGTGCGGAAGGTGTCGGGAACCATGCCGCGCGAGACGAACTGGTCGCGCAGCCGGTCGGCGCCCGCGAGGCCCGGCCAGACGCCCGCGGCGGCGGCGAGCAGGCCCAGGCCCGTCGCCTCGCGTACCACCATCCGGCGCACCTGGCGGGGAGTCGCCGCGAGCGCGCGGAGCAGGGCGATGTCGCGGTGGCGCTGCTTGACCGACAGGCCCACGGTGCCGGCGATGACCAGGACGGCGATGAGCAGCGCGCAGCCTCCGAAGACGCTCGACACGGCGATCACGAACTCGCGTCCGTTGTCGACGTCGGGCGACTCGACGCTGCCACGACCGGCGCCGGAGAAGACGTGCGGGTACGCCCCGGACAGGCGGGCGGGCGCCGGCGGGAGCGCGTGACGTACGGTTTCGGCCAGCGTCTTCGGCCCGGTCCCCGGGGCGGGCAGGACGCCGATGACCTGGACGACACCCCCGGACAGGGCCCGGGCCTCCGTGTCGTCGAGGAAGATCGTTGGAGCCTTCGGAGCCGTCCCGGTGGCAGCGGCGATGCCGGCGACGGTGAACGTCCGTGTCGTCGCGGCGAGGCCGATCCGTACCTGCCGGCCGGGCCGGGCTCCGATCCCGGCGGCGAGGTTCTGGTCGAGGACCACCTGGTCGCCGCCCGCCGGAGCCGCACCCGCCTTCAGGGTGAACGGAGTGAGGGGCGCCGCCGACCAGGGGTGCAGCTCCACCGCCGCCGTACCGGCATCGGAGATGAGCCCGCCCGGCACTGCGACGTCGGTGACGACCGCGCGTACGCCCGGCGCCGCCGAGATCCGGCCCGGCAGTGAGGCGTCGAGCCGGCCGCGCTCGGGGAGCGGGGTGCTCTCGGTGCTGCGGTCCTCCCCCGAGCCCTCGGTCAGCTCGAGGTGGGTGGTCGCGACGAGCACGGGCGCGGCGGCGTACCGGGACACGGCGCCGTGGTAGCGCACGCCCGACTCCAGCATCGCCCCGCACGTCGTCACGATCGCTACCGCGAACCCCAGGGCCAGGAAGGTCGCGATCATGCTCCCGGGACGCTGGGTCAGCATCCGCCAGGCGATCCTCACCATGACGACACACCGCCGCCGGCGCGGGCGCCGCCCAGGTGCGCGAGACGGTCGGCGATCGTCTCGACGCCCGGCCTCGCGAGGTCGTCGACGATCCGGCCGTCGGCCAGGAACACGACGCGGTCGGCGTACGACGCCGCCACCGGATCGTGGGTGACCATGACGACGGTCTGCCGGTCGGCGTCGACCGCCTGACGCAGCAGCTCCAGCACCCGAGCCGCGGTGGTCGTGTCCAGCGCGCCGGTCGGCTCGTCACAGAAGATCACTTGGGGGCGTACGGACAGGGCGCGGGCGATGGCCACACGCTGCTGCTCGCCGCCGGACAGTTGCGCCGGGCGGTGGCGCAACCGTTCCGACAGGCCCACCCGCTCGACCACCTCCGCCAGCCAGCGCCGGTCCGGACGGGTGTGCGCCAGCCGTGAGGGCAGCAGGATGTTCTCCCGGACGTTCAGGGCCGGCACAAGGTTGAAAGCCTGGAACACGAACCCGATCCGCGTGCGGCGCTGCTTGGTCAGCGCGGTCTCCGACAGCTGCGCCAGGTCGGTCCCGGCCAGCCGTACCGTGCCCGCGCTCGGCCGGTCCAGCCCCGCCGCGCAGTGCAGCAGGGTGCTCTTGCCCGATCCGGACGGCCCCATCACCGCGGTGAAGGTGCCACTGAAGAAGTCGAGGTCGCCGACGTCGAGTGCGCGTACGGCCGAGGCGTTGCGCCCATGGACCTTCCGCACGCCGCGCAGGGCCACGGCGACGTCACCGTCATCGCGTGGCGCGGCGGTCTGAGGCGGGGGTGGAACGTTCACTGGTTCTCCGCTTCCACTGCTCCTCG